>NZ_NAST01000001.1 GCF_002142215.1 Gilliamella sp. N-G2
ATTTAATATTATTCCTAAATTTCCTCCTTGAATTTCATTTATCAGTATGGTGAATCGATTCACCTTATTTAGAAAAAAAATTAATTTTTCTTGAATAATACATCTTAAAATTAGTGCCAACAAATTTAATATTAATTAATGTGATTAATATCACATATTTATTTTCATATATAAAATTCAAGCACTTTAATTTATGAAATTAACTTAAAATATATGTAATTTTTAATGCTTATTATTTTAAAAAATAATTTTTCCCAGATAATTTCCTTGTTTTGAATTTATAAAATTATTAATTTATTTCATTGAAAATAATTGGTTCTTATTTACAAAGGTGTTTTGAATTGAATTCATTTCATGTAATTTGATATGTAAGAGGTCTTAATTAACTTTCATACTCGTTCTACGGAGCATTGAACACTAACTAAAAGCTAAATACACTAAAACTTTATTAAAAGTCTAGCAATAATTAATTAAACATTTGGTACGTTATTGTTTCAAATTAATCTTTATCGAATTAATAACTAGTAATCTTTTTTGAAATATAACTATTTATGGCTTCTTACAACTTGCTTAAAGATACAATTTTTAAACTTTCGTATGAACTTAATTATTCATATAAATAAAAAAAGCTTTAAAGGTATTTAGTTGGTATATTATTATGATAAGAATGATGAATTTTAGCCTTTCAATAATTAATTATTATTTAATTTAAAGAATTTAGAAGAGAGTTAAAGTTGATTGATTTGGTGCCAGTGGTCGGACTCGAACCGACACGCTTTTAAGGGCGGCGGATTTTGAATCCGCTGCGTCTACCAATTTCGCCACACTGGCATTAGAAGTGTAAAAAAGTAAACGTTGGCAATTATACTAAGCTTTGCAATATCTGCAACAGATATTATTCTAAATGCAGTTGGTTGCCTAAAAATTCTACTACCATCTGCGTTTCCATGCTGGTAATTTTTTTAAAATTGTATAAGCGGTCTCTTTGGCAACAGAATAATCAATATTATGATTATTGGCATACTTAAGTGTTACCTCGTGCCATTTTTCGTCAAATGATTTCATTGTTCCATCGTTATGAGCACAATGTTTACAGTAGTTTTTTGACATATCATGCAGAGGATAATCAGCAATAGCCGTCATGGGCATACCACATGCAATACACATTTTCATATTTTCTATCCCCATTAATTAGCTAAGGTAATTAATACAAAACCAGAATAATATACCTAAAAATGCTACTCCGAGTTGAGCTGAATTACAAGTTATGAAAAAAATAGATGTTTAAATATCAAAAATTAAAATCGATTTGTGAAGAGGTACTTTGGTTATTTTGTTGTCGTTGCTGTTGTAAAAATTGATAATAACGTCTTATGGCCCGTTGTTTACATAACCGCAAAACTTCTTGTTTTTGATGATTAGAATAATTTAGCCAATTAAATCTTTCGTCTCGAGAACGATAGCATTTTATACAATACCCTTGCCCATCCATTTGACATACTCTTTGGCAAGGGCTTGGTATGTCAAAAAATTCAATTTGGTCCAATAACTACATCATCCTTTGTATATTCAATAAAAGATTAATTGTCTTCTAAGCCTAATCCTTTACTTAAGATTTTAAAACAATCATCACAATCATGGATTGCAGCATCAAGCAATGTTTGAGTTGGTGCGTGGATTAATTTATTTGTTAATTTATGCGAAAATTCAAAAATAACATCATCAATATTGGCACCTTGTTTAATCGCATTTAATGCTTTTAATTCTAATTGACGTTTGATAGTTTGAGCGTTATTACGGTACTGTTTAACATACTCTACCGCATGGCGTGTTTTTAACCAATCAAGATATTGCTCTGCTTGTTCTTGAATTATGTACTTGGCTTCATTGGCTGCAATTACACGTTGCTCAAGATTATTTTGTACCGTTTGTTGTAGATCATCGACAGTAAATAGATGCACATCTTCCAATTGGCTAATTTCTGATTCAACGTCTCGAGGTACAGCTAAATCAATAAATAACATCTTTTTGTGATTTCGCTCATGTAAAGTTCGCTCTACCATCCCCTTACCAATGATAGGTAATGGGCTAGCAGTTGAGCTAATAACAATATCAACATCTTTCAGCCGATTAGCTATATCCGGTAATGAAATGATTTCAGCCTCAATAGATGAAGCTAATTTTAATGCTTTGTCTCGAGTTCGATTGGCAACAATGACATGTTTAAAACCATGAGGTTTGAGATAACGTGAAATTAGTTCAATTGTTTCACCAGCTCCAACTAACATCACACTTAATGCAGACGTATCAGTAAAAACATCACGCGCCACTAGGCAGGCAGCATAAGCAACCGATGCAGTATTGGCGCCAATATTCGTTTCAGTACGAACAATTTTAGCTACATGAAAAATGGATTGAAAAAGTTTTTCCAATTCCGTTGATAAACAATTGTTTTGTTGTGAAAAACTATATGCTTGTTTAACTTGACCTAAAATTTGCGGTTCACCAATAATTAATGAATCAATGCCACAAGCTACCGACATAAGATGTTCAACTGCTTGCCGACCATCATAACAGTAAAGAGATGATTTAAATAAAGCCAAATCAATACTATGATATTGTGCTAACCAATTTTCAACCGATTGCCTTACCCGCAGAAAATCACTTTCATGATCATAACTTAAGTAAATTTCGGTTCGATTACAAGTTGATAGGATGGCACAACCAGCAATTAAAGGGTGCTGATATAAACTATATAATGCTTTATCAATAACCTCAGTAGAAAAAGCCAGTTTTTCTCTTAAAGAAACGGGAGCTGTTTTGTGATTGACACCTAATACAGTAATAGACATTGCATTGATTCTTTTATAATAGTTTGTAAAGTTTTTATTAAGAACTCATTATACCTAAAAAAAATAATAAAGGTTAATTTCAGTTACCTTTTCTTATTCAACCAATTATCAGCTATAATACGCCTTACTTTTGACCATACACAACTAAAGAGTTAATTTATGTCTAAAATTAAATATTTGTTCGTATTCATTCTGCCGTTTATACTTAGTGCGTGCCAAACAACTAAATATCAAACAAATGTATCTGTAGAACAGCAATGGCAAAACCATAAACAAGTTCTTGCACAAATTAATTCATTTCAAGTTAATGGTAGTATTGCTCATATAGGAACGAAAACTAAAAGTTATGGTCGTTTTCTTATTACACAGCAATCTGAAAATTATTATGACGTAAAATTAACTACGCCAGTGGGTACAAATATTTTAATCTTAAAATCCGAACCTAATTACGCCGAATTAATTGATAACAACGGCGTTCGCTACCATGATGTTAATGTGGAACTATTAATGAAGAAAATATCCAATGTTAATATCCCACTCAATTCGTTACATAACTGGTTGAAAGGTTTTTCTGATGATAGCCAAGCTGATAAAATTGACAGCTCAGGTAGATTATCCTCCACCTCATTTATGCAAAATAACAATAAATGGTCACTAAAGATTAGCAGCTACGCTACTTATACCTATAAAAATAAAAAAATTGATTTACCTGCTATTATTGAACTTTCTCATGATGATGAGTTAATTCGTTTGAAAATTAGCAATTGGATATTACGATAACGGATAATGAATATGACTCAATGGTTATCACCAGCTAAATTAAATCTATTTTTATATATAACTGGACGACGTCCAGATAATTATCATGATTTACAAACTTTGTTTCAATTTATTGATATTTGCGACAAATTGACCATTACGACTCGTGATGATGGGCAAATTAATCTATTAACGCAATTTGATAATATTCCAGCAGATAAAAATCTAATTATTATAGCCGCTAAGCGTTTAAAATCTTATGTAAACAATAATAAGCTTGGCGCAGATATTGCTATAGATAAAATGATCCCCATGGGTGGTGGACTTGGTGGTGCTTCGTCAAATGCAGCGACAGTACTGGTTGCGTTAAATCAATTATGGGGGTTACATCTGTCGCAAACTACTTTGATGGAAATTGGTAGCGCAATAGGTGCCGATGTACCTATTTTTATTTATGGTCAGTCTGCTTTTGCAGAAGGTATTGGTGATCAGTTGCAACAAGTTTATATACCTCTATATTGGTATTTAGTCAGCTACCCTAATATAGAAATTTCAACGGTTACGGTGTTTAATGATCCAAATTTGCCACGAAATACACCTAAGCGTAGTATTGAACAACTGATGTCTATTTCTGTTGATGATTTTAGTAATGATTGTGAAACCGTAGTGCGTCAGCGTTACCCTGAAATTGATAACCTTATTCAAAAGTTATCGCGATATGCGCCAACCAGATTAACTGGCACCGGCGCTTGTGTATTTACACGTTGTGAGTCTGAACAACATGCGTTATCAATACAGAGTGAACTTAAATCCAGCTCCGTAAAAAGCTTTATTGCTAAATCATTAAACATATCACCACTTTACGCTAATTAAATAATTTTCTTAAAGCAATAATCATTGGCCATATAAATAATTTAAATTTATATGGCCAATTACTAGCTATAAAAACTTAAACTCATTTTACTGCATCATTAGGTATTACAAAAAGTCGATGATCATAATATTCCACACAATAAAGCCCTTCAAAACTCTTATAACCTTGTTTTGCTAAGTTTGATTTTAACCATTTTTCATCTTTACCAATTTGTTTTAAAACATCATCTACTGGTTGTTCATTTTCTAATACAATAACCGATATATCTTTGTCACCTTTTTTTACAATAGATAATTGCCCATTCGGTTCCAAAATTGCTTTTTCAACATCATGAATAGTAAAAACATTTTTCATTCTAAGCAATACAGCAAAACTAGCTAGATCTAAATTAATTGAGGTGAAAGCGTCCAATTTTAATTTACCTTGATCCATCAATATAATCGGATTACCGACAATAAATGCCTTAGCATTTTGACTGCGTTTTTTTAAATAATTAGAGCTATACATGATAGCTGTCCACATCAACAAAACGATAATAAAATCATATATGGTTAATTTAGGGTTATAAATAATCCCGCCAGCAATTCCACCTAAAATCATATTACCGATAAAATCAATGCTCGACATTTGTGACAGTGAAGTCTTGCCGGTTATTTTTAAAAATAACACAATACAGATAAATACAACCAACAACTTTAAAGCAATAATAAGGAAATCAAGATAACTAAGCATAGTACTCTCCAAAATAATAAATGCCTAAGGTAATAGAAGCAATTAGTACTAAAATTGGTCATAAAAATAGATTTAAATATTAGGTATTTACAAAAAATATTAACAACAATGAACGAAGGAATGACTATTAAATAATAAAAATCTTGAGTGATAACAAGTGATGTATCAATATTAGATTGATAATGGTCATTTTAGCAATTTATTTTTATTAAACAGCTAAAAAATTTACGAAGAAAGTGAATAAAAATAGTTGTCAATTTTTCGGTTGCGCAACGAATAGCATTTTTAATAAGCTTAGTTCATAAATTACCGAAATTTAGACAAGATAGAATAAAATGCTAATAACTAACCCTAATCAAAAAGAGACTTATTACCGAGCTTTACTTGAAAGAGATCATAGCTATATTGGGATCTTTTATGTCGGAGTCAAAACCACTTCGGTATTTTGTATTGCAACTTGCCGAGCAAGAAAACCAAAATTTGCCAATGTTGAATTTTTCGATTCATTCAAATCAGCACTTGATGCCGGTTATCGACCTTGCAAAATATGCAAACCAACCGAAAATGCTAATCAAGCACCAGATGAAATAATTAAAGCCCTAGCATTAATTAATAATAATCCTAAACAAAAGATCACTGATTATCAGCTCAGACAAAATAAACTAAGTCCTGAAACTCTTCGCCGTTGGTTTAAAAAACATTACGGAATTACTTTTCATGCTTATCAACGAATGTATCGAATTAACAGTGCTTTTCAAGAATTAAAATCAGGAAAAAATGTTATTAATACTGCCTTTGATACTGGTTACAATTCCTTAAGTGGTTTTGGTTATACTTATAAAAAAATCATGAAAAAGTCACCTTCAGCAAACCAACAGCAAGACGTTATTTTAATCGATAGATTAACCTCCCCTTTAGGTCCTATGTTTATTTGTGCAACAAATCAAGGAATTTGTTTATTAGAGTTTGTAGATAGAAGAATGTTAGAAACAGAATTTGAACAACTACAAAGCCTACTTAAAATGAAGATTATTTTTGGCGAAAATGAACATATCAAACAAGCTAAGGTTGAAATTGCCGAATATTTTGCAGGAACAAGAACAAACTTTACCGTTGCCTTACATACACCTGGCACCCTATTTCAACAAACCGTTTGGGATTGCTTAAAACACATTCCCTATGGAGAATTAACCACTTATAAACAGCAAGCACAAAGAATTAATAATCCACAAGCAATTCGAGCTGTCGCCAATGCCAATGGTTATAATAGAGTGGCGATTATTGTCCCTTGTCATCGAGTAATAGGATCGAATGGAGAACTAATTGGTTATGGCGGTGGATTAGAAAGAAAAAAATGGTTAATTGAACATGAAAATAAAAATCGTAACCATCGATAATTATCAAAAATTATAATTATAAATCAATATGCAAATCTCAATTAGATGATATTGTAAAAGCTATAGAAAAAAATTGCTGTGATACCTTATGTCAAGTCTCATCTAATCAGAAATAATTGCTCAATATAACGTCATCTCTTTTTGAGATGATTACTTAAAATACTGAAAAATCAGCTCAATAGAGTGTATAGCAAATTTAATGTCTATAACCAATTCCATGTACCGTTTTTATTAAAGTTGGTATGCTTGGGTTAATTTCTATTTGTTTTCTCAATTTTGAAATATGTTGATCAAGAGTTCGACTATTAGGTAAAAAATCATATCCCCATACATAATCAAAAAGCATATCTCGAGTAACAACTTGATTTTTATATTGATATAAACATTCTAAAATCTTAATTTCTCGTAAAGTTAATTCAATAATCTGATCATTTCTTTTAGCGTATAATTCGGTAGGATATACATTTAAATCGCCAAATTGAAAATAATCTTCTTTAGAAAGATTTCGATGTTTAGATTTTAAATAACGTTTAGCAATAGCCTTAATTCTTGCTCTAAGCTCATGAATACCAAAAGGTTTATTCATATAATCGTCAGCACCTAGTTCTAAACCAATAACCCGATCGATTTCTTCATCTTTAGCGGATAAAAATAAAATTGGCACATCTTCATTTAATTTACGGATTGCACGGCAAACAGAATAGCCATCAAGATCGGGCATCATAATATCTAAAATAATAAAATCGGGTTGGTATTGATTGAATAGTTCCAGCGCAACTTTACCATTAACAGCTTTAATAATAATGTAACCCTCTTTTTCTAACAAATCTGACATGCCATTAAGAATGTGCTTATCATCTTCAGCAATTAAAATTTTCATTCTACTACTCCATTAATATCAGTGAAAATGCCATTCCTGGATTATGATTCATAACTTTAATCTCTCCGTGGATCTGACTAGCTAACTGCTTGGCAATCGTCAAACCGATTCCTGTACCCGAAACTCCTTCAGTTATCGATGAATTGACTCGATAAAATGGTTCAAAAATCTGTTTTAATAGATGGCTGGCAATACCATCTCCATAATCACGAACAGTAATTGTTACCAGTTTTCCTTTTCTGGTCAAAGATAAATCAATTCGTTTACCATTAAAAGCATATTTCTCGGCATTGCTCAAAAAGTTATTGAGAATTTGCATGACACTATCTTCATCAGTATCAACTATACAATCATTTTCAAGAGTAGTGATGTTCAGTTGTAATGATTTAGCCTCTAAAATAGGTTTAAAAGTTTGATATATCTGTTTAATTAGTATGGTTAAATTTACTTGTTTTATATTTAAACGACTTGGCTTATTAAAAGTTAAAACATTTTGCACCAATCGCGTAAGTCGTTTACTTTCTGCATTAATTATATGCAGATAATCAGGAACAGGCGCTGGCTCATCTTCTAAATATTCAGATAACATTTCTGAATAAAGAGATATATTGGTTAAAGGCGTTTTAAACTCATGCGAAACCTGCCCAACAAAACTTACTTGTTGTTTTGCTAAACGAAGTGTTCGGGTATATTCTCGATAACCGTAACCAATAAGCCCAAGCAAAACGATAAAAAATAATCCAATAACGCCTGAACCTAATAAATATAAATTAACTAAGTTTGGTGAAGAATAATAATAGGTTAAATGCCAATTTTGTAGGGGATAATTAAGCCTTAGAGAGATTTCATTATCGAATTTTTCACCATTACTATATATCTGTTTATCGCCATCGGATAATCTAAAATTATCATCAGAATCATATGTATCTAATAAACTAATAACATCAAATGAAAACTTTATATTGGAAAATTCAAAACCTATAATATTATCCGATTGAATTGTCCAATAAATTAGGTGGTTATATATTTGATACCAACCAGAGCTTGGTTGAGATTGTTCTGAATAATCTTGTTGATTGATCAAAACAGAATTATCTAATGCAATTGATTCAACCAGATTGTGCCATTGAGAATCATCAGAATCACTTAAAAATAAAATCCTATTTTTGTTGATGATAAAAATATTCTTAAAATCCGTTTCCGTTTCTAATAAATCCTCAGCTTTACCATAGTCATTATCAATTTGTAATGCCAAACTATTAAGATAAGATAGACGTTGATTCAACAACGATTCAATCGATAATTTGATATTATTCATATGACTTTTAGCGAGTAAGGTTTCATTATTTTCTCGTAATAAAACCTCATGTTCAACGCTTCGCCAACCTAAATAACTTATAAATGTCATTAATATCAATAAAGATAAAATCGTTGTTAATTTCTTCATAACTATTTTTTAATTACATTACTTTTTGACTCAAACTGTTGTTGAGTTATTATTTTACGAGAAACATTTCTATTCTGATTTTTAACAGCATCGGCCATAATATTATTTTTCTCAATTTGGCCATCTAATCTCGCTTTTGACGAAGGTGATACGATTATGTCTGAAAATGATGCAAGTCTACTGCTATTTTCTATAAGCATCATTTCTGCTTGCTCTTGCATACCTTGATCATAGAGCTCTAATGCTTTTTCATTCGCAATTGTCACTTTTTGAATTTCTGACTCTGCTAAGACATCTTGGATTATTGAATCCTCGACCAATTTTTGATTATTGGTATACGCAATGTTAACCGATTGCGTTTGATGTTCAATCTTATTTACCAATAAATTATCATACTTCAAATCAACTTGAGCTAAAGTTTTATTTTGACCCACTTTACCTTCATCAGGTATCACTTCTAACAATACATACTTTTCTTGGTTTGAAAACAATTGATTCATTTTAACCGTGATTTGATTCTCTTTGATCACGCCATCTCGACCGAGTAAACGCACAGGTTTAACACCATCTTTCAATTGAATAGTAATCACAACGTCTTGAGCAATAGTTGACATTACATCAGTAAATTCGTGAACAAACACATTTTCGAGATCGGCAGAATTATTTACAAATACATGATTTCCATCACTATAACTTGCGATCGATGACATTAATAATTCATTATAATCAGAACCAATCCCCATAGTGGTAATAGCAATATTCTTTTTCGCGGCAATAATAGCCAATTCAGATAGCTCATTTACTGAGCTTGGACCAACGTTAGCTTGACCATCAGATAGCAAAATAATACGATTAACTTTATCTTTTGTCAGTTGGTTTTCAACTTGCTTAATACCTTTACTTAAGCCAGCAAATAAAGCTGTTCCTCCACCGGCAAAAACATTTTTATTAATTAATTGTATAATTTTTTGTTTATTTTTTACTTTGGTTGCAGGCACAATCACTTTTGCTTCATTATCATAAGCAACAATAGATAGCGTATCTTCTTCGTTCAATAAATTAACCGCAAAAATAGCTGCTTCTCTCGCTTTTTCGATGCGCTCCCCACCCATTGAACCTGATTTGTCAATAACAATCGCTAAATTAATAGGAACGCGTTTATTGGTATCAATTTTTTGGCCTGATAATGAGACTTTTAAGTAATTTTTTTCTGGATGGCCTTCCATTATAACTGGTGAAGACAATTCTGAACGAACTTGAATTTGTTTAACCTCACTATTTTGTTCTGCATAGCTTAATAAGCTACAAATAGAAAGCCCCAACATGGCAAATATTTTAATAAATTTCATAGTGTTTCCCTTCCTGTATAAAGTTTATTCAATTATTCACCAATTGCCAAATAAACTGTCTAATTAATGTATTTAATTGTAAAAATTTGTAAAAAGTAAAATCATAACCGAGATAAAATTATCGTTTAAAAATATGTCTATTCGTACTTAAACTAACCAATCTCTAGATTTTACGGTGTGTTAACTGTTTGTTTATTGCCAGTCAAAACCGCATAGGTATATAATAAAATATTATTTGCTCTTAAAGAGAATAGTTAGAGAACATTTAATATGACTCAATCAAAACTTGAACTTATCAGAAATAGTATTATTACTATACCTAATTATCCTAAACAAGGGATTTTATTTCGGGATATTACCAGTTTATTAGAAGACCCAATCGCCTTCAGAACATCAATCGATCTTTTAATTGAGCATTATAAAGATAAAAAAATCGATAAAGTTGTTGGTACCGAAGCGCGTGGTTTTATTTTTGCCGCCCCTCTTGCTTTAGCCTTAGGTGTTGGTTTTGTGCCTGTTAGAAAACCGAATAAGTTACCGCGTCACGTTTATAGAGAAGAATATCAACTCGAATATGGTACCGACACTTTAGAAATGCATTGTGATGCCATAAAACCTAATGAGCGAGTATTGATTATTGACGATCTACTAGCAACAGGAGGGACCGTTGCAGCAACCGCTAAATTAATTCAAAAAGCGGGAGGGATCGCTGAAGATGCCGCTTTTGTCATCAATTTACCTGATTTACAGGGTAAAACCAAATTAACCGCTATGGGAATCAACTGCTATACGTTAGTCGATTTTGCTGGTGAATAATCTTTATATTATTGGGCGATAATTCGCCCTACTTCTAATCTCATATTAGCGATGCTTATTTTAAATATAAACAATTAATTGTTGTTGCTCACCATTTATAAATTCCTCTCAATATTTCTGATCAACAGAATAGCATAAAAATGCATATTACAAACCTATAAGCTAATAAAAAAGCTTGATTTTGTTTTTTTAATGAATTATTATTCAAAATTACTGCATAATTATTACAAGGAATTTATAAGATGAAAAAATTTAGTCATATCATTGCTAGAACACCGGCGAAATCATTAATTAATGGCTTAACGTCAGCTAATCTAGGCAAACCTGACTATCAAAAAGCGCTCGATCAACATAACAGCTACATTCGAGCATTACAACAATGTGATGTCGATATCACCATTCTGCCAGCCAGTGAAGAATTTCCTGATTCAGTTTTTGTTGAAGATGTTGCCCTTTGTACACCTCATTGCATAATCATTACTAGACCAGGAGCCGAATCTCGTCGAGCTGAAACAGAACTAATTACTGAGGCAGTTAGTCGTTTTTATCCAAATAAAGTTGAATATATTAAGGCACCAGGCACCGTAGAAGCGGGTGACATCATGATGGTTGAAAATCACTTTTACATTGGTCTTTCCGCTCGAACCAATCAAGAAGGTGCAAACCAAATGATTGCAATATTAGAAAAATACGGTTTAACTGGTTCGGTCGTCACTTTAGAAAAAGTATTACACTTAAAAACGGAACTTGCTTATTTGGAACACAATAACTTATTAGCTGCAGGTGAATTTATTACTAAGCCAGAATTTCAACATCTCAATATCATTGAAATCCCTGAACAAGAAAGTTATGCCGCTAACTGTATATGGGTCAATGAACGAGTGATAATGCCGGCTGGTTATCCTATTACTAAAGCCAGAATTGAAGCACTCGGTTATCAGGTCATTGAAGTTGATACTTCAGAATATCGCAAAATTGATGGTGGAGTAAGCTGTATGTCATTGCGATTTTAATTTAAAAAACCACAAAAATTAAACCAACTAAATAAGAAAACAATATGAATACACCAGTAAGAAAAAAGCTTGGCATACTTCCTCTCACATTACTGGTGGTGGGAAGTATTGTCGGTAGTGGTATTTTTAGCCTACCACAAAATATGGCTGAAGGCGCCGGTGCTGGTGCGATACTTATCGCATGGGCCGTAACATTATTCGGCATGTTTATGCTGACACGAATATTTCAATATCTTTCTATTCGGTTTTATAAAATTAATGAAGGTTTATATGGTTATGTTCGTGAAGGATTTGGGGATTATATCGGTTTTAATGCCGCGTGGGGTTATTGGATATCAGCTTGGATGTCTTGTACTAGCTATTTAGTTATCTTATTTAGTGCATTAGGCTCTTTTGATTGTTTCGCATTTTTTGGTAATGGTACGACAATTCCTGCCGTTATTGCCGGACTTATCCTTTTATGGATTATGCACTTTTTTGTCATTAACGGAATTTACCAAGCATTTTTACTTAATTGCCTAGTAACGCTAGCTAAAATTGTACCTATCGGTTTATTTATCGTTTGTGTTGTTTTAGCCTTTAAAGTTTCAACTTTTAACACTGATTTTTGGGGAACACCACAATTAGGGTCAATCATTGATCAGGTAAAATATACTATGCTATATACAGTATGGGTTTATTTGGGGATTGAAAGTGCTACTGTCTATGCTGCACGAGCGAAAAATATAATCAGTATAAGTCGAGCCACCTTTTTTGGTTTTGCCATTACAAGTCTTTTATTAGTTTGTGTTTCCGTTCTTTCATTAGGCATTGTGCCACAACATGAACTCGCACAAATGAAAAATCCGTCAATGGCACTTGTAATTGAACATGTCGTTGGTAGTTGGGGGGCCACATTTATTAATTTTGGTTTGATAGTTTCAGTAACTGGTGGATTATTATCATGGTTAATGTTAGCTGCAGAAATGTTATTTTTAGCCGGTCAAGGTAAACAACATACTGTTCCTAGCTGCTTTGGTAAACTTAATAAAAACAGCACGCCAGCTAATGCTTTATGGTTAACAACCAGCTTAATTAGCTTGTTGATTATACTTGCTCATTTTTATGAATCTGGTTATAACACGCTGATTCAATTATCAACATCTATGGTGCTTATCCCCTATCTACTTTCAGCACTGTTTATGTTTAAATTAGCAATACATCAACCTAGAAAATACCTAATTTTCATTGGCGCATTTGGCTCGCTATATGGACTTTGGTTAATCTATGCTGGCGGCGTATCATATTTACTACTATCAATGATTTTATATAGTGTTGGACTATTATTCTATCTTTATGCCAGAAAGCAAAGGCAACTGTCAGCGTTTAGCTATTTACATGATAAAATTTATGCCATAGCTATAGTGGTACTTGCCATTATTGCCATTGTTTATTTTTATATCATTCCTCATTAATCAATAAATAAGGCGTTATTTACGAAATAAATAAAAATCGGTCAACAGTTGTCTAAATTGTTGGGAATAACGCCCTTCTTCATCTCGCATATCCAGTGATTGACGTTCAATACTAGCATGCTGATTAAATGAAAATGCCATCAGTACTAATGAATAATCTTTATTCGCTGTATATTTAACTTGCAGTTCATGACACAAATATAACTGATTTAACCCAGTTAATTGCTTAAATTGCTCAGCAAGATGATAAGGTAAAACTAAACAAAACAACCCTTGCGGATTTAATAATCGTTTTACTACATCAATAAGTTGCTGATAGTTGAGACTTTCAGTATAACGGGCTAATTGCCGTTCTGTACTACGACACTCTACAGCAGACTGAAAATAAGGAGGATTAGTGACAATTAAATCATAACATCTTTGCTCAGTGGTCCTAAATTGATTCACATCGATATTTAATGGCTTAATATTTTTAAAGCCTGCATTTAAGCTATTCTCTCGACATTGCAATACCGCTTGCATATCGATATCAATTGCATCAATTTGACATGCTTGGTGTTCTAAACGTTGAGCTAACATTAAGGCAATTACACCACATCCAGTACCGATATCTAAAACATGTTGTACATCATCTTTAATTGGTACCCATGCACCTAATAAACAACTATCAGTTGTCACCTTCATTGGACTTTTGTCGTGAGCAACAAAAAAACGTTTAAAGGTAAAACCACCTTGTTTTAATGGTAATTGATTATTTGCCATGCTTAAATTTTCTAAATAATGGTTTATTCGATGCAATTGCGTCAGCCCAGCGAGTTGGTTCAGGCAATCGATAACCTCGTAAACACTGTTTTACCCAATGTAATGCACTAGTTTGACTAATTTTGTGTCCTGCTGAAATAAATAACGGATTACAATTATTTTTACTCTGCAATACCCAACCAATTTGCTCATGTTTATCTAGCAAAGGGGTTACATTACCCGCTTGTTTTGCTTGCTCTTGATATTGCCCACATAATTTGCTTTTTGCGACACCTATAGTTGGCATATCTAACAATAAACCGAGATGACTAGCAATTCCTAAACGTCTTGGATGCGCTATCCCCTGACCATCAACTAATAGTAAATCAGGTTTATGTTTAAGCTGTTGCCATGCATTTAACAATGCTGGGTATTCTCGAAAAGATAGATATCCCGGAATATAGGGAAAACTTGTCGCTAATCGAGCAATATGATACTCAACCAAATCAAAATCAGGGAAAGTCAATGTCACTATCGCAGCTCTAGTTACTGTTCCATCTTGCTCAAAACCAACATCTGTACCAGCAATTAATTTGATTGCTGGATTAAATTCATCAACCAGCCTCACCTGTTCGGCTAGTTGTTGTTGTGAATGTTTTAATTGTGCTAAATTGATAGACATTTCAATTCTGCTGAGTATTATGAGTTGCAATAAAACGATTTTACCAGAATTAGTATGTCTTATACATTAACAAATCCTAGCCAATTAATCGAAGAGATAAAAAAAAGCCGCTTTATTGTCAATGCGGCTCCAATTATTAATGCTCAACAGGCAGCCGAGTTTATCGACAGCGTCAGTGATCCAAATGCAACACATAATTGTTGGGCATGGAAAATTGGTCAACAATATCGCTTTAATGATGATGGAGAACCAACCAGTACCGCAGGCCGCCCTATTTTATCTGCCATCGAAGGTCAAGATTGTGATCAGGTGGTAGTGGTAGTTACACGTTATTTTGGTGGTATCAAATTAGGTACAGGTGGACTCATTCGGGCTTACGGTGGTTCGGCTAGTCATTGTTTACAACAAGCAGAATTAATTGAACTTATCACTAGAATTTCTTTGCAATTTCACTGCTATTACAATGAATGGCCAATTATCGAAAACCGTTTAAAAGAACTGGATGCACTCATTGAACAACAAGATTTTGATGCTGAAGGCGTAACTGTCAGTATTGCTATCACACTAGATAATCTAGCTATACTCAAAAAAAATATTAGCGATATTACTCGCGGTAGAGTGATTATCAAGACTTAAAATACCTGTATAAACACACAGTCAAATATGACAAAAAAATTGGTAGAAATTGTAGACTGAGTATTTTAATTATAAAACAAATGGTTATAATTAGAGTGTTCCCTATACACATAGGGATAAACCGTATCATTGGGATGACATACATTTTATAAAAAAGTGTTTCCTATATGCATAGGGTTAAATCGCCCATATAAAAGTTGGGATTTGTGTATACTTAGTTTTCCCTATCAATATAAAGATAGATTAAAAATAGATGAATATGATAGGAAGCGCTGGAATTATTTTTGGTTTGTTTTCGCGTAAAATTCAATTATTTTTGACCAGCAAAACTCAATATTACTGGTCAAAAACTTGCTAAAAGAGAGTTAAATCTTCGCTTTGATTATTTAAACGTTACTAAATCTTTATAATGTTTATTTACAGCAGTTATTAACGACCTAACTTGTTCATCACCATCAATAAAGATATAAACATTATCTAATCGAGGATAATATTGCTTGAAAAATTTTCCACTTGGGGTTCTTGCCGGACAAAAATGGAAAACAAGTGCATCCTTGCTACAACCCATAGCCATAAAATCGTCCCAATAAAAAATACCTTCCATATCGATCGATTTTATGTAGATACCTTCTTGGAAATAAGCACAATAACATTCAACAGGCCATTCAAGATTTTTTTTATAAAGCTTCTTAACTGAACGTATTTCTAAATATATATTGAAATAATGATTTACAAGATAGACTAAAATTCCTATGTCAATTAAAGGAATTACAGTCAAATACTTTCCAACTTTGTTGGCAAAAGAAGGTGAGAATAAATTAATTATATAAGTTACTATAATGGCGAGGATAAAGGCAACAATCACAGCAAAAAAAGTGATTATTGCCTTTTTAGGAAAATACATACGATGTATTATTCGGGAAATTTTTGCCAAAATCTCTGCTCGTGATTCAAATCTAATTGTACGCTCAAACAAAAAATGCGCCTCTTTAGGATCGAAAGCATAATAAGGTTCTTTTACTCGTTGTTTCATTGATATTCCTAATAAGATTTCTTTTAATGATAAACAGAATTATTATAGAACATCACGATTAGTTGTAAATTACCTCTTTCACTTTTCTATCGCATATAGAAATTCCCTTATAATTTTATGTAGTTAATTCTCCTATTAATATTTATTGTTAGCTAATATCTTTGTAAAACTTATTAAAATATTGAAGATAATTTTATTTATCTTTCAATTCATATACAGTACCGTCACCCCAAGTACCAATATAATAGCTACCATTATGATAAGCTAACGCTACTGCTCCAGATAAATTGCCAACTAAGGTCGATACTTTTTTAGTTTTTACATCAATTTGTCGAACCATTCCAGCACCATTATCAATAACGGCGGCAACATTTGGTGCAACTGTAACAATACCAACACCTGGGCGATTAAAATCCGAACCTAGCTCAGTTTTAGAGCCATTTGGGCTGATCATGGTTAAACGACCACTGTATTGTGAAACAACTAAACTGTTATCAGCTAATTGAGTTACACCAACTGGTGTGGTCAATCCACGAGCAATAATGCTTTTTTTCTTAGTTTTAAGATCAAGAGAAACTATCTCACCAGTTGAACGATTAGTAATGAGTAATTGGCCTTGATTAGAAAAAGCGATACCAGTAGGAGTATGATAACCATCAGATATTTTTTCTGATTTACCATTACTATCAATTTTTACAATATAATCATCGCCATATGATGAAACATAAACATTATCTTCTGCATCAATAACGATACCAGCTGGTGAAGATATACCTGAATAAAAAGTCTCTGTTTCACCATTTGATTTGACTCTCGTAACTGAGTTACCTGACCAATTGGTTACATACATTAATCCCTTACTATCAAACGCAATGCCTGTTGGTGCACTAAAGCTTGAAGAAATTTTAGTTAAATCAGCCATACAGAATGCTCCATAAAAACAACAAAATATAAATAGTGAAAATTGTAACAATCTTTTTTTCATGATGAGTCTCCTTAATAATTAATACCTACAATTTTATTTTCTATGATTACTTTTGATAAGTTGAATACCAACTAACGCTAAAACTAGATTAACAATTGTCAATAAGACACAAATAGCTATCACGCCATTCCAAGCCATATTTTGATAAACGATACCTAATAAATAGGTACCAATACTGCCTCCTGCTAAACAAGAAAGTAAATATAAGGATGAAATAGCTCCGCGTGAATTAATGGGTACATTTTTATTAAGCATGGCAATAACTAATGGTTGAATACCAAATACAAACAAAAACAGACTAAAAATCCCTAACCCAATAACATATAACCTTGAGCTATAACCAATAGTCACAACCGTTACACATACAGCTAACAAATAAATGATTAAAAGATAGCGTTCATTTATAACCCGTAATAATTTACTCGTAATTATGGTGCCTATAATCGCACTAAGCCCAGCAAAATTAAGCCATCCCAAAACTGTTGCAGATAAAGAAAAAGGTGCATTTTTTAGATAAAAAGTGAGTAATGAAGATAATCCTAAGTAAACAAAGAAGAGTAGAAAACCAACAGATAGAAATATTATCACTGTTTTATCAAATAATATTTTAATTGCCGTCAAATATGTACCAAGTACACTGATGGTTGAAGATTGATGGCTTGATTGTTTTATCGCGAAAGGAACAAAAAGACATGCGATCGTTATCAAACCGGCATATATGGCAAAGGCAACTTGCCAAGACCAAAAATCAGTTAACATAGCAACCAAACTTCGACTAAAAATAAAACCTATAATTGAAGCT
Organism: Gilliamella sp. N-G2; assembly: GCF_002142215.1. GTDB lineage: Bacteria > Pseudomonadota > Gammaproteobacteria > Enterobacterales > Orbaceae > Gilliamella. The sequence continues at coordinate 18,453 of NZ_NAST01000001.1, forward strand.
GAAATCATAATACCCATTGCTTGCGGTAACTTATGATTAGGCGTGTTTTTAGCTGTATAAGCAAACAATGCTGCCGGAACCGCTGCTGCAAAAAATCCGATCAATGACATAACCACCAAATATAAATTGAAACTATCTACAATCACAGATAACTCTAGGCAACAAACAGTTCCAATACTGCCAAACAAAACTAACAACTTGGTTGAAACTTTATCCGATAAAGGGCCATAAATAAAAAACGAGATAGCATAAAAAAAACACGATAAGCTGAATACATTTCTGGCGGCTAAAATATCGATATCATAAGTTTGAGAGATCTCTTGAAAGATAAGTTGACTTATATAAACCGATCCGACTAACAGCACGATTAATAATGCTGACAGCACTAAACGCGGTTTTGTCTGTATTAGCTCTTCTGTAGAGATGGATTCCATGAACAAAATACCAATTGCTAATTGATTAAACTTGAGAGAGGTTATCTAACAATACAGCAATATAGAAATACATATTTTGTTATACGAAATTCGTATCGCAGAAAAAATCATATAAACAAATGCAAAAAGCAAAGTTCTCATTCATAATAATAATCTAATTTAGATATATAAATGACACAACCACTTACAACTCAGCGAAATAGTTTATTAAGGATAGTAAAATTTATGGACATCTATAGCAAAAGATTACCAACGATTAAACAATTACAATATTTTGTTGCAGTTTGTGACGAGCTTAGTTTTACTGGTGCAGCTAAAAAACTTGGTATTAGCCAACCTCCTCTTTCAACGCAAATTAAAAATTTGGAAGAAACCCTGCAAAGCCCGCTATTTTTAAGAAATACGCATAACATTGTATTAACCAACGAAGGTGAAATATTAAAACTAAAAGCAAAACAACTATTAAATGATCTTTGTTCTATAGTTAAATCAACTAGCAATGATGAAAAGGTGCTTATAGGCACAACTAAAACTTTAAGCTTTGACTATATTCCTTATTTCAAAACGTTTTTAACGGAGTTTGCTGATGAAACTGAAATATATAAGCACAACTACACATCTAAAGAGTTGCAGCTTGAATTACAAAAAGGCAATATCGATTTTGCAATTGTTTCTGACGCCAGAGATTTTACTGAAAACTCATTGCTAATCTATCAAGAACCAGTAACCTTGGTTTTACCCGCTAATCATCCATGCAGCAAACAAGACAAAGTAAACCTAAATGATGTACTTGATTTACCACTATTTTGGTTTAAACAACACTCAAATCCGCTTTTTTACGACCAATGTGAACAGGTTTTTAATAGCTTAAACTATCCATTACAACGTCGTACTGAACTCGCAGATAATTTATCGATGCTACTCGAAGTTGCATTAGGGAAAGCAATGATGCTTTTACCACAATCTATGGCACAAGCTAAAGTTGAAGGAGTTACCTATAAAAAACTGATTAGCAATCAAGATAAAAAATTAAAAATAAATATCTATCTTATATGGCGTAAAAACTTAAAAATGACGGCGATTAACCATACAATAATTAATTATTTTCATCAAAACTAAAACATAAAAAACAGAAACATAAAACATAAAACATAAAACATAAAACATAAAACATAAAACATAAAACATAAAAGTATAAAAAATTAAAATCAAATCGGCAAAACCGCTTTCTTCCATTTTCGGGGAATATTAAAATTAAAAGCAGGCGTGGTTAAAAGATCATCCTGCTTTTACTTAAATATCATTCATCATAAAAAATATTACTTTTCGGCATTCCTTTTAGACAATTCACCAATAATCTGTTTATATTTATCATTCCAAAGAGGATAGAAGAAATACATAAAGACTATTGTTAGAATAGCCAATGCTCCCGGATAAATATAGATAAGACTACGAATACCAAATAGTGCATTTTCACTTTGTTCAGCATTCGGTACGTATCCAACAAACGCTAATACAATTCCAGGAACAAAACCAGCTATTGCTTGGGACAATTTACGGAAAAATGTATAAGATGAATAAACTAACCCTTCAGCGCGAATGCCTGTTTTCCATTCACCATATTCAACAGCATCGGATATTAAGGCCCAATTAAGAGTATTTATGAATGAACTACCTAAGAAAGCTAAAGATGCAAAAGCAACAAAGGCAAAAGGAGAATCGACCACAAAGAAAGCTGTTAAATCAGCCGCAGCCCAAATTACGCATCCAATAATATATAACCAAACTTTATCAATATATTTGACTAGATTCGGGACAATAATTGTACCAATAAATACTGAACCAATTGAGAAGAATCCCATATAAGGAATGATAGAAGTATCATGTAAAGTGTATTGGGCAAAAAAGATCTGAATTGCCAATTTTACATTGTAGGCCGAGAAGGTAAAAACATTAACTACACAAAGAATCAATAATGGTCTATTTTTTAGTAATGCACCATAAGATTTTTTAAGAACTGCTTTAGATAATTTTTCTTTCGGTTTGATGACGTAATGTTCTTCAACATTCTTGGCTGAAAGCATAACTAAACTGGCACCAGCAATACCAAATATTGTTACTGCGGCAAGATACCCTGTCGATTCATTATCAAATAACCATACAATAGGCATAAATGCTACGGTAGCAATAAGTAACCCTAGTGTTCCACCAGCTTGTCGGAAAGAAGCCAATATAGTTCTTTCTTGAGAATTTTTAGTCATTGCTGGTACAATCGAACCATAAGCTATATTACCAATCGAATAAACAGTACCAAAAATCATATAACTTAGATAAGCAAGAATAATTTTCCAAGTTAATGAGAAATTTGGTATTGAAAAGGTAGCAACTAAAAGTAATGCTAATGGAATGGCAGAATAAAAAATGAATGGTCTAAACTTACCTTTGGGACCAATATTCATGCGGTTATCGATCCAAGTACCAACAGAAATATCAGCAAAAGCATCCCATACTTTTGCAACTAGAAACACTGAACCAGCCCAAACACTTGGTAGTCCTAAATGGTCGGTAAAATATTTTAGAAGATAGAGTTGCCCCATATCAAACAGAAAATTATATCCAGTATCTCCTAATCCATAAAAAATACGTTGTCTGACATTTGTTTTCACCGGTGTTAAAGATGAATCATGTCCTTGTGAAACGGCTATATTTTTTGGCATAAAAGCCTCCATAATTTGACTAATTTAAAACATTTAATCCTAATGGGAGGAATTTTCGTGTTCCTCCAAGTTTCCTTTAAAAATTAACTTTTTAGTCTTGCAATTACCTCTTCGTCTTCTTTATCAACTGGATTGTTTAGCGGTTCCCATTTAATTAAGTAACATGTGCAAAAACCTATTAGCGGAACGATTGCTAAAAGATAAAATGCGGTTATGCCAAATTTGTACCAAATCAATGGCCAAAAAATTACACCTGCTATCCCCCCCATTCTTAAAACTGCATTGGTAAAACCGACTCCAGCTGCACGAATACTAGGTGGATAAGATAATGTGGCAATGGTGATGCCTAAACCTGCTGGACCTGCCGCATGAGAAAAAATCAATGTCATAAGAAACAATAAGGTGAGAAAAGTGCTTGATTGACCAATAAAACCTAAGGCTAATAGAGAGAACATGACGAAAATAAAACCTAACATGCTCTGTCGTCTTGTTCCTAAGTGAGCAATGAGTAAGGAGCCAATAATCGCGCCAGTTAACCCGGCTAACATGTTGACCGATGCTGTACCTAATAAAGTAGCCGATAAGTCGCCAGCCAGCATACTAATTAAGATAACCGGCAGATATGCACCAACCGCGTTGTATTGCCATGATTGCATTGTGGCAATAACACAAGAAAGAATTGTTCTTTTTAAATATTTTTTGGAAAATAAAATTTTATATTGGGCTAGTTTACTGATTTTTTCTTGTTTTAAGTCATTGTTGAGATTTGCTATAGTCGCAAATTCAGAAGTAATATTAATCTCAATTTGATAGCGCTTTTTTATAACTTGATATAACTCTGTGGTACGTTTAACTCTAGCAAGCCAAATTGCTGATTCACCAATCAGACGATAGCGTAAAATGATGATACTTATGGCAAAGATTGCACCGATAAAAAATGCAACTCGCCAAAGTTTTATTTCACTAATTCCAAATTTGAATAAAATAAAGAGGACTAAATAGACAAATGTAGTCGTTAAAAACCAAACTACTTGCCAAAGGTTTACTGAACCACCTGATTTTTTGGATTTTGTCCCTGCTAATTCAGCAACGGCACTGGTTGATAATGGAAAATCAATACCTAACCCTATACCCATCATTAAAAAAACAAAAAGTAAAACCCAAATATTAGTGACAACAGGTAAAATTAAGGCACCAATAATCCACAAGCCTACCGATAATAAGAAAGCCCGTTTTTGGCCAATTTTATCAACGGTCGACTGAGCAACTAGCCCCCCTATCATCAGACCGATGAAAAAAACGGAATTAACGGTGGCACTAAAGGTTGGTGAAACGGTAAATTCTTCTGCTATATATTTATTAGCAAAAGCCATAATCACAACTTGATATGCGTCAAGAAAAACCCCACTAAGCGCAAGAAAAAAGATAAAAAAATGTCGCTTATTATTGGGAGCATGTTCATTAATTATATCAATGACATCTTGTGTACTGTTGACATTAAAAAAGCTTTTAGATTCATCAGATTGTTTAAAATCCGCCATGATTACCTCTATAAATTTTAGGCAAATAGATACCTGCTGTATAAATTGCATCTATACAGTTTTTAAGTTGTTTGTATTAATTAATTGAACTTTACGTCAGTAATAATTCATCATTTGAGGGATAATTAGTTTTATCCCTCATGTTATAAAATTTACTGAACGTTTTTATCCAATAACCCTGCCGCTAATGCAGGAGCAAGTCCCGGAGTTAAAGGTAATCTAGGTATCACTAAACAATGCAGTAGATGATAAATATCTTGTTTACCATCCCATACTTTATTAGATACATGATTATTGGTGTCGAGCTCTTGCCACCAAGAACCTGTTTCATAGTCCATTAAATAAGTTCTGCAGTAATCCCAGAAGCGTTGGTAATATTCTTCATATTGAGGATCCTTAGTAACATCAAAAAGTGCATAAGCGGTTCCCATTGCCTCAACAATAACCCAGCGAATCCTCTCTCTTACAACTGGTTTACCATCCCAATCAACGCTATAAACAAAACCTGGAGCACCATCAACTGACCATGCATCTCTAACACCTGCAGCAAATAGATTTTTGGCATTATCCAAGAGCCAGTCAGGTGTTGGCATTTTATTGTCTAATAAGGTGGCGCGAAGATGTAACATCAAACGTCCCCACTCAACCCAATGTCCCGGTGTTCCGCCGTATGCACGAAAATGACTTGCAGGATTTTCCTTGTTATAGTCAAGAATAGGTTTCCAATTAGAATCAAAATGTTCATTAACTCGATAATGGTTATTTCTCGCTACATCATGAATAATGACTGAAGCAATGCGAATTGCCCGATCCAGCCACTTTTTATCTTTAGTTACATCATAAACAATAAGGAAAGCTTCTACGGCGTGCATGTTTGCATTACCACCACGATAATCTTCTGTCTTTGTAAATGTTTCATCCCAAGACTCTAAACACATCTGTTCTTTTTCACTCCAGAAATATTTTTCAATGATTTCTATTGCTTCAATTAATAATGCTTTAGCTTTAGGATGACCGGTTGTTACTGCACTTGCTGCACCTAATAAAACAAAGAAATGTTGATAACCTTGTTTCGAAGGATCAATAACTTTGCCACTATTGATATCAATATTGGCATACCACCCACCATTTACCTTATCTTTTAATGGCCCATTTAATGCATTAATACCATGTTCAACTAATTCATAAGCGCCTGGTCGTCCCATCAAGGCGGCTACTGAATACACATGAATCATGCGTGCGGTGATCCAAAGCTGAGTTCCCATCTCTTGTCGAACATTACCATTATTGCCGATCCAGCCGAAACCGGTTGGTACAACGGCTTTTCGACCAAATTCAAAAATACGGTCAGTTTCATTTTCCAACCAACGATTGTGTGCTTTTGTATTAATCCAACTCATCATTCTGATTTACCTCTAATTAAATTTTTATCCAATCACGTTATAACTATTTACTCATTGATTTTAATTCTTCAAAAATTGATTCAAGACTATCAATACTTTCAATTTGAACAGCAGCCATAAATGCACCTTCAATCAATGGGCAATTAACGATATAAACTTTTTGTTTAATATCTTCATCAAGCATATCCACTGCTGTTTCTGAACTCATTACGGCACTGCCTATATCAGTGAAAACAAGAATGGCTTCATCCGATTGGCGTTTTTGAATAATTTCATATATTGCAATTGGATCTGTGCCTAAATTGCCATCAGATGTTCCACCGAGAGAAAAAGTAGTTACGTTTTCTTGATTCAATGCCATTTCATCAATCATCTCTTTCAAACCGTCGGTTATCTTCTTACTATGAGATACGAGAATGAAACTTATCACTATTAATTTCCTTTTTTATAAAATATTTCTTAGCATCGCTGTGAACAAAAAACCGCTTGAAACCGAACCTGGATCTAGATGATCAATTGAACGTTGTGCCAAATAAGAAGCTCGCCCCTTGGTTGCCATCATTGGTTTTGTTGACTCAACAGCGCTATCAATTACTTGTTGTGTTAACTGATTTTCTAACAAACTTTTACTAACCGGCGCCCACACATCAACCATAGTTTTTTCACCACAAACAGCCTTTCCTCGTTTAATGATGCCATTAAGCCCTGCTTGAATAATGGTAGGTAACTCATTGGTTTCTTTAGCTGCTTTTGCCATTTCCATAAAAGCCGAACCATATAGTGGACCTGAGGCTCCACCAATATTCCCCATAAGAGCCATCGCGGTAATCCTAAAAACATCAGAAATTGTATTAGGTGACGTTTTAGCAAATTCCGTTTGCATGGCAATAACACCTCGATTCATATTGTTCCCATGATCACCATCACCAATTGGTGTATCAAGTTCACTTAGGTAAGTCTTATTTTTTTGAATTACATCAGCAAAATCATTTAGCCAATTTAAAACGTTTTTTGTATCAAGCATGATTTTTCCTTTTTACCAAGCTAGTGTCGTTACAGAATAGTTAAGCTTTTCGAGCCAATTGTTATCTACTATCTTCATCAGTGTTAATGACACCCCAGCCATATCAATTGCTGTCATATAGTTACCAACTTTGGTAAAGACTACATTGAGGTTTTCTGTCTCTAATTGATGCAACACGTCATTAGCAAATACATATTGTTCCATTAATGGCGTTGCGCCTAGCCCATTAATCAAAACGGCATATTGTTCATTTTTTTGAAATGGAAATGCGGCTTTTAATTTACTAATTAGCTCTTGTGCTAAAAATTTGGATGATTGTAATTTTTCTCGCCTATATCCCGGTTCACCATGGATGCCAACACCATATTCAATTTCGTCTTCAGCAAGAACAAACCCAGGTTTACCTACTTCCGGAACAGTAGCGCCAGAAAATGCCACGCCAATTGTTTTAATGTTTGGAATAATTTTTGCTGAAAGTTGTTTGATTTCAGCTAAACTAGCACCTTGTTCACTAGCGGCCCCCAAGATCTTATGAACTAAAATCGTTCCAGCAACCCCGCGTTTACCTTGAGTATAAGTACTATTTTCAACAGCAATATCATCATCAACGATACAGGTATCAACTTTGATACCCTCCATTTCAGCCATATCTTTAGCCATTTCAAAATTCATAATGTCACCGGAGTAATTCTTAATTACTAAAAATACGCCTTGACCAGAATCCGCGGCTTTAATAGCGTTAAAAATTTGATCTGGTGTTGGTGAGGTAAATACTTGGCCACAAACAGCGGCAGTTAACATTCCTTGACCAACATAACCAGCATGAGCTGGTTCATGACCACTTCCACCGCCACTGATAACTGCCACTTTATTGGATCCTAAATTTTTTCTAATGACTATTTGAGAATCAGCAACTCTTTCCAATAAAGTCGGACTACTAGCGATTAAACCGTCAATCATTTCATTAACAATATCTGATGGGCTATTAATCAATTTTTTCATTGCATTAGCTCCTATTTTGTAAATTTGCCAGTTGTTTTGTAGTTTTTACCAATACTATCGGCCAACAAAATTGCAGCTTTAATTCCTTCGACAGTAATAGGAAATGGCATAGAATGAATTGATTCTTCGGGAATAATGGTTTTTTCTGCCACTTCTGTGAGTTGTTGGTCTGAAATGGTTTTTACACCAATATCCTCAAGACAAATTGGTAGATTCACTGATAAACAAAAATCTAATACTTCTTTAAGTTCTTCTTCTGGTGAATTTTCTAATATAAGTTGTACTAAAGTACCGAAGGCAACCTTTTCGCCATGATAATAATGATGTGTCTCTTCAAGAATAGTTAATCCATCATGAATAGCATGAGCCCCAGCTAAACCACCGCTTTCGAAACCAAGTCCTGAAAGCAAAATATTCGCTTCTATAACATTTTCCAATGCAGGTGTAACTACTTTATCGATACAAGAAGCCTTAGCTTTCTTACCGTCTTTTAATAAAGTCTGATAGCATAATGTTGCAAGAGCATAAGCTGCTAACGTTGGCTTTGCTCCTTCGCATAATTGTTCTCTTACTCCACATGGTAATCCGGCATTAATATTGGCATAAGATTTTTGATTTGCTCTGGCTTCAAAATAGGTTGAAAGTGCATCCCCCATTCCGGCTACTAAAAACCGAACAGGTGCTTGAGCGATGATGTTAGTGTCAATAAGTACAACACTTGGACTTTGTTTGAAATAGGCATAATCATCAAACGCACCATCTGGGGTATATAAAACTGCCGAATGGCTTGTTGGAGCATCAGTGGCTGCTATCGTTGGTGCAATAATAACCGCATCACCTTCTGCCACACATTTAGCTGTATCAATAGCTTTCCCGCCACCTAAACCTATCGTGCAATCACACTGTTCAATTATTGCTAATTTTTTCAGACGCTCTACTTCGATACGTGAACATTCACCATTAAAGTCAGCGGTAATAAACACGCAATTATATTTTTCTGCCGTATAATCAAGTTGCTTACGAACTCGTTCAATATCTGATTGATTACCAATTAATAAAGCTTTTTTTCCAAAACTTGCGACAAAATACCCTAAATTTAATAATTCATTTTCTCCTTGAACATATTTAGACGGAGATATAAATGCTTTTCTCATAACTTCCCTCACACAACGAACCATATCAAACAAATAAGATCATAAAACAACTATATTAATGACAAAAACGAAAATAAACGCAACATAATTGTGCCAATTTTGTGATTTAGCGCAAACTTTTAATCAAAAAAGAATGATTTTAGTGGTTGAAATTGTTTTTGAAAGGGAAAAAACGGTGTAAAAAAAAGAAAATTGAACAATAATAAACAATAAAGAAAAAAATAACTTAAAATTTAGTTAGATGAAAGGATGAGTTTACTAATCTCTCTACTAACTCATAGTAAGAACGAATGAAATTATATCGAAAAAACGATATTGTTATTGATTAAAAATAAAAATCGCTATTTTTTAGCGATTCTTAATTCAACTTTATTTTCTTTTAGGATATTAATGATATTGGCAGGTGGTTTGCTGTCAGTGATAAAGGTTGAAACTTGCTTCAAGTTACCGATTTCAATTGCCGCTGATGCATGAAATTTTGTATGATCACCAATTAAAATAAAATTTCGAGAATGTTCAATCATCGCTTTAACTACGGCAACTTCATTTATATCAAAATCTAATAAAACACCATCGGGGTCAATAGCTCCTAAACTGGTGATAAGATAATCAGCACGAAATCCACTCACTAATGAAAGTGCACTTGGCCCCACAATGCCACCATTATGCGAACGTAAAATACCACCTAGCGTTATTACTTCGAATCCTTTATTTTGATATAGAATATTAGCAACTCTTATGCTATTGGTGATTATCCGCAAGTTATTTTTATTTTTTAAAGCCTTCGCAACAAACTCAACGGTAGTACCTATTGTAATAAATAACGTAGCACCATCAGGGATAAAATTGGCAACTTCATTGGCAATAGTGGTTTTCTCTTCAATATAGGCTGTTTCGCGTTTAGAAAATTCTGTATTCATAATACTTGAAATTCTTCCTGCTCCACCATGATGTCGAGAAATTAAACCAGCATCATTTAATTGACGAATATCTCGTCGGATGGTTTGTGGTGTAACATTTAGAATTTTAGCTAGTTCTTCATTACTGATATATCCATTTGACATAACAAGAGATATCAATTTATCATGCCTTGGATTTCCAGTTAACTCTACATATTCCACCACAAATTACTCCTCATCTTATATTTATTTTTGACGTTCAGTTAAAAATTCATTTACTTGTTTTATTGATGGTATTCCTGCGCGGCCACCAGCTTTAGTACATTTTAATGCTGCAACAGCACATGCAAATTCTACTACTTTATTAATGGAATATCCATTAGCTAGCGCAAAAGCAAATGCACCATGGAAAACATCTCCCGCGCCAGTAGTATCTACCACGTCAACTTTAAATCCTTTATGCCAATACTGATTTGCTTCTTCTAACCATAAACAACCTTTATCCCCCAAAGTGACATATACTTGCCCTTCTGTAGATTTTTGTGCTTGTTTTAAGGCTACTGCTACTTCGTCCTGAGCCGTCATTTTTAATAATCCGGGTTCAGAAAAAGCAGCATGACTAGATAAACTAATTAACGGTTTAATATCTTGCGGGGTAACGTCAGCATCTAACACGGTAGGAATATTTAACTGTTTTGCTTTTTTAAAACAATATTCGGTACCTTCTGGCCAGCGAACATCAGCTAAAATGACATCGTAACTCGAAAAATCAATATCATCTAACCACTTTGTATCGCTTAATAAATCAGGACTTGGATAATTAATAATTAGACGCTCGCCGTGTTTATCAACCAAAATAGCTGATTGCGATGACCTTGCATTAGCATATACTTTTATCAAAGAGGTATTGACACCATAATTTGCTAGCTCTGACAATATGACTTGACCTGCGCCATCATCGCCAACTCGACCTATAAAATCAACTTTAGCACCCAGCTTAGCAATGGCAACAGCTGCTGTTGCAGCCGGTCCTCCCCCTATTTCTTTATAATCATTTGCTACAAATTTACCATTAACTTTTGGGATATCATTAACATAATAAATCCGATCTTGTACTGCTATTCCCACGCATGCAATTTTAATCATAAAACACTCCTTTTGTTCGTTTATATTCTTAAATATTCGTTTAATTTTAATTTAAATAATTTTTTAAAAAAGTGATCAAAATCACTTTACTAAATAAAAATTACAAATATGATAATAAAGGAATTAAAACGAACATAAAAGAGGTTTAAAATGGCAAATATTGGTTTCATTGGTCTTGGTCAAATGGGCAGTCCTATGGCTAAAAACCTAATTAAAAAAGGGCATCAAGTCGTAGTATATGATATTAATAAACAGGCAGTTAACGAATTAACTTCAGTAGGAGCTATTGCGGCAGACTCACCAGCCAAGGCAGCGAAAAATAATGAATTTATTATCACCATGCTGCCTAATGGTAAATTAGTCGAACAAGTTATTTTTGCTGAAAACGGAATAAAAGAAACTATAAGTAGTAATGCTCTACTTATAGATATGTCAACAATCCATCCATTAGAGAGTGATTCAATTCGCAATCGACTTGCCGCAATAAATATAGAATTTATGGATGTTCCTGTCGGGCGAACATCCACCAATGCTATTGATGGAACATTACTGATTTTAGCTGGTGGTAGCCAAAGTCAAATCGATAGAGCTTCGGAAATATTACTTTGTATGGGATCTGAAATTATCAATACCGGAGGTCCAGGCAGAGGAATAAGAGTAAAACTTATCAATAATTTCATGAGTATTGCATTAAACGCATTATCCGCTGAAGCCGCCACACTTTGTGATGCATTAGAGTTACCATTTGATGTTGCGATGAAAGTGATGAGTGGCACGCCGGCCAGTAAAGGACATTTCACTACAACTTGGCCAAACAAAGTTTTAAAAGGTGATTTAACACCAGCATTCATGATTGATCTTGCTCATAAAGATTTGGGGATAGCGCTTGATGTAGCTAACCAACTCCATGTGCCATTACCTATGGGAGCAGCATCACGTGAAGTTTATAGTCAAGCAAGGGCAATGGGACGAGGCAAACAAGACTGGACAGCAATTCTTGAACATTGTCGTTTTTGTTCAGGTTTGAAAAAATAATAAATTATAGGAGAAAAAAATGACTAAATATACAGTAAAAGATATCGCCAGAAATTCAGGCGGGTTTGCGATGTTGGCGGTAGATCAACGAGAAGCAATGCGATTAATGTTTGCCGCGGCAGGCATGTCTACCCCTATAAAAGATGAGGTATTAACTGATTTTAAAGTTAATGCAGCAAAAATTTTAACACCTTATGCTTCAGGTGTATTAGTAGATCAACAATTTTGTTACGACGAAATTATCAAACAAAAAGCGGTTGATAAAAATTGTGCACTAATTGTTGCCGCAGATGATTTTATTCCCGGTAATGGTATCCCCGTTGATAAGGTGCGTATTGATAAAAATGTCAATGCTGCTCAAGTAAAAAAAGATGGAGCTAAAGCACTGAAATTATTGGTACTTTGGCGACAAGATGAAGATCCTAACGAAAGATTAGACATGGTTAAAGAATTTAACAAAATCTGCCATGATGCCGGCCTAGTTAGTATTATTGAACCTGTTGTTCGACCACCAAGAACAGGTGACAAATTTGACCGTGAAAAAGCAATTATCGATGCTGCAAAAGAGTTGGGTGATTCTGGCGCGGATTTGTATAAAGTTGAAATGCCACTTTTTGGTAAAGGTCAATCTAATGATTTACTCAAAGCATCGCAAAAACTAAATGAACATATCAATATGCCATGGGTAATTTTATCTTCTGGGGTTGATGCAAATTTATTTGCCAGATCTGTGCGTATTGCGATGCGTGCAGGTGCATCAGGTTTTCTTGCCGGACGAGCAGTATGGGCATCTGTTATTGGATTACCTGATACAGAATTAATGCTTAAAGATATTTCTGCACCAAGATTACAACATTTAGGCACAATTGTTGATGAGATGATGTCTTCTCGGTAAATCTAATACATCAATATGTATAAAGTAATTGCATGACAATAAGTCATGCATAAACCTCATTTAGATGTATTTAAAGATAAGTCTAATGATAATAAGGAATTGATCATATGGTTTATTAGCTTTGTTACAAAGCGATTAACCGTATTATTTAAGTTATAGAGGATGGCACCATGAAAATAAGCCTTATCAATAATGGATTTGAAATAACCCAAAACGAAAAACAATTATTGGTACACACAACTGAAAACCCTGCAATATTTGTCGGTGTTGGCCAAGAAAAAATGGAAATTTATCGTGGCAATTTTGATATTCACGATTATATAGAAGAGCGTATTCCACTTCGTTTCGCGAAAATTACTGACAATATTGTTGAATTTTCATGTGGAAAGGATAGTCCCGTACAAATAACAATGAAAATAACACATCAAAATAATTTAGACGCCTTATTATCATTTGAAAGTCAAAACCAACATTTAAATCGTTTTTGGATTCGACTATCCGCCACACAAAATGAGAAAGTATGGGGATGTGGTGAACAGATGTCATATTTGAATATGCGCGGACGCCATTTTCCACTCTGGACATCAGAGCCTGGTGTCGGACGTGATAAAACGACTGAAATAACCTTCCTCTCAGATAAATATAATAAAGCAGGAGGAGACTATTATCATACCAATTACCCACAACCAACTTTTATTTCATCCAATCATTATGCATGTCATATCAATACCACCGCTTATGCTGATTTTGATTTTAGGAATAATGATTTTCATGAATTACAAATTTGGGAAATTCCACAATCAATTGAACTTTATAGTGCCCAAACCTACTTAGATATTGTCGAAAAATTGAGTTTACGCTTTGGTCGACAACCCAAATTACCAGAATGGGTTTATAACGGAATTATTTTAGGTTTAAAAGGTGGCGAAGAAAATACATTTTCCAGAATGGAAAATGCGATCAAAAAAGGCGTACCGGTTGCAGCTGTATGGAGTGAAGATTGGGTTGGTTTACGTATTACTTCGTTTGGTAAACGGTTATTTTGGGATTGGAAATGGAGTCGAAAACGTTATCCTAATTTAGAGCAAAAAATAAAAGAGTTAAAACAAAGAAATATTCGTTTTATGAGTTATCTCAATCCCTATTTATGTAATGATGGTGAATTATTTCCAATCGCCAAACAAAAAGGATATTTTGCATTAAATAAAGATGGTGATGTTGCTTTAGTTGATTTTGGTGAATTCTATTGTGGTGTGGTTGATTTTACCAATCCTAAAGCATGTGAATGGTATAAAGAAGAAATAATCAAAAAGAACTGCTTAGATCTCGATATTTCTGGATGGATGGCCGATTTTGGAGAATATCTACCGACGGACAATATCTATCTGGCAAATGGCGTTGAGGCCAAGCTAATGCATAATGCGTGGCCAACATTATGGGCAAAGGTCAATGCAGAAGCTATCGCTGAAGCGGGTAAAACCGATGATGTAACCTTTTTTATGCGAGCTGGTTATACCGGTGTGCAAAAATATTGTCCATTACTATGGGCTGGAGACCAATCTGTCGATTTTTCACGTCATGATGGATTAAATACGGTGATTTGTGCAGCGCTTTCCTCGGGATTGATGGGTAATGCTTATCATCATAGTGATATAGGTGGTTATACGAGTTTATTTAACAATCGGCGTAGCAAAGAACTTTTTGAACGTTGGGCTGAGATGGCCGCATTCACACCTGTTATGCGAACTCACGAATGTAATAGACCTGATGAAAATTTCCAATTCGATCATGATCCTTCAACAATTGCCCATTTGGCTAAAATGACTAACATATATCGTCATTTAGTACCTTATGTTAAAGCATTAGCTGATGAAGCTAGCGAAAAAGGTTATCCATTACAGCGTCCTTTGTTTGTCCATTTTGAGCAGGATATCAATACTTATGATATTCAAGATCAATATATGTACGGCAAGGACTTACTTGTTGCTCCCGTTCATCAGCAAGGTGTAACAGAGTGGAAAGTTTATTTACCTGCCGATGAAACATGGATTAATGTTTGGAGTAAACAGCAGGTACAAGGCGGTCAATTTATCACGGTCGCTGCTCCTATCGGTCAACCGCCGGTATTTTATCGCAAAACCAGCAAATGGACTGACCTATTTGCAGAAATTGCTGATATCAAATAGTCAAAAACGCTATAGATAGTGATAACAAAGAGCGATAGTTAAAACTTATTCGCTCTTCAAACTAAAACTCATAATCAAAATTGTCAATTACTTAAAGATTAAATTAATTAACATCAGAGAACTAAGAAAACTTATTAAATAGAAATTGAACTTCTTGGTCTATATCTTCTTTGAGTAACACAATTTAGCTAACTATTATTAAGGTTTGCTCATGAAAGAGAATAACGTAACCCATCTCAATATAGTATTTATTAAAAAGGGAGATATAGAAATAGGATTACTTCCTGAATTAGGCGGCACTATCGCATTTGCCAAATATAAAAATCTTGACTTCATGCGAGCATGGACTGGAGAATTTACACCTAGACGAACTTGCTGTTATCCCCTTGTTCCGTTTTCAAATCGAATTGCCAATGGTCAATTTTCGTTTGCGGGTAGATCCTATCAACTGGCGAAAAATTTTGCTGATCATCCTCACACAATTCATGGCATAGCATGGCAAAAACCTTGGGAAATCATTGAACATTTGCAAGATAAAATTATTTTAGGTTATCAACATCGCCCCGATATTGACGGGATTGAAGGTTGGCCATTTTCATTTTCAGTTATACAAACAGTAGAGATTTTTGAAAATAGCTTACTAGTCAAGATGGATATAACCAACAGTGACAGTTGCGATATACCTGTGGGATTTGGTTGGCATCCATTTTTTCCTCGACATGATGATGTATTATTGCAATTTGATGCAGAACAAGTGGTTATCAATAATGATAATATGTTACCTGAAAAAATCATCGATATACCTAATGATTGGAATTACCATAAACTGAAACAATTAGGTGAACCAAATCTGGATAATTGCTTCGTTAATTGGAACAGAAAAGCAATAATACAATGGCCGACTAAAAAATTATCGTTAACATTAACTGCTACAACACCATTAACCTACTTAGTTGTCATGACCCCTTCTGCACCAATGAATACCTTTTTTGCTGTTGAACCGGTGAGCCATATTAATAACGCCATCAACAGTAATACACCATTGCATAATGGAATCCAAGTGATAGCAAGTAATCAAACCCTAACGGGTGAGATGCAAATGCAACTTGATGAAATAAATTGATTATTTAAATAGAACTTAAATCATAAAAAGTTAGTTCCCGCCAAAAACTTCGTTCCTTACTTTTTAGGCAGATTATTTATTTAAATGATTGAACAAAAAATATTAAGGAATGTTTTTGGGGGAACAATTATTGCAGTGATTTTGTGCTTTTAGGTTATCAAATCGTCTTTAACAAATATTGCTTGCCAGTGGTAAAATCATTACAATGAAAGTCAATTAACCACTATCTTTTTTATCGTTATGATTACCTATACAGATGCGACCTTAGATGATTTACCATTTATCGTGGAGGTTTATAATTCGACTATTGCCTGTCGTCAGGTAACGGCAGATTTGCAGCCGGTGTCGGTTGAAAGCCGTTTTGCGTGGTTTGAACAGCATAATCCGCAGAAGCGTCCACTTTGGTTAATCAAATATCAAAATCAACCTTGTGGCTGGGTTAGTTTGTCATCTTTTTATGGTCGTCCAGCTTACGATAAAACAGTTGAGATAAGCCTATATATTCATCAAGATTTCCGGGGCAAAAAAATCGGTCAAACCACAGTGGCTAAGATGGAATCATTTGCTAAACAAGCTGGTATTGAAGCCATACTCAGCTATATTTTTGGACATAATATTGCTAGCTTAAATCTTTTCGAAAAAATGCATTATAATCAATGGGCATTACTGCCAAAAGTTGCTGAACTTGATGGCGTTAAACGTGATTTAGTTATTTTAGGTAAACGATTTGATTAAACTAATCATCCAATTTAATGTGCGTTTTCAACGGAAACTTTAGCATATGTCTATCTTAAAAAATGTTCAACCGATCTATAATCAAGCGAAAATTACCAGTATTTTGATACTGATTAATATTGCATATTTTTTTATTTCTAGACTACTCGATGAGCGAGGATTCTCAACATTTAGTCAAAATAGATTCCTGATTGATTGGGGTGCTGATGTTGCTCAGTTAACTTTTTCAGGTCAATATTGGCGCTTATTTACTAATATTTTTATGCATGTTAGCTTAACCCATCTTGCCATGAATATGTTAGCATTATGGAGTATTGGCATTATTCTAGAACGCTTACTACCACCATTAGCCTTTATTGGCATTTATCTATTATCAGGATTATTTGGTAGTTTAGCCAGTGATGTTGCCACTATTAATCATGATGTCATTAGTTGTGGCGCATCAGGTGCAATTTTAGGAATTATTACGGCATTACTTGCGTATTGTTTAATTAATCGTACTGACTTACAAGAGATGCCAATCAAATCAATCGTAGTCAGTTTATTACTGACCTTTGGGTTAGGATTGCTACCTTCTATTGATAATATGGCACATATTGGTGGAGCAATCACTGGTCTTATTTTAGGTGGACTAATCAGTGTTTGTTTAGAAAAATTCCACTATCAAAAACAGATCTGCACAATATTAATTATCACAATATTAATAATTTCATCTTTACTTTTATATTGGGGCTATCAGCATTATCAATTGATAAGTGGCTATCAATATTATTAAAAATAAGGCGCAAATCAGATATTGCGCCTTGTTTATATTTCATTAATAGCTACTTAGTACTCGAGCCGGATCGATTTTACAAGCTCTTTGCGCTGGATAATAACTGGCAATCAAACTTAGCAGCATGGCCGTAATAAATACCATGATGACATCCAAAAGATGAATTTCTGATGGTAAAAAATCAACAAAATAGATATTACTGTTTAAAAACTTATGCCCTATCATTGATTCAACCGCTGCCATAATATTAGAAAGTTGCCATGCCAATATAGATCCAAGCAATACACCAATCACACTACCAATTAATCCTGAAAGTACACCATACCAAATAAAAATACGTTTTATTAAGCGATTAGTCGCCCCAAGTGTTTTAAGGATAGCAATATCACGTTGTTTATCTTTTACCGCAATAACCAACGTCGACACAATATTGAAGCAAGCCACACCAATAACCACAATCATCGCTAAATACATAATTTGTCTAATCATTTGAATATCACGATACATGAAGCCAAAGGTATGTTCCCAACTATTAAAACTAAGATCTTCTTCAAGATTTAATGTTGCATGACCAATAATAGCAGTAGCTTGATAGACATTATCAACATTAATCATCAACCCAGTGACGCTGTCACCAATAGCAAGTAACTGTTGTGAATCAGCTAATGGCAATAAAGCAACATTGTTACTTAACGTACCACTTAGATCTAAAATACCGTGTACTTGCAAACGAACACGCCGAGGGGGCTTAAGTTGCTCAGGATTGTTTGATACAGGAATAAGTAAGGTAACCCACTGCCCTTCATTAACCGCTAATGATTTAGCTAATCCTGCTCCTAAAATGATTTGCTGGCTGTCAGCCTTAAAATCTTGCCATCTATTATTAAGGACATAGTTGGGTAATGAACTGATTTTCTGTTCTTGTTCTGGATCAAATCCTTGTACTTCAACAGCACCAAGCTTACTTCCATTTTCAATCAATCCTGTAAAACTAACATAAGGCGTCACCGATAAGATATTTTTGTTCTCTTGTAACTCGGTTTGAACATGCTGCCAATTATCTAAGTTGCCATATTGTGAATAAATTTGACCATGAGGTACTACCGATAACACCCGATCGTTGAGTTCTCGTTCAAAACCATTCATAGCGCTTAAACCAATAATCAATGCAGCAATACCAATAGCAATGCTCAAGGTTGAAATAATTGATATCAACGAAACCATGCCACTTTTACGTCGACCTTTACGAAATTTAATGGCTGTAATTAATGATAAATTCATATTTAATTATCCGTTCAGCTTTATTTCACAGAATTACTGGTAGACAACTGGCCATCACTCATAATCAATTGTTGATCAAGTTTATTCGCTAATACTAAATCATGGGTAACAACTAAAAATGCCGTGCCATGTTCTCGATTAAGTCTAATTAACAGATCAAAAATGGCATCAGCGGTCGATTTATCTAAGTTACCAGTTGGTTCATCGGCCATCACTAAAGCAGGATTATTAATTAAAGCCCTGCCTATTGCCACTCGTTGACGTTCACCACCAGATAACTCTGCTGGGCGGTGATTAGCTCGTTTAACTAAATTCACCGAATCTAACATTGCCATAGCCCGTTTTTTAGCCTCATTTGGTGAAGTACCCGCAATTAATAACGGCATCGCCACATTTTCCAATGCGGTAAAGTCAGGAAGAAGATGATGAAACTGATATACGAAACCAATTTCTTGATTACGTAAATGTGCTTTTTCTTGTTCTGATAACCGATTAAGCTGTTGTGATTTAAATATAATTTCACCTGAAGTTGGTTTGTCTAATCCACCTAATAGATGCAATAAAGTACTTTTTCCTGATCCTGAGCTACCAATAATAGCGAGTAATGATTGCGGATAAATATCAAATGAAACATTTTTTAGTACTTCAGTAACCATTTTGCCTTCTTTATAGGTTTTATAAAGATTTTTAGCTGAAAGAAGTGGCTGTAAATTATTCATAACGTAAAGCCTCCGCTGGTTGAATATTGGCTGCACGATACGCAGGATAAAGTGTGGAAATTAGTGATAACATAAGTAATCCGAAAATAATAAATACTATCTGTGAAGGCTCAACCAAACTAGGTAATTCAATACCAGCAAAGGATAATCCAAGCACTGACATCAATTCATTGAGATATGAAGCAAGTAACAGCCCTATGGCACTACCGAGTAAGGTACCAATGACACCAGAACTCGCACCTTGAATAATAAAAATCAGCATAATTTTAAAACGTGACAAGCCTTGCGTTTTTAAAATCGCTACTTCCCCTTGTTTTTCCATAACCAACAAACTTAATGAAGTAATAATGTTAAAAGCTGCCACAATCACAATCAAACTAATTAATAAGCCCATTACATTTTTTTCCATTTTGATTGCTTGAAACAATTCACCACGTTTAGCTCGCCAATCAGTAAAAACTAAATCATCGGGTAACGAATGGTTAGTTACTGATGCGATTTCCAGTGGATGTGTTAAAAATAATCGCCAGCCACTAATATTATTCGCTGGATACCGTAATAAATTTTTGGCATCAGATTGATTGATATAGATTAACGCTTGGTTAATATCATGATTGACCGAAAATAAACCACTTATAGTAAATAAACGTTGTGAAGGAATGCGTCCAACTGGCGTTATCTGGCTAGCATCGGTGACCATTAAGCGAATTTTGTCACCAACCAAAACACCGAGTTGATTAGCCAATGTCTGTCCCAGTATCACATTATAGCTACCTGCTTGTAATGAATCGATTGAACCTGTATAAACATAATTTTCTATTGGATCATGATCCTCTGCGGTGATACCCATTAAGGTACTAACCGTAATACTTTGCTGACTTTGTAATACCACATCACCGGTAATTATTGGCGTAATTCGTTCAACTCCTGGGATATTTTCAAATTGTTTCGAATGAATGACAGTTGTATCGATTCTTCCGGTTTTTGAAGTAATTTGTGCTTGGGGGAAAAACTTTAAGATACTATTTTGCATCTGATCTTCCAATCCATTCATTACCGACAAAACCACAATCAAACCGATAGAACCGAGCATGATGCCTATCATAGATAACCAAGAAACAAAGCGACCAAACCCATCGGTTTTTTGCCCGTATACATAGCGTAAACCTATATAAAATACTAATGGACGAAATATTTTTGACATAATAGTTATAAAGTACCTAAAGTTTTCAATTAAGTTTAACCAGTTAAATTTTAACTGCTTATCATACAGGATTAAACAGTTATAGAAAACAACCATATAATTACGTTATAATCTTAGGCTAACTTTGTCGCAATTATCTATTACTCTAACATGTCAAAAACATACAATATTTCTAACATCATTCCTAAAAAATCAGGTGAAGTAAAACAAGTCGGTCAACTTGTTGGTTCTTCCTTATCCCAATTTTGTGCACAGGCTATTGCTGCGCACGATGGTTTAGTGGTGATTGTTACAGATGACATGCAACAAACAACTCGTCTTCATGAAGAGTTGAAACAATTTTCAACTTTCCCATCGATTTTTTTTCCCGATTGGGAAACACTACCTTATGATAGTTTTTCGCCGCATCAAGATATTGTTTCCGAGCGACTATCTTGTCTTTATCAGCTAGGCCATTTAACTAAGGGTGCCTTAATCCTACCAATTAATACGCTTATGCAAAAAGTGTGTCCACAAAACTACTTAGGTGGGCATGTATTTATGATGAAGAAAGGCTTAGCCATAAGTCGTGAAAGTCTGCGATCACAACTTGAAAATGCCGGTTATCGTTCAGTCAGTCAAGTTATGGAGCATGGTGAATATGCTACTCGCGGTGCGCTATTTGATATCTACCCGATGGGTAGTGAGAAGCCATATCGTATCGACTTTTTTGATGACGAAATTGATAGTATTCGCACTTTTGATGTTGAAAGTCAGAGAACACTCGATGAAATTAATGAAATTCAACTTCTTCCAGCCCATGAGTTTCCATTCGATAAAACATCCATCGAATTATTTCGTAGTCAATGGCGAGAGCAATTTGAAGTAAGACTTGATCCTGAAAGTATCTATCAACAAGTCAGTAAAAATATTTTACCTACAGGTATCGAATATTGGCAGGCACTATTTTTTAACGAGCCACTTACTCCGTTATTTTCTTACTTTTTATCCAATACGTTGATCATTAACACAGCAAATATTGAACAATTTGCTAATAAATATTGGCAAGATATTACGCAACGTTATGAAAGTCGCAAAGTCGATCCGATGCGACCATTGTTAACGCCAGCGGTAATTTGGTCAAAAACCGATGAAATCTTTGCCCATTTTAAACAATACCCTCGAATCACTGTATCACATTCTGAAATTAGTGATTCGAACAAAAGCATTAATTTACCGTTTAGTTTATTGCCAGAGATTGCGATACAAATTCAGCAAAAACAACCTTATTTACATTTTGAGCAATTCACTCAAGATTTCCAAGGTAAAATTATCTTTTCTGTTGAATCAGAAGGCCGTAAAGATGCATTGCAAGAAATCTTAGGCCGAATGCGAATACATCCGACATCCATCTCACAACTTGATCAATTAGCCAATGCCGAAAATCGCTACTTTTTAATGATAGGTGCAAGCGAACAAGGTTTTATCGATGAGCAACAAAATTTCGCGTTTATCACTGAAAACGAACTATTGGGTCGTCGGGTTATTCGTCGAAAAAAAGAGAGCAAACAGGCAATCAATACCGATAGTTTAATTCGTAGCTTAGCCGAATTAACACCCGGTAAACCAGTGGTACATTTAGAGCATGGTGTTGGTCGTTATGCGGGTTTAACGACATTAGAAACTGGTGGTATCACTGCCGAGTACCTTATACTGCTCTATGCAAATGATACTAAGCTCTATGTACCTGTTTCATCACTAAATTTAATTAGCCGTTATTCTGGCGGTGATGAAGATAATGCCCCACTAAACAAGTTAGGCACTGATGTCTGGAGTAAGGCAAGACAAAAGGCAGCCGAAAAAGTACGTGATGTTGCCGCTGAATTACTTGATATTTATGCTGAACGAGAAAGTAAACCCGGTTTTGAATTTAAACAAGATCGTGAACAATATGAGCTGTTTTGCCAAGCTTTCCCGTATCAAGAAACCGACGACCAACAAAATGCCATTGGTGCAGTCATTGGTGATATGTGTTCACCTTATGCAATGGATCGATTAGTCTGTGGTGATGTTGGTTTTGGTAAAACCGAAGTGGCTATTCGTGCCGCATTTTTAGCGGTGATCAATCATAAACAGACCGCAGTATTAGTACCAACCACATTACTTGCCCAGCAACATTATGAGAGTTTTTGTGATAGATTTGCCAATTGGCCAATCCGAATCGAAAGTTTGTCTCGATTTAAAACCGCTAAACAGCAGCAAGCCATTATTCAAGAACTTGCTGAAGGTAAAATCGATATTGTCATCGGTACCCATAAATTATTACAAGAAGATGTAAAATGGAAAGATTTAGGTTTATTAATTGTCGATGAAGAACACCGCTTTGGTGTTCGTCAAAAAGAACGAATCAAAGCAATGCGAACCAATATCGATATACTTACTTTGACCGCCACCCCTATTCCACGTACTCTAAATATGGCAATGAGTGGTATGCGTGATTTATCAATTATTGCTACACCACCTGCGCGTCGATTAGCTGTAAAAACCTTTGTTCGAGAATCTGATGATTTAGTCATTCGTGAAGCCATTCTACGGGAAATTTTGCGTGGTGGTCAGATTTATTATCTACACAATGATGTCTCGGATATTGAAAAAGTGGCAGAAAAACTAACTGAACTGGTACCTGAAGCTCGTGTTGCTATAGGTCATGGTCAGATGCATGAACGTGATCTTGAGAGAGTTATGAATGATTTTCATCACCAACGATTCAATTTATTAGTGTGTACCACTATTGTCGAAACTGGAATTGACATTCCCAATGCCAATACCATTATTATCGATCGTGCTGATAAATTTGGTCTTGCTCAGTTACACCAACTGCGAGGTCGAGTTGGACGATCATATCACCAAGCCTATGCTTATTTATTGACACCACATCCGAAATTACTAACTAAAGATGCTAAAAAACGCCTTGATGCTATTGCTACTTTAGAAGATTTGGGTGCTGGATTTGCTTTAGCCACACATGATCTTGAAATACGGGGTGCAGGTGAATTACTCGGTAGTGATCAAAGTGGTCAAATTGAAACAATAGGTTTTAACCTGTACATTGAATTACTTGATGATGCAGTTAAATCGCTTAAAGAAGGTAAAGAGCCAACCCTTGAATCATTACTTAATAATCAACAAACTGAAGTTGAATTACGGTTACCAACTCTAATTCCAGATGATTTTATCCCAGATGTTAATACCCGATTATCACTATATAAACGAATTGCTAGTATTGAAAATCTAGATGAACTCACCGATATAAAAGTTGAAATGCGTGACCGTTTTGGTCAATTACCCGATCCGGTGCTATTTTTATTAGAAACCACTAAAATACGCTATCAAGCAAGTAAATTGGGTATCACAAAAATTGAATACGGTGAAAAAGGTGGTTTTATAGAATTCGGTTCTAACAACAAAATTGCGATCGATTATTTAATCGAAACAATTCAAAAATCACCAAAAAATTATCGCTTAGAAGGGACAAATCGATTAAAATTACTAAAATCTGATTTACAACGAGTTGATCGCATTGATTATATTAAAGATTTATTAGCAGATTTTGCAGATCATCAAGAAAAATAACTAAAAAATATAACGGAATATAAAGAGTAAAAATGAAAAAGACGACACTGGCTTTAGGCTTTATTGCTGTATTAGGTTTAAGTTATGTTGGTATTGCCTGGCATACTGGCAACGTGATTGAAAATGATCTAGATAAATCGTTAACACTAGCAGCTGAACAGTTCAACAATAGCCAAAATGTTTTTAAAATCAATATTAGCCATTCTAATGATAAAAAACAGCTATTTTCAACCAAAACCCATATTAATATGACCTTATCCTCTAAAGATGGTAGTTTTGCTGAGGTATTTACACTAGCTGATAAGGATTTCACTATTCATCATGGCCCTTTCCCACTTGCCGCTTTAAAGCAAGGTATTTTTTCACCACAAATGGCTTGGGTGGAATTTGAAACTAGCAAAGAATCCAATCCTTCCGCATGGAAGACTAATGATAATCAACCCTTTATTACCGGCTATATTAGTTTGGATTATAGTGAAAGTATGATTGTAAAGCTTTTTAGCAAGGAAATCAGTCATTATAGAGAAATTGAAGATAATGTTAAATTTGAATACCAATTAGGCAAAGGTAGTTTTACATTTACTAGTAATATGGACTCAGCTATCCCTTCGATAACACTAGATTTAGATAAATTTCATACTCAAAAAACCGTTTACTATCTTACGTTAGATAAGCTTCACATTGATCTTGATGGCGAAAAACAGTCAACTATGATTGGTTATAATTTGCATTTAGATTCTTTAAAAACAAATTTAAGAGATATTTATTTATATTATCTAGATGATTATGACTATGCCGAAACTGATAATGACACCTTTTCAATCGAGAATTTAAGAGCAAATGGAACTATTGATTCCAACAATCAAAATATTACCTTAAATGCTAATCTTGATAAATTTACCTTAATTCCTGAGTCAGATGATGAACGACCCTTCATCATATTAAACAAACTATCTATCAAACAAAAAACTGATTTAAGTGATACTCGAGTTCTTAATGGCTCATTCATTAGCAGTGTTGATTCAATCTTATATGGACAACAAAATTTAGGTAATGCAGAAATAGATATTGATTATCAAGGTTTAGATAAAGAGATATTTGGCGAAGAATTTATCGATGAAGAAACTCAATATGATCAAACCATTAACAGTAAATTTGAGCTTAAAAATTTAAACTGGCGTAATGTTAATGGTGATGTGAATATTAAAGGAACACTTGATATCGCAAAGCTTGAAGATATTTATAACCAAAATAATCCTTTAGATAGCATTAATAATCTTTCATTGCATGTTAATGCCCCCCTTAATGTAATTGCTTACAGCTATGCCCAATATAATGATCCTCACCATAGTGAGCTCACTGAGGAACAGTTTAACGAATCGAAAAAAACGGTCCAAAAAAACTTGGTATATATGTTCGATGATTCTGCGATATTTAAATTTAGCAAAGGTGAAGAACAAGGTTTATTTATCGATATTGATATACTTAAAGACAGTAACGAGGCTAATATTAATGGTCAAATTTATAACAAAAGTGAGGTTTTAGATCTTTTTGAATAATCAACAAAAGACGATACATCATTTTTTAATCAAAAATCATGAAAGTAAGTTATATTAAAAAATAATTAAAAGTAGAAAAATTGAGAGAGTAAACATGAAGAAAAGTACACTGGCAATTGGCGTTATTGCAATATTAGGCCTTGGTTATATTGGTATAGCTTGGCATACAGGCAATGTAATTGAAGCTGAGTTAGATAACACATTAAAAAATCTAACAAAAAAAGTTAATAGTTTACAAAATGAGGTTGAAGTACAAATCACCCATTCCAATGATGAAAAGGGTATTTTTTCAACTAAAACACATATAAAAATTATCGCTGAATCTGCAAGTGCATCCTCGACTATCACGCTATATGATGAAGATATTATCATCCATCATGGACCATTCCCGCTAGCCGCCTTGAAACAAGGTACTTTTTCGCCACAAATGGCTTGGCTTGAGTATCAAGGTACAGAAAAATCTAACCCAATTTTATGGAAACTTGCTGGTAACAAACCATTTGCAAAAGGGCATATCAATTTATCTTATTCTGATAATCTAACCATTAACCTGACAACACAACCGATTGTTTTGAGTGATCAAGATCCTAATTATCAATTTCTTGAAGGTAAACTCGAACTAGGCCAAATTGATTATAGTGTGTCTGGTAACCTAGGATTTGAAACACCTTCTTTTTCATTGGTTATTGATAATTTAAATTATAAAAGACACGATGGTGATGAGATTAAACTAAAAAATTTAAAAGTTGATAATAAAATTGATTATAAAAATTATTTCATCGAAGCACAAAATAGTGTTGATGATTTATTTGTTAATTTAAAGGCTAATACCGATAAACCAACAATTGCACTTAAAAATTTTGCAATGGACTATAAATTTGCCAATAAAACAACTGGTCTTGAAGGTAATATGGATATTGCAATTGAAGCTTTTAATTACGGCAAGCAACAAATGGGAAATGGTACTTTTGAACTTAATGTTCAAGGGTTAGATAAATTATTTTTTGACAAATTTGAGCAAATATCTTGGTTATTAGATTCAACTAATAACTCAAACATCACCAATACTAAAATAGACATTAAAAAATTTCATTGGCACAATGCTTCTGGTGATTTCAATTTTAGTGCATTAGTTGATATTTCTTACCTTAATCAAATGACAATTAATGATAGAGACATTGACAAAATTAACCAACTTTCAATAAATCTTGAAGCACCATTTGCTGTAATAGCGAGATTCATGTCACAAATAGAAGCTCCTGAGTCAGAACAAATAACCGATAATCAGCTACAAAGAGCAAGCAATAATTTACAATTAATGGCACAAATGGCACTGAGCAGATCGCCATTAGTCACCTTTAAAAAAGGTAATACCTCTGGTATATTTAGCGAACTTGATTACTCAAAATCAAAAGATCAAGTAACCATCAATGGCAATAAAATTAGCAAACAAGAATTTCTTAACAATTTAAACTTCTAATCTAAAAAATTCCGCCTATCATCAGGCGGAATTTCACTTAAAAACAATTTAATGAGTCAATATTTATATGAACACTAACTCTTCTGCTGTGCCTGAAAATCAATTTAAACGATCAATGAAGACTCGCCACTTAATCATGTTATCACTAGGTGGTGTTATAGGAACTGGATTATTTTTTAATACTGGTTATATCATTGCTACTGCTGGTGCTATTGGTGCTATTATTGCTTATTTAATTGGTGCAATTGTTGTCTATTTAGTTATGCTTTGCTTGGGTGAGCTAGCTGTTGCGATGCCTGAAACGGGCGCATTTCATACTTATGCATCAAAATTTATTAGTCCTGCAACGGGCTATACTGTTGCTTGGCTCTATTGGTTAACCTGGACTGTGGCATTAGGCTCAAGTTTTACTGCGGCCGGTTTATGTATGCAATACTGGTTTCCTCAAGTATCAGTTTGGATTTGGTGCTTAGTTTTTTGTGTAGTCATTTTCTTGTTAAATATTATTACCGCACAATTTTTTGCCGAAAGTGAATTTTGGTTTTCCATTATTAAAGTGATTACCATTATTGTATTTATCATCGCTGGTAGTGCGGCTATCTTTGGGTTTATTCCAATGAAAAATAACCTACCTGCCCCATTTTTGCATAATATTACTGAACATGGCTGGTTTCCTAACGGTATTATTCCAATTGTTATGACTATGGTATCAGTGAATTTTGCATTTTCAGGAACAGAACTTATCGGTATAGCTGCTGGCGAAACCCATCAACCGGAAAAAACCATTCCACTAGCCATCAAAACGACTATTCTACGATTGATTATCTTTTTTGTTGGTACCATTTTTGTATTAGCTTCCCTATTACCAATGAAACAAGCTGGCGTTATTAAAAGCCCATTTGTTGAAGTATTTGAAAGTATCGGTATTCCTTATGCTGCTGACATTATGAATTTTGTCATTTTAACGGCCATTTTATCCGCAGCTAACTCTGGATTATATGCATCTGGTCGCATGTTATGGTCGCTATCTAATCAAGGTACATTGCCAAAATGCTTTGGTAAATTAAATCCAAAAGGTATACCAACTACTGCTATTGCCGTTAGTATGATTGGAGGATTATTAGCTTTGTTCTCCAGTGTTATTGCTCCCGATACTGTGTTTGTAGGCTTAACGGCAATTTCAGGATTTGCCGTCGTTGCTGTTTGGTTAAGTATTTGTGCATCACATTACTTTTTTAGAAAACAACTCTCAACCTCTGAAATACAATCGCTAAAATATAAAGCACCACTTTATCCATTAGTGCCAATTTTAGGGTTTATATTATGTTTAATTGCTTGTATTGGACTAGCTTTCGATCCTGAACAACGAATTGCCCTTTATTGTGGTATTCCATTTGTAGTGGTTTGCTATATCGCCTATCATGTTACCCGAGCTTATCAACAACGAGTAAATCGATAATGTCAAAAGAAAATCCTATATCGCAGTTATTAAACCAAAATAACTACGTAATTATTGATGGTGCTTTAGCAAGTGAGCTACAGCGCCGTGGTTGTGATCTTAATGATAGTTTATGGTCAGCTAAAGTATTAATTGAACAACCCGATCTTATTAGACAAGTTCATTATGATTATTTTAATGCCGGCGCTGATTGTGCTATTACCGCTAGCTATCAAGCAACACCATCAGGTTTTGCCCCAAAAGGGATATCACTTGCCGAATCAATAAATTTGATTAAACAAAGTGTAACGCTAGCTCAACAAGCCAAACAACAATATCTAGACGAAATTAAGTCAGATAAGTTATTAGTTATCGCTGGTTCAGTGGGTCCCTATGGAGCCTATTTGGCAGACGGTTCAGAATATACTGGTAATTATCAACTTAGTGAAAATGAATTTATTGATTTTCATCAGGCCAGAATGCAAGCACTCATTGAGGCAAAAGTTGATATTTTAGCTTGTGAAACCCTACCCAACTTTGTTGAAATAAAAGCGTTAGCTAAATTGCTACAACAATATCCAACAATGACAGCATGGTTTTCGTTAACATTAAAAGATGCAAATCACCTTAGTGATGGAACTCCACTTGTCGAAGTGATTGATTATCTAAATCAGATTGATCAGGTAATTAGTATCGGTATTAATTGCATTGCTTTAGAAAAGGTCTCTCTGGCATTAACCAAATTACAAGCACTAACAGCGAAACCCTTAATTGTTTATCCTAATTCGGGCGAGCAATATGATCCAACCACTAAACAATGGCACAAAGATCATCAACATAATTGTACCTTTGATAATCAATTGCCAGTTTGGATCAAGTTAGGGGCAAAATTGATTGGTGGCTGCTGTCAAACGACTCCAAATGATATTGCAAAAATTGCTCACTATTTAAAAGCAGCTAATTAAGTATAATCGATAGATTAAATTTATAGCCATAGACAAATAAATCAGCACCGTTAATTAAATCGCTAAGATTGATTAACGGTGTTTTTTATAAAATTAGGAATTTTATAGCCTAAAAAACCCCTCTCCTCAAATTTTTTGCTTCAAAAAAGTGCTTTCCTCAAAATTTTTCACCCATATTTAATAACATAATATTCGTCAGTCCCATCGAGCATCGGAATTATTGTAATAAGTAGAATTTTATCTCAAGGTTGTTAGTTTAGTTTGTATACTATTCAATATTAGCATGACGGTTTTTCATTAATTCTGGCGTCTGTTGCAATTCTGTCATTAGACTGTAAACAATGCTGTCATAAGTGAGTAATGATAGTTGTTCAAATGTGCTACCCATGGGTTGATTTAGTTCAAGCACTTTTATTGGAATTGCCACAATATTATCCGCTAATTTGGCTAAGCTAGAGTTGCTATTGGTAGTAAATAATATTATTTTAACACCGAGTGCTTTTGCTTGATTGGCATAAGCAATTAAGCTTTTGGTTTCACCGGAACTCGATCCTAAAATTAATAAATCACCAACATTTGCTCTTGGTTTACTAATTTCAGTTATCAAACTAACATTCAAGCCCAAATGCATTAATCGATTAGCAAATGCCCCAATCATTAATCCAGAGCGGCCTGTTCCAGCAAGAAAGATATGTTGTGCAGCAATAATGGCATTTTTAAATTGGCTAAGTTGTTCCTCATTGATAGAGCTTACTTGTGCTGATATCTCAGTTAATATTTTTGATAATACATCTTTAGTATCCATTATTATTTCCCTATTTGATTGCCGCTTTTAATCTTTCTATATTGCTTTCGAGCGGATTATTGTTAAAGATAAAGCCACCCGATACGATACTGTTGGCGCCAGCTGTAACACATAAAGATATGTTTTGATCGTTAATATTGCCATCAACCTGAATATCGTAATGGTAATTACCGATTTGCTTTAAACTTTTTAATTGTTCTATTTTTTGTAGCGTAAAAGGTAAAAAACTTTCATTTTTTTGGCCTGGATTGACCGTCATAACTAAAACCTGATCGACCTGAGGTAATAAGAGCTTCAGATTTTCAACTGGTGTACAAGGGTTTATGGCTATACCGACTTTAATATTACTATTTTTGATTTTATTAATAATATATGAATGATGCGCTGTCGCTTCATAATGAAAGATAATAATATCAGCTTTAGCATCAATAAAATCAACTATAGCTAATTCAGGTCTTTCAACCATTAGATGGCAATCTAAAATAAAATCAGTATGCGCTTTTAGATTTTTAACAAAGCTAGCATTAAAGCCTAGATTCGGTACATAATGATTATCCATTACATCAATATGTAGTTGGCGAATACCTAAAGTTTGTAGACTTTCTAGAGTCTCTTTGATCCGATAAAGATCAGAATTAAATAGCGATGGAGACAGTATCATGATTATCTCCTTTTATTAACGACCCATCAGCATAAAATTAACATTACGTTTCCTTTCACGTAGTGCATCCCAATCGACAAAATAAATTCGTCCTAACTGCCCTAATAACGGCTGGCCATCTTTAATAATTAATACAATTGAAAAATGACCAAACAGTGATGATTTGATATGAGCATCTGTATTTAACATAACCCATTTTTCAGCTGGATAATTAGGATCACTAAGGCTTAAACCAAATTCAACATGCTTTGGACCCGGTGAGTTATATTGATTTTCGCTGGTCATCCGTGGAGCAATTTTTTCTAATGTGTTGTTGATATCCACTTGCAGAAATTCATCACCAAAAAAATTCGTATCATGCATACATTCTTCAAAAAAAAGTGAACATGTTGTATGGCTAGTAGCTATAGTTAATTGACCATTTTGGATATTGGATTGCTTTACAAACTGTTTTAATTGCTCTGTAATATCGTGGTATGAATGCCTACCTGCAACCGTGTTGATTTCAATGGCATGATGAATAATATTCATAATAGTTTATTCCTTATTATAGCCCCATCTACTTTGTTGTTAAGCTTCACAAAATAAATGAGGCAAGCATTATCAAAACTTAAAGTTGAATTTAAATAGCTAAACGCTTTTTCAATTCAGCAAAAAATTCATTTAATCCAACACCAGTAAGTAGTGGTAATCCATTAATTACTTTCGCTTTAATTGAATCCGGTACAATAGTTGTGCTTACAACTACATCATAAGAGTCAATCTTATTAAGTTCATCAGCAATCTTAGATTGATAAATTTTTACCTGATCTGTTAATTTTTCATCACTAAGCCATTTATTCACTTTGCTTACTGCGATAGTCGAAGTTGCATGCCCTGCACCACACATAATAAGTAAATTCTTCATATGATTATTTCCTTTTAATACATTTCAATTTTTTTGATTTTGTTGATATAGATAAGTAAGCAAAGAATAACTAGCGCTAAACCAATTAAACCAATAAAACCAAGATGAGTTAACAACAGTACGAATAAGGTTACTGGCCATAATCCACATAAAATGACAGTAACAATACCAGCAGTACCTACATCGTAATTAGCCAAATGGAATACATCAGTAATAACTGGTGCAAGCCATGTTGCCATATATAAGCAGACGACCAAATAGATGGTGCCACCTAAAATTGAACGAATAATATTCCCTTTGAAAAACGGTACCATTAAACAGATGCCAAAGGCATAGAAAGCTAAATCACCAAAAGGTAGCACTTTATTACCCGGTAAAATTAAGGCTAATAATAATGAAACTGGCACCATAATTAACGCAGTTGCCATTACCGCAGGATGACCAACAGTTAACGCAGCATCCATACCGATGTTAACTTGTTTGCCATTGAGTTTTTTACTAGTAAATTCACGAGCAGCATCAGCAACGGGAAGTAAGCCTTCCATAAACATTGCCACCATTTTCGGCATAATTTTCATGATTGCAGCTGTTGAAATTGCTAATTTACCAATTTGTGGAACATCGTAATTAGCTAAGATACCAACAACAATACCGATGATTAAACCAATTACCACTGTATCACCGAAAATCCCAAATCGTTTGGTTAATGTTTCTGAATCAGCATTTAATTTGTTTAGCCCTGGAATACGGTCAAATATCCAATTTAATGGGATTGCAACAATTGCACCTGATAATGCCATAAGGTGAGTAACCGCAATACCCGGGTATCCAAAGAATGAACTAATTGGTTTTTGTAAAAGATCAGCCAAAAACCATTGCAACATTACTGCAGTGATACAACCAATAATACCAACCCAATATTCACCAGTTACTGAATAAGCTACTAAGCCGAGGAAAATTGCAAACCAGAAGTTCCAAATATCGACATTTAACGTTCTAGTCCAACCTAGTGAAATAAATAAAAAGTTGATAATTAATGAAGCAGGAATGAGTAATAATCCCAATGTAGTTGAGAATGCTAACGGACCACCTACTCCACAACCAATATCCATGATGCTTAATGACGTTCCATATTGCTCACCCATTTTTTGAATCGCAACACCTAACGTATCTGATAATAAACCAATAACTAAACCAAGACCGACAATACCAATACCGACGGTAATACCAGACATTATCGCTTTGGAAAAGCTAACTCTGAAAAACAAGGCGATAATAAAAATGATGATAGGTAAAAAAACGACCCCACCTAAATTTATTAGCCATTGAAAAATATTAATGACACTATCCATTTGTTACTCCTTAATAAAAATAATCCATCCTATTTAACACCAGCGCTATTTAAAATAGAGATAAATTCGTTAGTTGATTGACATTGTTCTAATAATTTTATTTGCTCCTCATTTTGAAATAAGCCGATTAAATTTTGTAAATTCTCAACCTGTTCATGTGGTTGCTTCATTGCTAACATGAAAATAAATTTAACCGGTATTTGCTCTTTATCATCGGTCATACCAGAAAAAATCACTGGATGTTTTAGTGATGCAAAACAAATTTGCGATTGATTTACTTTTGAGGAATCGGTATGGGGAATTGCAAAACCAGTCGAATTAACTAATAAACCAGTCGGGTATTGCTGTTCTCTTTCTAAAATACCTGTTAAATAATCTTGTTTAACAATGCCATGTGACAATAACATTTGTGCCATTGTGGTTAAGATCTCTTCTTTGGTTTTTGCCTCAATGTTAAATAGGCATAAATGTTGATCAAAGTACATTCTTGATTCCTCTTTGATTATCCAAAAATTGTTTAAGTTGTTTAAAATTTGTGAGATTTTTTAAGGATGAAATTGCTTGTTTATTTGAAACAATTTCATAAATTTCGGTAAAAACGTCATTAATGCTATTGATATTGTCTTCGGAAAGACTAACCATAATAATAATACTGACATCGATCATGCCCCATTTTATTGGTCGTTTGAGGGTCATAATTGAGATACTCGATTTAATAACAAACATTGGCGAACCATGCGGTAAAGCAATACCGTTTTCGATTGAAGTGTCGCCGATTTCTTCTCGATATAA
Source organism: Gilliamella sp. N-G2 (assembly GCF_002142215.1). GTDB lineage: Bacteria > Pseudomonadota > Gammaproteobacteria > Enterobacterales > Orbaceae > Gilliamella. The sequence goes on from NZ_NAST01000001.1 coordinate 53,297, forward strand.
AACTGAGTCACGATAGTTTTTAGTCACTAAGCCTTTATCTTCTAACTTACTTATCAGCAAATTAAGGCAGTCACTTTTATGTTGAATATCAACATTTAATTCAATTAAATCCGCATTGACAAATTTGGCGGTAGATGGGTAATAATTACCTTTGTCTGAAAAATCGGATTGCTTATTCAAGACATAGTTAGCGTAAGCTTGAATAATAGTTTGATAGTCTTGTTTGTTCAATAAAGATGATATTTTGACCATCGGTTTATTAATATTTTTGATATCAAGAGTGGTGATGATCAAGTCGACATTACTAAGCTTAGTCGAATTCAGTTTAGCCACAGAATACACTTCAATATTATCTTTAGATGGCAAAAATTTGCGGACTTTATTTAAGATTAAATTTGATGATGAACATCCATATTGACAAATAATAACGATGTTATTGGCATCAGCGGCTTTATCTAAGGCTATTTGGAAATGAATCAATAAAAATGAAATTTCATGATCATTTAAATGAATATCAAATTTACGTTCTAAGTCTGAAAGTGCATACCATAACACACTAAATAATTTCGAATATTCCTGTTTTATTTCATCTAATATTGGATTAATAATACGAATTTGCTTTTGTAAACGAGTAATCATCGGTGGGAAATGCGACAATAATGAATGAAATAATTTTCCATCACCAGAGAGATCGACACTTTCAATATCGCCTATTTTTTTGATAATTCTACGAATAATTTGCTCATAAAAACTATCATCAACAATGACATTTTCATCAATAATACGATGAGCAAAAAACAATTTACTTAGGTATTTAATATCATTGGTCGAAAACGTCACAGTAAAAGTTAACTCTAACGTTTTAGCCAGTTCCGAGGCAATCAAATAAGATTGCATATATCGGATATGATTAAATAAGAAATCACTCTCTTCAGGAATTGAATAGCCTAAACACAATCTTTTTAGCTGAATGGTGATGGATATAAGTAATGAAGATAAATAATGCTCTGAAGATTGCACGACTACTGATTCAAAACGTTCAAATAATAATTGAGTTATCTGTTCAAAAGAGTTATCGCCAATAAATGATTTCATCAATTGATTAAGATAATAATTATCTTGTTTATGAATATACAAAGATAAGAAATGTTTAATCGCTCGTTGAATTTGATTTTCATTACCTTCAATACAAATTCCTTTATGAGTGACATTTAATAGAATATTTTCTTGTTCAAGAGCCCGATTAATAAATTCAATATCTTTGTGTAACGATGTTTTACTGACTAAATAATCATCCGATAATTGTTCCAATGATACTGATTCGCTTTTAAGCAAACAGCGTTTGACGATATCTAATCGACGGTATTCAGGGCTTAAGCGTCGTGATTTTTGATTGAAATAACTATGACTATTTTTTTGTTCTAAATAGCTAATAATCGGCTCAACATCCGTTTTTTCACCTACTAGCATTAGCCCTTTACGGGGAGACTTTTCGATTCGAATATCCGTATTCGGTACCGTTATTAACTGTTCATTTAGTTTTTCAATATCGTAATATACAGTTTTAGTTGAAATTGATAATTTTGAACTAAAAAAAGCAGCCGGTTTAAATTCCGATTGGCTAAAAAGTAGTTTAAGTAATTTGATTTGTCTTTCCATTACTCAACTCCTTTTTCTAATTGTTGTTGCAATACATTCATAACTTGATGATTTAAAGTATAGTTAGTTAAATAAATAAGACGATTACATTTTTTTCCAGATTAATCTGGAATAGAATGTGATCTTAATCAATGTAAAATGATGAGATTGACTGAATATCAAGCTTAAGATGGGGTATTTGTTTTAATGTAGATAACCAATAATTGGTAGATATTGAAATAGAAACTTATTCAGAACGTAACATCTTAGGTGAAATGCCAAAGCGTTTTTTAAAATAGTGGGTAAAACGAGAACCACTATCATAACCAACTGATTGAGCAATAGTTAATATTGATTTTTGGGTAGTTTGTAATAAGACCAATCCATAATTTAAACGAACATCTAAAATAATTTGTGATAAATTTTGCCCATCTCGAGCTAAATAACGCCTTAAAGTTGATTCGCTCATTGCAAATTGATCAGCGATAACTCTTAGTTTCCATTTTTTATCAGGTTGTTGGCTAATCATTTGTCTTATCTGGTAACTGATGCTAGTGTTATTATTGGCTTTAAAAACAATGCCTATTGAGGATAACCTGATTAATAATTCTAAAAATAGATGTTTAACTAACATCAAACTCATCCCAGAATCGTTCACTGAGCTATTTATCAATTCAGATTCTATTTGTGATAAACGATTAATAAAATTATCTCTTAAATCAGTTTCGACTTTAATCTTTTTAAGGGGTTTAGGAATAATTTGTTTATTAGAAGATGCAAATTGATTTAGTAATTCATCATACCAACTAAAACATATTGCTTGGTAAGGTGTATTATTAATCGACAAATTAGTCATATTCAAAATGGTATTCGCAGGAATAGCAATAATCTGCCCAGCTTTAACACTAAGTGTTTCACCATTCCACTCAACTAATTTTTCACCACTAATAACATATACCAGTAACGGTTGACTATTTTCAATATATTTTAACTTATGGTTACAATGTTGAGTAATATGAATAATCTGCCCGATTAATTTAAAATCCAATTTAGTCTTACCTATTAATTATTGCCTAACGAGTGTAATGATAAGTGATACTTGTTTTGGCTATTTGATGTGCATTTGCAATAAATCCTATCATCGCGGGTGTTGTTTGATCTGTCACATCAATATGATCAATATCAAGAGCATAAAGTGTAAACTGATAACGGTGATTGCTGTTTTCCGGTGGGCATGGACCACCATAACTAATCGTACCAAAGTCATTGCGAATTAATTGACTACCTTTAGGTAATAATTTAGGTTGATTACCAGCTGATTCAGTAATAAGTTGGCTTTGCACAGGAATATTTACCACCTGCCAATGCCACCAACCGGATCCCGTCGGTGCATCAGGATCATACATGGTCAATACTAAACTTTTAGCATTAGTTGGAACATTCTGCCATTCAATTTGCGGTGAGATGTTATCGCCAGTACAACCAAATTGATTGGAAATAAATTTACTAGTAAAACCATCTTTAGCTAATTCTGGAATGATTAATTTTAATTGATCGGCTAAACAATTAAAAGGTGCAAGCATCGCCAAGCTTAATAATAATGGTTTAAAGTGTTTTGCAATAAACATGTTGTTTCCTTTTTTATTAACATATGTATGTTTAACAATAAACCATTATTAACGAACAATCAGTACACTATCAGCCAATTTAGGTACAAATTAGCTTAACTTTATTTTTTCGTTGCTAATACCCTTTCTACCGTATCAACGATAGCTTGAGTTTGTGAGTCAATTTCAATATTTACTTCATCACCAATTTTTTTACTATCTAGAGAGGTAATCGCTAATGTTTCAGGAATTAGATGGATATTAAATTGATTATCTTTTACTTCTCCTACAGTTAAACTTGCACCATCTATACCAATAAAACCTTTATATAAAACATATTTCATAAATTTTTCTGGCATGGCTAACGTCATTTGACAGTTAGTTGCTGTTTTTTGGATGTCAATAATGGTGGCTCGGCAAGAGACATGCCCTGACATTACATGGCCACCAATTTCATCACCATATTTTGCACTTCGTTCAATATTTACCAAATCATTTAACTTTTTACTACCGAGAGTTGTTAAGGATAACGTTTCTTGCATAATATCAAAAGTAACCCAATCATCTTTAAAATCGGTCACGGTTAAACAACATCCATCGTTAGCAATGGATGCACCGATTTCGATATGTTGTGTTAATTTTGCTGGTAATTTTACCTTATAAGTACGTAATTTATCTTGATCGATGATATCAATAATTTGACCAACACCTTGAACGATTCCTGTAAACATTATTTTAACCTTTATAATTCATCATTATTATCAGCTATTTTAACGCAAACCAATAAAAAATAATAATGATTACAATCAAATGATTTTGGTTAGCCTAGCTAATAAATGAAATAATTTACTCAGCAAAAAGATACCCATTTTATTAGTCTACTGATATGATCATGGTTAATTAATGATTTAAAGGTTTATCATTTATGTTAAAACTTATTTTAGCAATTTCGGTCGGTTCAGTGGCTGGTGGTTTATTACGCTGGTTTTTATCGTTAAAGTTAAATGTGATTGCTTTTACTATTCCATTAGGGACATTAGTTGCTAATTTAATTGCTGGTTATATTATTGGTTTCGCCATTGCCTTTTTTAATCACTCTACCCTATCTTCTGAATGGAGATTGTTAATAATTACTGGTTTTTGTGGTGGATTATCGACTTTCTCCACCTTTTCAGCTGAGATTGTTAATTTTCTTCAAGAAGGACGTATTGGTTGGGGATTAACTACCATCGCTATTCATGTTGCAGGTTCAGTATTAATGACGTTTTTAGGAATTTTGACCTATCAATATTTTCGTTCATGAAGATATATTACACCATAATAATATAAAAAATGAGCAAAACAGTATTTACAACCTCAAAATACTGTATTAATATACACTGTATAAGTAAACAGTGTAGAGATTATTATGCTTATTGAACATTCATCACCACAACTTATGGCTATCAATTTTGAAACACCTTTTCAACAAGTGTTGCAACAGCAGAGACCTTTATTACGTTCGTTCAATAAAGAAAAGAAATGGCAATTATGGCTATCAGATCGTCCAATGTTAAAACGTTCATGGTTAAATATTGCTGGGCTCGATAAACAAAAAGTCGTACATTTAGCTAACTTAACTAATAATAATTTAGTCTCAACTATTGAAAAGGCATTACAAAGTAAAACCTGTAGTTATGTGGTTGCTTGTATTAACGATCTTAATGAGCAAGATAAACAACGTATAGAACAAGCGGTTTTAACCAGCGATACTTGTTTATTCTTAGTTCGTGACAAATTAAATTTTGTTCAATATCATTAAAACAATTGTTATCACAATAATTTAATTATCTCATTAACTTCAAATAAAGGCACTACCTTAAGCGGTAGTGCCTTTATTTGTCTTTTGTTTTTAATATTGACTAAAATAAATAGTTGTTAAAAAAAACACAATTATTTATTTTTTCTAAATTTTAAACAACTTTGAGTTTTTCATGATTACATTCAATTTCAGCATCTCGTCTGGCTTGGTTGATTATTGCTTTAGATATCCATTGTGAAAGAGTTATCATTTGTTCGTCATCAAAGTTCCAAATATCTTTTAATACCATAAAAATTTCTGAACCATATATAATGGAGATGGAATGAATAACTTTATTGTATAACTCATCCGGTAGTTGTTCTTTAATTGGTTGTAACAGGTTAGATAAGATCTCTTTACGATTACCCCGAACAAGTTTTTCTGATTGTTCGGAAATTTTTGATCGTTCAGTTGCCCACTGCTGCAAAGAAAGTCTTAATGCAGCTCGTAATGCACCCTCATGCTTTAACATTTGCGGAAATGCGAATGCTAAAAAATCATTTACTCGATCTTCAACTTTTTCTTTATCTGATTTCCAGAAGAATATAGGTCCGAGCGATTTTTCAACTACTGCTGATATCAAGTCACTTTTGGTTGGAAAATAACGATAGGCTGTCGCTCTTGAAACACCACCTTTATCCGACAACTCAGTAATGGATACATCTTTACCTTGTTCCAAAACTTTTAATGCAATTTCGATGAGATGTTCATAAGTACGTTTTTTTACACCTGTGTAATTTTTTGAAATGAGTGATCTATTTTTCATATCGTCATTTTTTTATTTATGTAAATGTCTGTATATTATATAACTTTTTTGTAAATAACTAAAATTTATAAAAAATACAAAAAAAATGAGACTTAGGTCTCATCTTTATCATATAATAATTAAAGTAGTAATCGCTAGTTAAGTAAGAAGTATCGAGTTCTATTTTATCTGTTAAGGAGAAATAAATGGCATCGCATAACATGGTTTACTTGGTCGCGACACTAGACACAAAAGGAGAAGAGATTGTTTACGTCAAACATTTACTTAGTAAAAGAAATGTTGAAAGTAAAATAGTTGATATCTCCACTAAGCAACCGCATTCTTTTAATCACATTGCTGATATTAGCGCCAGCACTGTCGCTAAATATCATCCCGAGGGTGAAAAAGCTGTTTTTGTCACCGATAGAGGAAAGGCTATCGTTGCAATGGCTAATGCATTTAAACAATTTTTAATAGCGCAAAATGATGTTGACGCTATACTCGGTTTAGGTGGTTCGGGTGGTACCGCATTAATCACTCCAGCTATGCAAGCGCTGCCTATTGGCGTACCAAAGTTGATGGTTTCAACCATGGCTTCAGGTGATATATCAGGATATATCGGTGCAAGTGATATTACGATGCTCTATTCCGTTACAGATATTGCTGGCGTAAATGTTATCTCAAGAAAAGTACTTGCCAATGCAGCTAATTCTATTGCAGGTTCAGTATTATTTAAAACGCAAGAACAAGTTGAAGATAAGCCAGCAATTGGATTAACTATGTTCGGTGTTACTACCCCGTGTGTTCAATCACTTTCAGCAAAATTAAATGATAAATACGATTGCTTAGTTTTTCATGCAACGGGTAGTGGCGGTAAGGCAATGGAAAAATTAGCTGATAGCCATTTATTAAAAGGTGTACTTGATATTACGACCACTGAAGTTTGTGATCATCTATTTGATGGAGTACTTGCTTGTGATGATGATCGATTTGAAGCCATTGCAAGAAGTCAAGTTCCATATATTGGATCATGTGGTGCTTTAGACATGGTCAATTTCGGTAGTCCAGATACTATTCCAGAAAAATATCGAGATCGGCTGTTTTATCCTCATAATCCACAAGTTACTTTAATGCGAACCACGCCAGAAGAGAATAAAATCATGGCAAATTGGATCGCTACAAAACTAAATAAATGTCAAGGTGAAGTAGTTTTTATTATTCCTGAAAGTGGTTTTTCTGCACTTGATATTGAAAATGGGGATTTTTGGTCACCGCAAGCGGATAAAGCTTTTATAGATGAGTTTGAAAAAGTCTTTATTCAAACTAAAAAACGACGGTTAATAAAAACCTCGCATCATATTAATTCACCAGAATTTTGTAATTTAGTTATTAACGAATTTAAAAATATAATTAAATAAAGTAATGGAGAAAATTATGAGTAGTAAACGTGCTCAATTATTAAAAAAATTCCATGATATGATTGCTAAAGGTCAACCAATCATCGGTGGAGGCGCTGGTACAGGATTATCGGCGAAATGCGAAGAAGCTGGTGGTATTGATCTGATTGTAATTTACAATTCTGGTCGTTATCGTATGGCGGGTCGCGGATCGCTAGCTGGCTTATTAGCTTATGGTAATGCCAATGAAATTGTTATGGATATGGCAAAAGAAGTATTACCGGTTGTAAAACATACTCCTGTTTTAGCTGGCGTAAATGGCACCGACCCTTTCTGCCAATTTGATCAGTTTTTAGATCAAATTAAAGCTACCGGATTTGCTGGCGTACAAAACTTTCCTACTGTCGGTTTAATTGATGGTAATTTTAGAGCTAACCTTGAAGAAACTGGTATGGGCTATGCGTTAGAAGTTGAGATGATTCGCAAAGCACATGAAAAAGATCTGCTAACTACACCATATGTATTTAGTGAACAAGATGCTATTGATATGACCAAAGCTGGGGCGGATATTTTAGTTCCACATATGGGCTTAACCACCGGTGGTAGTATTGGCGCCCAAACCGCATTAAAACTTGCGGATTGTGTACCTTTAATCAATCAATGGGCTAAAGCAGCTAAAGCAATTCGTCCAGATATTATTATACTTTGCCATGGCGGACCTATTTCATCTCCTGAAGATGCAGAATATATTTTACAAAATTGTCCTGATTGTAACGGATTCTATGGTGCAAGTTCAATGGAACGTTTGCCTACTGAAACTGCACTTAAACAAACTACTGAAAAATTTAAATCTATTCGACACCAACAATAAGTAAGCAATAACGGTGCGACTGTTAGTCGCACTGCTATTTTTTCTATTCTTAAACAAAAGTAAATATACTAATACCGTCTTAAATTTCAGTTATAAAAAATTGATGACATTTGTCTACTGCTTTACTATTGAGTGTTAACTGTGAGACAATCATATTTGCAGTATCCTATGTTTTAAAAGAGTAATAACGTTTGTAAGAAATCTTTAAGAGTTTCATTATTGTTATTTTGCTAACTTAATATAGGAAACCAAAATGAAAGAATATCAAACTGATGTAGCTGCATTTGTACTACGAATTGCTTTAGGTATGATGTTTTTAGCCCATGGTTTTACCAAACTACTTGTTCTAACCCCTGAAGGTACCGCCGAGTATTTTCATACTCTTGGCTTTCCCAGCTTTTTTTCTTATATCGTTATCGTTTTTGAGATTGGTGGTGGCGCACTATTGTTACTCGGTATTTTAACCCGTGCAGTAGCGCTAATTGCTTTTTTTCAACTAGCAATAATAACGATGGTACATTGGGCTAATGGTTGGTCATTTACCAATCCTGGTGGTGGTTGGGAGTATCCAGCTTTTATGTCACTAACTGCTTTTAGTTTGGCATTATTAGGAACAGGTCGATTTAGTGTTTTAGCAGGTAAAAAATATCCACAAACGATTCAACAATAAGATTCTAAATATTTAGGAAAGGTAGAGACAAATATTTATTACCTTTCCTAAAACTTGAAAAGTATAAATTAGTTATTAATTTCAATTACTAAAAGATCACCCTGATCTTTTAAGAAATATTCCTCATCTTGAGGCGCTCGTAATGACATCATACGATTATCACCCATTTCCATGGTATCGCCAGGATTCATTGTCGCTTGACTTTGTCGCAAATAGTTTAAAATGTTACTAAACATGTCAAAATAATATTCACTTTCCTCATAACTATTGGCTAATGCAGCAAAATTAGGTATACCAAATTTATTAGCACCATAAGTGCGCATCCAAATCCCTTTAATATTTTCTATTTCATATTTAACAAAACCACAAAACAATAAAGGTAAACATTCCCCTAAAGTGGTTAAACCATCTTTTTCCGAAGCTAGTGAATTAATAAAGTTAACTGGTAATGAAGTATGAGCATCCTCATTAATTACTGCTAACGCATTAAATTGTTCAAAGCATACCGCTAAACGAGTTAAAGCTAAGTATTGCTCTAATACATTTTGTTCATAGCCGACATAATATAATAATAAATGACTATCACTTTCATAAACTTGTTGTTTTATTTCTTGACTATAACTTGCTGGTGCAACACATGTTTCTAATACAGCCTTAGGATAAGGAGCATTGAGACCAAATATTCTAATAACATGTTTACCCCAACTTACTAAAATACACATACCTTCTTCAAGTTGTCCGAACGGAGTTTCATATCGAATATCTTTTATGGTCGGATCAATCGATTTGAGTTTTGCTAATAATTCATCGTTATTAATATTAAGGGCACCGCTAAATACAATACTTACGCTAATGGCATTTTCAATATCAGGATTTGGGACAATCGAATTATCCATCTGTTTTGATTCTGTTTTTTTAGCAAAAAAACGAGAAAATATACCCATTTCATATTCCTTATGACAACTATTCTAAATTAAATCAAATTTTGTGCATTTTATAGTAATTGACGATATAAAACTTAAACAATAATATCCACTTACATATATTAAGTAAATATTTTATTTATCAATTTTCACCATTGTAAATTTTTTAATTCAATAATTAAAAAGTCAATCAAACATCGAGTTCTAAGTGGTAATAATTTGCGACTTGGGTAAATAGCATAAATATTTAAATCCTCAATTTCATAATTACTGAGTATAGGGGAAAGTCGCCCTTCTTTAATGTCATTACCAATAATAAAATCAGGTTGTTTGGAAATTCCTCCGTGATGTAGCATTATTTGTCGGCAAGTATCACCATTATTACAATAAATATCAGCATTTAAATTTATTGCATAACAAATATTATCTTGATAAAAATTCCATTGTTCTTTCTTTGCCCAATGACTATACATAATTATTTTATGTTGTTTAAGATCATTTGGCTGACAAGGTGTGCCATGTTCGGCTAGATATTTTGGTGATGCAGCAACAATCATTTTTGTGGTAGATAATTTGCGACTAATTAACGATGAGTTATTTAAATTCCCCACTCTTATAGCCAGATCATAGCCTTCTTCCAACAAATTGACTATTCGATCGGATAAAGTTATATCGAGTGTAATGTGTGGATATTTATCGATAAATTTTTGCCATAAAGGAGCTAAATGTAAAATACCGAAACTAACAGGGACATTCACTTTTAGAATACCTTGAGGATTGGCGTGATTCAGGCGCAAATTGTTTTCTGCCTCTTCTGTAGCTTCAATTATTTCTTTGGCGTGCCAATAAAATGTTTGTCCTTCATTAGTAATAATCATATTTCGAGTTGTTCGTTGCAATAATCGTATTTGTAAACGATCTTCTAATGCTTGAATTTGACGAGATACCGCTTGCTTAGACATATTCAATTTTATGGCAGCCTTGATAAAACTATTACATTCAACTACTGCAACAAATACACTCATTTCTAACAGTTTGTTTGATCTATTCATTCTAACTTATAAGTCCAATATTATTCCATTTTATGTGACAATAAATCACAAAATGGACTATTTATCCATAAAAAAATAACTACTATTATTTATTTACAAGATTTAATTTAAAAACATATTTTGAAGGAAATTAAATGAAACAATATCAGTATGATTTAGCAGCACTTATTTTACGTATTACCATAGGCATAATGTTTTTAGCTCATGGATTGACTAAACTGTTAGTTTTTACACCAGCAGGTACAGCACAATTTTTTGCATCACTCGGTTTGCCAGAATTTTTGGCTTACTTAACCATTGTATTTGAAATTGGCGGTGGTATATGTTTAGTTTTAGGCATATTAGTTCGCATTATCAGCTGGCTAACATTTCTACAAATGATTGTTATCAGTTTTATTCATTCGTCTAATGGTTGGTCATTTGGTAACGCAGGCGGAGGATGGGAATATCCCGCATTTATGTCCCTAACAGCTTTAAGTCTTGCCTTAATAGGCTCGGGAAGATTTACTGTCTTAGCTAGAATAAAAAATCAAAAAACAATTAAAGATTGATATTAGTCATTTTTAGGAAAGATAAAATCAACAAATATCTTTCCTAAATCTTCTGAATTAATAATTATTATAACATCGATGGTTTAATCAAATATTAATAATGGTTTATTGTTTCTATATGGCTGTCGATAATTTTTTATCGCCGCTTGCCAATCATTAAATTCAAAGAAATTTGCTACAGTTAAATCATTTACATCTAATATAGGCCATATATCATCAAACATTTTTAACCATTGATTTGAGCTTATTTGGTTTAAATAGTGACGAATATGAAACCAATGAACTTTGGGTAATCGCTTTTTAGGTTGAAAAAAAGCACCAGAAAGCAGACCATACGAGACAAATTCACTTGAATCAGGCATATGCGCCAAAATTGTTTCGGCAAGCTCACCACCAACAGCATCAAAAACAATATCAGCTTGTCTGGCAAAATATTCGATAGTTTGCTTATCATCTTGCTTTATATGTTTAATTGTATGTTTATTATAATATTGAGCATGATTATCAGAACGACAGATAACTGTAACAGATAAAGCTGCAAATTTTATTGCCCAGTTACATAACAATTTTGCGCAATCCGATCCCGCGGCAGTAACTAAAATATGCTTTCCTTGTGACGAATAATGTTTAAGCATTAACCATGCTGCAACTGAGTTAATATAGGCTCTGGCAGCCGTAATATCACTAATTGAATCGGGAACTTCAATAGCAAATTCTGCTGGTAAATCGACAAAATTCTGCCACGTCCCTTCTCCCCTTAAAGGTAAAACTCGTTTTCCTATCAGATGTTGATAAGATAGTGGAGCTTCTATAACTTTACCTATGCCTTCATAACCAGCAATTTGCGGCAGTGTGATACGATGTTGGTAAGCGCCAGTAATTGGAATAAGATTTGAGGCATTAATTGGTGCATATAGCATTTGAACTCTAATGTAATTTTCTTTTAAGGATGATTTATTTGCATATTCAAGTGTCAATACTTGTTCAGGTAGTCCAAATTTTCTATAAAATAATGCTGCATTCAAGTTTGCTTATTCCTATTTTTATATTTATTATGATTAAAAAGCATAATATTAGTTCATTTCACACTCAGAGCTTCAATAAAATCTTCTACTATTTGATAAGCTTTTTGTGCGCCTTCTAAATTCATATCAATGAAAGTTTGATCATAAATTGGCATATTATCGTCGTCATTTTCATTTTCGATACTATCTCTAATATTAAATATATAGAAAACTGATACATTCCAATCTTGATTATACTCATAATTATAAGTACACCTTAAAACACTTTTACGATAGCAATTAATTTCTAAAGCTTCTGTTTGCGGTGGCAACCAATCTACTTGAGGAATGATTAGTGTGTTTTCATATTTATAAAATCTATGTAATTCTATGCCATTGTTGAATTGTTTTGTCTCAAGCCAATCTCCATACCAATCTTCTGAATTTCTATTTCTCTTTATCTCCTTTATATCTTCTAATCTTTTCTGAAATGATTTAAGCCCAATATCACTAACTTCATCTTTATTTTTTTTCACAAATTCGATGTCTAAACTATCCAATTTTAAAAGTTCATTTTTTATATTACTGCAATAAGCGATTATTGCTTTAGATGTTGGATGAATGCATAAATTCCTTGAATTAATTCTAATTTCACTGATTTTGTCAATTTGATAGGCTTGAGTATGGGAAAACTGCTGACAAAAATCTTTTTCAGAAATATTTACAGAAGTAGAATCATGTAATTTTCTAATCCAAAATGGTGAATATTTGGAATTAGGATAAACTCGCAGAATAGTATCTTTAGACAATTCAACTAAACGTCCATTTTCTCTACATTCACTACTGGGTCTACTTTCTACAAATTCTACAACTATAGGAGCTATTAAATAGGCAGGCCAAAAGAAAGTACAAAATAATGGTAATAATACATAACTGAATATTGAAGCAAATTTACGTTTTATACCATAAGATTTTTTTGCTTGTAATTGGCATAGTCGAAGTATTATTGGAAAAACCATACCGGTTAACGTAAATAGAAAAATAATAAGATTGGTATGCATAAAGCAAAATATTAACCAAACAACCATTGGAATTGTAAAAATTGCTTTGATAATCCAATGCATCCGGACAAAAACAAATATTAACGAAAACGTATAAATACCATAAAAAAATGGTAGCATGAAAAACCAAACAAAAATGTAACTATCGATATGATTAGCAGGATGATCCATATAAAATCCAATTTATAAAACTAGCTATAACAAAATTCCTTTCAGTTAGGATTATCACGGATAAATATTTATGTCAAAAAATGAGGATTTTTTATTAATCCTCAAAAATTAAGAAAAAGTATTTTAACTTATTAATTTGTTTCAATGAATGATTCAATATCCATTACTGTTGCAAATCGCATCAATGCCGACATAAAGCTATTATGAACGTCTGACGATGAAATAATATTACCGTTAAATTCAAGATCACGGGTAGTACAAGCATCATGAATTAAAATTGGTTGGTAATTGAGTTCATATGCACAACGAGTTGTAGAATCAACACACATATGACTCATCATGCCACAAATGACCAGCTGGGTTATTTCTGCTTGCTTTAACTTCTGCTGTAATTGTGTTTGATAAAAACTATTCGGATAAGCCTTTTCAATCACAAATTCATTATCTTGCTTAACAGGAAGCAATTTGGGATGTAACTGACAACCCACACTGTTCTTAACAAAAAAGAGAGCATTAGCATCTTGGTTAACGTGCTGGATATAAATAATCGGTAATTGCTTTTGGCGGAAATAATTTTGTAGCTTTAAGGTACATTGCAATGTCTGTTCGGTATTGTTTAATGGGTATTTTCCATTGGGAAAATAATCATTTTGTACATCAATAATCATCAATGCTTGAGTCATTTTGCTCTCCTTTGTAATGTTTTGTGTTATTATTTTGAAATAATCAACCTCTAAATGACATAGCAAATTGAAGTAATAAACCTCAGTCAGCTTTCAAATTGAAAATATGGATAAAAAAGATCGCGCTATATTAAATGAATTAAGAAATAACAGCCGACAATCTTGGCGCGAGATCGGCGAGAAGATATTCTTATCAAGTCAAGCTGTGGGACAACGTGTACAAGAGTTGCTAAATAATCATATTATAGAAAAGTTCACAATTAAAGAACCAAAACATCAATTACAATTTATCACTATTTACATGAACTCAAATCAATTTGAATCTTTTGAAAAATTAGTAAAATCTGTTAATGAAATTTCTGAGTTTTATAAGATTACTGGTGACGGTTGTTATATGATAGTTAGCTGTTTTGAAAATGATGCATTGGATGCTTTCTTAACAAAAATCTCGATTTATGGCCGATATAAGGTCAGCCATCAATTAAAACAAATTTTATAACTTAAACTATTTTTCTATTTAAACATGATAAAAATAAACAAAACAGATAATTAAAAAATTTAAATTTTTTATATTTTTTTAATAAATCGACAAAAATAAGTTGCGAGTTAGCCATTAATGTTATATTTTGTACAACAGTTAAATTTAAAGGTTTTATTTTTTATGAATTGTTTTTGTGTTTTCGTTACTAAACATCATCATCACCATCATTCCTGAATAGTCTTCGGGCGATTGGTGCTGGAAGACAAAAGGTCTTCCGGTGATATTGCGAAAGCATTTAGAGAACCCTCGGAAGATCAGTCTTCCGAGGGTTTTTTATTTGTGGTTTATAAATTTATTTAAACAAGTTGGAGAATAATATGTTGGATAATTCACGTTTACGTATAGCAATGCAAAAGTCGGGACGTTTAAGCGATGAGTCGAAAAAATTATTGGCACAATGTGGTATAAAAATCAATTTGCAAGAACAACGCTTAATTGCTTTTGCTGAAAATATGCCAATTGATATTTTACGCGTTCGCGATGACGATATTCCTGGACTAGTTATTGATGGTGTTGTCGATATTGGTATTGTCGGTGAGAATGTGTTAGAAGAAGAAGTTCTTGATAGACAAGCCGAAGGTGAAAATCCACAATATAAAACCTTGCGTCGTCTTGATTTTGGTGGCTGCCGCTTATCAATTGCTGCTCCTCGTGATTTTGTTTACAGTGGCCCTGAATGTTTAAATAATTTACGTATTGCAACCACATATCCTCACCTACTCCGCCGTTACCTTTCACAATATAATGTGAATTTCAAAACCTGTTTACTTAATGGTTCTGTTGAAGTTGCACCACGAGCAGGGCTTGCTGATGTAATTTGTGATTTAGTATCTAGTGGGGCCACACTTGAAGCTAATGGTCTACAAGAAATTGAAGTTATTTATAAATCGAAGGCTTGTTTAATTCAACGAAAAGGTGAAATGTCACCAACGAAACAAGCATTAATCGACAAAGTGATGACCCGTATTCAAGGGGTAATTCAAGCCCGTGAATCCAAATACATTATGCTGCACGCTCCAACAGCCGTTTTAGATCAAGTCGTATCATTATTACCAGGTGCAGAAAATCCAACCATTTTACCATTAACTGGCGAACAAAATCGGGTAGCACTACATATGGTGAGTACTGAATCATTATTCTGGGAAACCATGGAAAAACTAAAAGCATTAGGTGCAAGTTCAATCCTTGTATTACCAATTGAAAAAATGATGGAGTAAGCAAAATGAAGCTTTCATATTGGCAACAATGTTCTAAAGAAAAACAAGCAGAATTACTAACTCGTCCTGCTATAGCTGCTTCTGATACTATTAGCCAAGCGGTTAAAGATATTTTGACGCAAGTAAAACAAAATGGCGATGAAGCTCTAAAAGAATTAAGTAATAAATTTGATAAAGTGCAAATTAAGCAAATCAAATTAACTAAAGATGAGATAAAAACAGCAACTAGCCGTGTTAAACCAGAATTAAAACAGGCAATGCAATTAGCCGTAAGTAACATCGAAAAATTCCACCAAGCACAAGTTAGACAAACTATAACAGTGGAAACGATGCCTGGTATCAAATGTCAGTCAGTCACTAGACCAATTGATTCGGTAGGGCTGTATATCCCTGGTGGTTCAGCCCCATTGCTATCAACCGTATTAATGTTAGCCATTCCAGCTAAAATTGCCGGTTGTCGTAAAGTGATTTTATGTTCACCTCCACCAATTGCTGACGAGATTTTATATGCGGCAGAACTTTGTGGTGTAACAGAAATTTATCAATTGGGTGGCGCACAAGCGATTGCGGCAATGGCATTAGGTACTCAATCAGTTCCTAAAGTCGATAAAATATTTGGTCCCGGCAATGCTTATGTTACCGAAGCGAAACGCCAAGTTAGCCAACGATTGGATGGTGCAGCAATAGATATGCCAGCCGGCCCTTCAGAAGTCTTAGTCATTGCCGATAGTTCCGCTAATCCGGCGTTTATTGCTGCTGATTTACTTTCTCAAGCTGAACATGGCCCCGACTCACAGGTTGTACTGCTTACACCAGATGAGAAGATCGCCCAAACAGTTTCAGTCGAAGTTGATAAGCAACTTGCTCAACTTTCACGTCAAGGAATTGCTGAAAAAGCGTTACAAGAGAGCCGACTTATCGTAACCAAAAATTTAGATGAATGTGTAAATATCAGCAATCGTTATGGTCCTGAACACTTAATTATTCAAACCGAAAATGCCGATCAACTGGTTGATAAAATTAATAGTGCTGGTTCGATATTCTTAGGGGAATGGTCACCAGAATCTGCTGGAGATTATGCCTCTGGTACAAATCATGTATTGCCAACTTATGGTTATACAGCAACTTATTCAAGCCTTGGATTACCTGATTTCCAAAAACGTATGACAGTGCAAAAATTATCGGCTGAAGGGTTAAAAGCAATAGGTAATGCAGTTGAATTAATGGCACAAGCAGAACAACTCACTGCCCACAAAAATGCCGTGACTATTCGCTTAGCTAAACTTAACGCTGATACTAAACAATAGGTGGTTAAAATGGATATCAATCAATTAGTCAGAAAGAACGTACAAAAATTGACACCCTATCAATCCGCTAGACGCATTGGTGGCAACGGTGATGTGTGGCTAAATGCCAATGAATACCCAGTTGCACCCAATTATCAGTTAACCGAGCAAACGTTAAACCGCTATCCAGAAGCACAACCTCAGCAAGTTATAGATGGTTATGCGCAATATGCTGGAGTCACTCCAGAGCAAGTGATTGTCAGTCGAGGGGCCGATGAAGCGATAGAGCTGTTAATGCGTGCTTTTTGTGAACCAGATACTGATACAGTGCTTTACTGCCCACCAACTTATGGTATGTATCAAGTCAGCGCTGAAACTTTAGGAATAAAAACTAAAACCGTACCAACAAAATCTGATTGGCAACTTGATTTAGAGGGTATTAAACAAAATCTGGATAATGTTAAGTTAATCTATGTCTGTTCACCAAACAATCCAACTGGAAATTTAATCAATCCCGAGGATATTAAAGCATTACTTAATTTAGTCAAAGATCACGCATTAGTTATTATTGATGAAGCCTATATTGAGTTCTCTCCAAACTCAACCTTGGTCAGATGGCTTAATGATTATCCTCACTTAGTCATTTTACGAACCTTATCAAAAGCATTTGCCTTAGCCGGATTGCGTTGTGGATTTACTTTAGCTAATAAACCGATAATTGATGCTTTACAAAAAGTGATCGCTCCATACCCTCTTGCTACCCCGGTAGCGGACATTGCCACTCAGGCATTGAGTAAAGAAGGTATTGAAACGATGAGATTACATGTCACCAATCTAAATAATCAAAAAGAGAAGTTTGCTAAACAACTTTCTGCTTTACCAATTGTTGAAAAAGTTTATCCTAGTGAATCAAATTATTTATGTGTTAAATTTCAAAGTAATAAAGAAGTATTTAGTAAACTTTGGCATGAAGGTATTATTCTACGCGATCAAAG
Source organism: Gilliamella sp. N-G2 (assembly GCF_002142215.1). GTDB lineage: Bacteria > Pseudomonadota > Gammaproteobacteria > Enterobacterales > Orbaceae > Gilliamella. The sequence continues at coordinate 71,549 of NZ_NAST01000001.1, forward strand.
TAAATCAATTGGACAAAATGGTTTTGTGCGAATTTCGATTGGTACCCAAGATGAGTGTGATGCCGTAATATCCGCACTTAAAGCGATAAAATAGGAGCAAGTATGTTACAAAAATATTTATTTATCGACCGTGATGGAACGCTAATTGTTGAACCGCCTATTGATTTTCAAGTTGATAGTTTTGAAAAACTTGCGTTTGAACCTAATGTGATCCCGGCGCTGCTTAAACTACAAGCAGCTGGTTATAAATTAGTGATGGTGACCAATCAAGATGGATTAGGAACCAGTAGTTATCCGCAAGCTGATTTTGATGGACCGCATAATTTAATGATGCAAATATTCGAATCACAAGGAGTTAACTTTGAAGAAGTACTAATCTGCCCTCATTTTCCTCAAGATAATTGTGAATGTCGTAAACCGAAAATCACTTTAGTTCTACCTTATTTAACCAGTGGTAAGTTAGATAAACAAAATAGTTACGTTATCGGTGACAGGGTAACAGATATGCAACTTGCTGAAAATATGCAAATAAAAGGATTACACTATAATCCAGAAACACTTAATTGGAATGAAATAGCCCAACGTTTAACCACTGCAGATCGTTATGCCAAAGTCGAACGAAATACCAAAGAAACCAAAATTTTAGTTGAAGTTTGGTTAGATAGACAAGGTGGCAGTCAAATTAATACCGGCATTGGTTTTTTTGATCATATGCTTGACCAAATCGCCACTCATGGCGGTATCAAATTAAACATTCAAGTAGAAGGCGATTTACATATAGATGATCACCACACTATTGAAGATACTGGTCTTGCCTTAGGCGAAGCGCTAAAAAAAGCACTTGGCGATAAACGAGGTATCACTCGTTATGCATCAGTTATTCCAATGGATGAGTGTTTAGCGAAATGTGCAATGGATATTTCAGGCCGCCCTTATCTAGTGTTCTCTGCGCAATTTAGTGATCCGAAAGTTGGTGATATGAGCACGCAAATGGTCGAGCATTTCTTCTATTCTTTGAGTTATGCGATGGCAATTACTTTACATATTGAAACAACTGGTGACAACGATCATCACCGAATCGAAAGTTTGTTTAAAGCTTTTGCGCGTACACTTAAACAAGCGATTAAAATTGAAAGTGACAGATTACCTAGCTCGAAAGGGGTGTTATAGATGAAAATTGTCATTCTAGATACTGGCTGTGCTAATCTTTCCTCTGTCAAATATGCAATACAGAGATTAGGTTATAATCCAATTATTAGCCTTGATCCTGATACAGTCCTCGAATCAGACAAACTATTTTTACCAGGGGTTGGTTCAGCTTCTGCTGCAATGCAAAAATTAAAAGAACGTAATTTGATTGAACTTATCAAAGTCTGTACTCAACCAGTATTAGGTATCTGCCTCGGTATGCAACTTTTAGCTGATTATAGTAATGAAGGTCATGTCGATACCTTAGGTATTATTCACGAAAAAGTAGTACAAATTCCTGATTGTGGATTACCACTACCACATATGGGCTGGAATCAAGTCAATCCCAAAGCCGGACATCATCTATTCAGAGATATTCCTGATGGTGCTTACTTTTACTTTGTACATGGATACGCCTTACCATTATGCTCATCAACTATCGCAGAAACCAATTACGGCGAAAGCTTTACCGCTGCCGTGCAAAAAGACAACTTTTACGGTGTGCAATTTCATCCCGAGCGTTCTGGCTCAGCCGGTGCAAAATTGCTCAAGAACTTTTTGGAGATGTAACTATGGCAGTTTATCCTATTATCATTCCCGCGCTTGATTTAATTGATGGTACTGTTGTGCGGTTACATCAAGGTGATTATGACCAAAAACGAGATTATGGTAATGATCCTTTAGCTCGTCTACAAGATTATCAAAAGCAAGGTGCGAAACTATTACATCTAGTTGATTTAACTGGAGCTAAAGATCCGAAAGCTCGACAAATCTCATTGATAAAATCCCTGATTAATGGTGTACAAGTTCCAGTACAAATTGGTGGTGGAATTCGGACAGAAGAAGATGTTAAAGCATTATTATCAGCAGGTGCCACCCGCGTAGTTATTGGTTCAACAGCCATTAAACAACCTGATTTGGTTAAAAAATGGTTTGATACTTATGGTCCTGAATCTTTAGTGTTAGCCTTAGATGTTCGTATTGATCAACAAGGTAACAAAAATGTCGCTATCCATGGTTGGCAAGAGGATTCTAAACAGACATTGGAACAAGTTATTGATGATTATCTACCCTATGGCTTGAAACATGTACTATGTACAGATATTTCCAAAGATGGAACGCTAAGTGGTTCTAATGTGAAGTTATATCAAGAGATCAGCCAAAAATACCCAACTATTGCTTTTCAAGCTTCTGGCGGAATTGGACAATTGGACGATGTTAAAGCGTTACAAGAGAGCGGTGTTGCAGGTATCATCGTCGGTCGAGCATTACTCGAAGGTAAATTTACAGTTCAGGAGGCAATTGCATGTTGGCAAAAAGGATAATACCTTGTTTGGACGTTCGTAATGGGCAAGTTGTTAAAGGTGTACAATTCCGTAATCACGAAATCATAGGTGATATAGTACCGCTAGCCAAACGCTATGCCGAAGAAGGCGCTGACGAATTGGTATTTTATGATATCACAGCCTCATCCGACGGTCGGGTAGTAGACAAAAGTTGGGTGGCAAAAGTCGCTAAAGTAATAGATATTCCATTTTGTGTCGCTGGTGGGATAAAAACGGTTGAAGATGCAGGAAGAATTCTCACTTATGGTGCGGATAAAATTTCAATTAACTCCCCTGCTTTAGCTAATCCGGGCTTAATTACTGAATTAGCGGATTGTTACGGGGTGCAGTGTATCGTTGTGGGGATTGATACTTGGTATGATAAAGATTCAGATAGTTACCACGTTTATCAATTCACTGGCGATGAAAAACGCACAGTCGCTACCAAATGGAATACGATTGATTGGGTGCAAGAGGTGCAAAAGCGAGGTGCCGGTGAAATTGTATTAAATATGATGAATCAAGATGGCGTTCGCAATGGTTACGATCTTAAGCAACTTAAAACAATTCGGGAAGTTTGCCAAGTACCACTGATTGCCTCTGGCGGCGCAGGTACGATGGAACACTTTTTACAAGCTTTTAAAGAGGCCAACGTTGATGGTGCTTTAGCGGCTTCAGTCTTTCATAAACAAATTATTAATATTGGTGAACTTAAACAATACTTAGCTCAACATGGAGTAGAAATACGATTATGCTAACTCAACATTCCCAAATACAAATAGATACCAAACAACTTGATTGGCAAAAAGTCGATAATTTAATGCCAGTTATTATTCAGCACTATGTATCTGGCGAAGTACTGATGCTTGGTTATATGAATCAAGAGGCTTTAGCTCAAACCCAAAGCAGTGGAAAAGTCACCTTTTATTCTCGCTCCAAACAACGTTTATGGACCAAAGGCGAAACCTCGGGTAACTTTTTAAATGTAGTTAGTATCTCATCCGATTGTGATAACGATACGCTGTTAATCTTAGTCAACCCAATCGGACCAACTTGTCATACCGGAGCAAATAGCTGCTTCACCAATTGCAAAACTGAGTGGGGCTTTCTATATGATTTAGAGCAATTGTTGGGGGCTCGTAAACAAGCCGATCCGCAATCCTCTTATACCGCAAAACTCTACCATGACGGTACTAAACGTATTGCCCAAAAAGTGGGAGAAGAAGGCGTTGAAACTGCGCTTGCAGCCACGGTACACGATAAAGAAGAGTTAAAAAATGAATCAGCTGATTTAATTTATCACTTACTCGTGCTACTGCAAGATCAAAACCTTGCTCTAAAAGATGTGATCGGTATTTTAAAAGCTAGACATAAATAACCACCAAAAAAACCAAGCACACTATTCGCTGCTTGGTTTGCTAAACTTTATTAGCCACAAATGACCAATAGTTTTATCTAACAGGTAACTTGACGCCATTAAACATAGCTTGCACAGCGATATTATTTTCACAGAGACTAAGTTTATCGATGGTTTGTCTATTTAAATGTGGTGAAAATTGGCTAATAAAATCGTACATATAGTTACGCAAAAACAGAGAACGTGCAAATGCGATATAAGTGGTACTGTAGGGGAAGATATGGCCAGCATTAAGTACCACAAACTCACTATCAGAGCTCTCATTTACCGCCATCTTAGCAACAATGCCAACACCAACACCTAACTTAACATAGGTCTTAATTAAATCAGCATCAGTGGTGCTAAATACAATATTAGGTACTTGATTAGCCTTAATAAATGCTTGATTTAGGTCAGAACCGTCATTAGAAAAGTCGTAACTGACTAATGGATAGTTAGATAATTCTTCGATTGTGATTAGCTTACTTTTGGCTAAAGGATGATCTTTCATAACAATCACCGCTTGGTTCCAGTGATAACAAGGTAAAGCAATCATATCATCACTAAGATCTGACAAATCAGTAACTATAGCAAAGTCCGCTTGTCCGGTTTGTGCTTGCAAGAGACATTGAGCGGATGAACCTTGCTCCATATGAAGGGTGATACTTGGATATTGCAGCATAAATTGCTGGATAACCAATGGTAAAGTATACCGAGCTTGAGTATAAGTGGTGGTAATTGTTAATGAGCCTTGATTTGGTTGACTAAACTCTTTAGCTAGAATTTTAATATCTTGTGCTTTATTTAAAATCTCACGGGCTAAAGCAATAATTTGCTCACCAACTGGCGTAACTTCTGAAAGATGTTTACCTACACGGGTAAAGATTTGTACATTGAGCTCGTCTTCCAATAATTTAATCTGCTTACTAATCCCTGGTTGCGAGGTATACAGTTTTTCAGAGGTAAGAGAGACATTGAGATCGTTATTGACGACCTCAACAATATAACGCAGTTGTTGCAACTTCATGACAAAGGCTCCTTTGACCATATACATTTCCCTCTTCTCAACAATAATTTAAGAAAGAAGGAAATTGCAAGGTAATTCCTTTCAAACTTTAGCACAAAACAGCTTTTTTATACTAAAACGGCTACTTAACCTGATCTATTCTTCAAAAATGACCTGGTGTTCTTACCTATTTTTTACTATCAACCCATTTACCATGAACATATTTCATCAACCAACCGGTAGATTTGCCGTTCACTTCAGATGTGACATATTGTTCCTTACTTTTACGACTAAAGCGAACAATACTCGGATTGCCATTTGGATCATGACTTGGGGCTTCGGTTAAATAAATAAATTTTTCCGGTAAACGATATTTAAAACGTTGTAACTCTTCAATTAAAGGTGCACGAGTTTCCCTAGATTTAGGAAAATTATGAGCCGCTAAAAAGATACCTGATGCACCATCTCTTAGTACAAAATGGGCATCTGATTTGCTACATTTTAGTTCAGGCAAATCAACAGGATCTTCTTTAGGAGGAGCCACGTCACCATTTTTTAAGATTTTACGCGTGTTTTTACAATCTTGGTTAGTACATCCCATATACAAACCAAAACGGCCTGACTTAAGATGCATTTCTGATCCACATTTTTCACATTCAATAATTGGACCATCGTAACTTTTTACTTTAAATGTGCCCTTTTCAACTAATGAGCCATCACAAATCGGGTTATTACCGCAAATGTGTAACTTACGCTCATTATCCAGTAGATAACTATCCATCGCAGTGTGACATTTAGGGCAACGTTTAAGTGCTCTTAAAGCATTAGTCTCAGCTGTTTCCGCTTCTTCCAAAATGTTCAAAGTTTCATGTTCAGGAATCAAGTTAATTGTCTGCTTACAACGCTCTTTTGGTGGCAACGCATAACCTGAACATGCTAAAAATACCCCGGTTCCCGCTGTTTTGATCCCCATTTCACGACCACAGTTAGGACATTTAATTTCCGGTGTTAAAACGAGTGGATTTAATTGCATTCCTCCACGATCAGGATCTTGTTCAGCAATTTCAAGATGCTGGCTAAAATCTTCAAAGAATTGATCTAAAACTTCGCGCCATTCTTGTTTTTTATTGGCAATCTCATCAAGTGCATGTTCCATGCGTGCAGTAAAATCATAACTCATAAGATCATTAAAGTTTTCACTTAACCTGTCAGTAACAATCTCACCGATTTTTTCCGCATAAAAACGACGATTATCTAATCGAACATATCCACGATCTTGAATGGTTGAAATAATGGTAGCATAAGTAGAAGGACGACCAATTTCTCTTTTTTCCAATTCTTTTACCAACGAGGCTTCATTGTAACGAGCAGGAGGTTTAGTAAAGTGTTGATCTGGATTTAAACTGAGTAGTTCTAAAATATCTTCAACCGATACTGCTGGTAACATCTTATCTTCATTATTTTTACTTAATTGAGATTGCACTTTTGTCCAACCATCAAAACGTAAAGTACGACCTTTAGCTTTTAAAGTAAAATCACCCGCTTTAACAGTAAGTGTGATAGAGTTATATTCAGCGGATGTCATCTGGCAAGCAACAAATTGACGCCAAATTAATTGATATAATTTAACCGCATCAACGTCGACATCACTAAGATTAGTTGCTGAAATATTGACATCTGACGGACGAATTGCTTCATGCGCTTCTTGTGAATTTTTCTTACTTGTATAAACATTCGGTGATTTCGGTAGGTATTTATCACCATAGTTTTTGCCAATATAATCGCGAACCATGTTTAATGCATCTTGACTCAAATTTGTTGAGTCGGTACGCATATAAGTGATATAACCGGCTTCATATAAGCGCTGGGCTAACATCATTGTCTTCTTCACCCCAAAGCCAAGACGAGTGCTTGCCGCTTGTTGCAAAGTTGAGGTGATAAATGGTGCAGTTGGATTACTTTTAGTCGGTTTTTCTTCAATATTGGTAACTTGGTATTGCTTGTTATTTAGCTCTGCTAAAGCAATATCAATCGCAACTTGATCTTTTGGTTCAAACGCATCATCTTTATAATGCGTGACTTGCATGGTTAATTTTTCTTGATTAGCAGTTTTTAAATCGGCATAAAGTTCCCAATACTCTTCAGGAATAAAAGCGTGGATTTCGCGTTCACGTTCAACGACTAATCGTACCGCAACTGATTGAACGCGACCGGCCGATAAACCACGTGCCACTTTCTTCCAAAGTAACGGCGACACCATAAAACCCACCACACGGTCCATAAATCGGCGTGCTTGTTGAGCATTAACGCGATCCATATCCAACATAGCCGGATGTTTAAATGCATTTTGAATAGCAGTTTTAGTGATTTCATTAAATACAACGCGGCGATACTTATCATCATCACCACCAATAACATCTTTAAGATGCCAAGCTATGGCTTCCCCTTCTCTATCCAAGTCGGTTGCTAGATAGATCATATCCGCATCTTTGGCTAATTTTTTAAGTTCATCAACGACCCGCTCTTTGCCTGGCAAAATTTCATAATGAGCTTTCCAACCATTATAAGGATCGACACTCATACGGTCGACTAAGACCTGTTTTTCAGATCGTTTTACTTTCTTCTCAGTTTTATCTTTGCTGGCTTTTTCATTGCGGTGGCTACTACCACTTACTGGAAGATCTCGAATATGCCCCACGCTTGATTTAACCACGAAATCTTTGCCAAGGTATTTATTAATCGTTTTTGCTTTTGCTGGTGATTCCACAATAACAAGGGATTTTCCCATAATTAAACCTATTTATCCTGTAGTTTAAGTTATTTACCGTATAAATTATCATCGAGTAATGACAGTAAATCATCTTTAATTGTCGATACTTTAGTGGCATATTGCTCTTTTTGCTCTGCATCTTCAATTAATTGCGTAATTGTTTGTGACAACGTACATTTTCGGCGTTTAGCTAAATTAGCTAACCTTTGCCAGACTAGAAATTCCAAATCAATAGATTTTTTACGTGTATTTTGTTGCTCGGCATTAAAATGCCGTTTTCGCCTTGCCCGAATAGTTTGTTTCATGCGATTATCTAAATCGGGATTTAAATGCTGCTTAATCCAATCAACGACAGCTGTCGGCTTGTGTTCTAATAATAGTAGTTCATTTACAGCTTGCTCTGCTGCACTTCTTTCTATATAACGAGTAATTAGCTCACCTTCTAAATGTCTTTTTACTAGATAGTGCCACTTCCAACCGCATTCAAGGTTTTCTAATTGTTGGTATTTCATAAGCTCACCTTGTGACGCTGTAACTAAATATGATAGTTGTAGCATAAACTCATCACACAATAAAGAAAATTATTGCATTTGACAAATTTTTTATAAATCTGCTATCGTTCACCTTTAACTTCAATCTTCTAATTAAGGAATCACGTATAATGGCAAAAGCCGATGTTATTTATATTAATGGCCACATCTACACGGCTGACAAATACGATACAGTTTGTGAAGCTATTGCAATTCAAAACGGCTATATTATTGCAACTGGCACCACACAAGAGATAAATAACACTCAATATGTTGATAATTGTACGATAATTTATGATCTACAAAATAAAACCATGATGCCAGGCATTATTGATGCCCATTTACATACTTTTTGGGGCGGCATGCAATTATCTTCATGTAATTTAAATTATCAAAGTTTAACTGTTGATGCCACTCTGGCCATTATTCAAAAATATTTAGATAACGATTCCAGTAATAATAGCACAAATTGGTTACAAATTCGTGGCTGGTTGCGTCAAGAAGTATTACCAATCGGCACTGACATTACCCGTTTTGATCTTGACAAGCTTAATACCACGCGTCCGGTTATTCTATTCTCAAATGATTGTCATACACTCGTTGCTAACAGTATTGCTTTAGAAAAATTTGGACTCGATCGTAATACGCCAGAGCCTTCTGATGGCAAAATTGGACGTACTGAAGATGGCGAATTAAACGGAATTTTAGAAGATGCTCCAGCAATGCGCGCATTTGATAGCATTTCTAAACTTACCGATGAACAAGCGATAAACATTGCTAAATTATCACAAACAGAATTAAATAAGCAAGGTGTAACTTCAGTAATGGATGCGCGTATTACTGAAACCCAAGCCGATGCATTTTTAAAATTACAACAGCAAGATGAGCTTTCAATACGCTTATTTGGTGCCCGTGAATTACCCCCTGATGATGTCAATTCAATTGAAGACATTCCAGCGGTAATTGATCGGGTAAAACAGTTTGCTAAACGCTATGATGACCAAAATTGGCAACCTAAACCGGGAATAAAAGTATCGCATACCAAATTATTTGTTGATGGCGTAATGCAAGCGCCGTTAATGACAGCGCGTTTGCTAAAACCGTATCAATTAGAAAATGAAAAAGATCGCTATGGTGATCTTTATTACTCTACAGAAATGCTAGATGCTTTAATCCTTGAATCATCGAAAGCAGGTTTTCACCCGCACATGCACACCGTTGGTGAAGGCGCGATCGAAGTGGTTCTTAACGCTATTGAAAAAATGCGAAAAGCACTACCGGATGCTGATATTCGCCCAAGTACTGCCCATAATGAACTCAGTGCGATGCATCAATTTGCCCGTTATAAACAATTAAAAGCCAGTGTGGTATTCTCATTCCAATGGGCTGGTTGTAGCTCGGCAATGGTTGAACAATATCAAACTCTGTTTGGTGCTGAACGTTATAATGGTTTAGAAGCCCATGGCCAATATATTGATGCCGGCGTAACCTGTGCTTTTGGTAGTGATTGGCCAATTGATCCACTTAATGAATGGTATGATTTCCAAATTGCTATGACTCGACAAATTGACGCCGAACACCCACGCTTAAACAGCGACCGCAATTTAACTGCCGTTGAAGTGCTACGTTGTGCAACTATTGGTGCAGCTTACGTGTTAAAACAAGATGAATATATCGGCTCTATTGAAAAAGGCAAATTTGCTGATTTAATTATTTTAGATCGCAATCCATTTACCATTCCGGCAACAGATATGCAAAACGTCAAAGTACTAACGACAATTGTTGGCGGCAAAACGGTTTATCAACAAGCTTAATAAACTTTAAATAAATTCACTACCCCGCCAATGGGTCGGGGTAGTTTTTTATTACTAGTCCGCATCAACAACAACATCACCCTCAACTGCTGGTTTTCGAGTAAAGTGTAAAATCGCAGCAATAATAAATGCTCCGATAAACATATCAATCACATACCACAATGCACCTTTAGTTACGCCACCTAATGCGACTAAACCACCAAATGCAACTAAGGAATCAATACCATTAATCATACCTAACATACCAGCAATTGCTGTACCCACAACTATGGCGATAATAACCCGTTTTGGATCTTTAGCGGCGAATGGAATCGCACCTTCGGTAATACCAGCTAACGATAAAAAGAACGCAGTGATACCAAACTCTTTTTCTTCTTTGGTGTATTTAGAACGTGATACCAGTAAAGAAGATATTGCTAATCCTAAAGGAGGAATTGCACAACACATACGAAACACACCATTAGGACCATAAACACCTTCCGCCATAGCGGCTAACGTAAAAGCAGTCGCCGCTTTACTGCAAGGTCCACCCATATCAAGCGCAGCAAGAACACCGATTCCTATACCTAAAAATGCCGCATTAACTTCTGACATACCTTTTAAGGTTTCTACCATCGCTTTTACAAACCAATCGAGGGGATATGACAAACCATAAATATAGATAGGCGCCATGATCAATAATGTCACAGTTGGAATGATCATCACAGGCATAACCGAAGCAATAACCGGATGGACCTTAACAGTTTTGAACCATTTAACAAAATAGCCAATAAGAACACCGAAAATCATTGCACCAATAAAACCGGTAGATACATGATTACTGCCAATTGGATTATTTACTACATATCCCATAATAAACGCTGGTGCCAAGGCAGCATTACCACCAATAGAGTAAGCCATATATGCCGCAAGCACTGGTACCATCATTGCAAAGCCGTAAAGAGCCACTTGTTGCAAATCGGCAAAGAATTGATTACTAGGTAGAATGGTGTCACCACTCACATGCCCAGTCATTAACACAATTGAAAAAAGAATACCGGAAGCAATGATGACAGGTAAAAATTTACTAATACCAGTATTTAACGATCTAAATATCTCTTTACCAATACTCTCTTTTACTTCTTTTTTGGATGATAAGGCTTCGGCATTATTAAAAATGTTAGCTGTATTTTTAACCGCTTCACCAGTGCTAACCTTAATCACATTTTTAAAAGGTTCTAGCCGTTCAGCATTATCGATCGAAATATCTGTCGCTAACAAAATCACATCAGCACTTTTCAGATCTTGCTCAGTTAATACATTATCAATTCCAGCTGCTCCTTGGGTTTCAACTTTACAATCCCATCCACGCTTTTTAGCTTCGTTTTCAATTTTTTGTTTAGCAATATAGGTGTGCGCCATACCAGCAGTACAAGCACATATAGCGACAATCTTTTTATTATTTAAGGATTCTTTACTCATATAAACCTCGGATTTTTTCTGCTACTGTTTGAATATCACTATTTAATAGAACCTCAATGAAATCGTCATCAGCCAAGTTAGCCGCCAATTTCGCAATAATAGTCAAATGCTCTTTATTAGCATTTTTTGGTGCACCGATCAGCACCACTAACTTAACTTTATTAGCATTATTCCAGACTATCCCTTGATTATATTTCGCTACGACAATAAATGGTGTTTTCACTGCATCACTTTTGGAATGCGGTAATGCAATATTGGGCAAAACATCAGTTTCCATCTCTTGCTCATGTTGCATAACATCAACAAAGAATTTATTTACATCCGTTAAATAAACTTCGCTTTGTTCCGCCATCAATTTAATCACTGATGACTTATGCGTAATAACATCACTCGTTAATTCAACAGGTAAAACGGGAATTGGTTCCATAATATATCCTCCTAATTAATCACTGTTCTGTGTACAATCTTTATACATGATTTTTAAGTAAAAATATAACTGTTTATAAAAAATTGGATAATTAGCTGATCAACGAATAAATGTGCCAATCCAACCTAGTAATAACACTATTGAACCAATTATTTTTGATTTTTATTTCGAAAAAGCCTGCAAATCATCCGGATTTATAATCTTTACTAAAAATTAGCTTGCATAATTATGATAATATGGCAGAATTCCCTGCCGCTTTAAGCGGGTAAAAAGGCAAAACTATACTTAGTAGTTTTTTATTGTTTTTTGGGACAGAGGAGCAAATTAAATCATGTCCGCAATAAAAATGAAACGAGTTTTAACCACACCTGCATTGATTGCATTTGGTTTAGCTTATATGGTTCCTTTAGGGATCTTTACCACTTATGGGGAAGTTACCGTTGTCAGTAATGGACACTTACCTATAGCCTACATTATCACCCTTGCCATGATCTTTTTCACAGCATTGAGTTATTGCCGAATGGCAAATAAACTACCTATTGCTGGTTCGGCTTATACCTATGTACAACGAACTTTTGGTGGAAAAGCAGGTTTTTTAGTTGGATGGGCACAAATTCTTGATTACCTATTTTTACCAATATTAAATTACTTGGTTTTAGGGATCTATCTACATGAACTATATGATAGTATTCCAGCTTATGTATATGTATTGGGTTCGATTGTAGGTGTAAGTGTATTAAATTACCTTGGAATCAAGTTAATTAATTGGGCCAATATTACTTTGAATTTCTTTCAAGCATTATTCATCGTATTGTTTATTATTTTAACATTGACAAATGTTCATTTAACACCTGAAACAATGTTAAAACCAATATCAGTCACAACCGATGATTTCAGTGGTTTATTTTCTGGAGCTGCCATATTATGTCTTGCCTTCTTAGGTTTTGATGCTATAGCAACACTAGCAGAAGAATCCAATGATGCGAAAAAAACCTTACCAAGAGCAATTATCGGCACCGTATTGATTGCTGGTTGTATATTTTTAGTTGTCTCATATTGTGCGCATTTAGCTTACCCACAATGGACAGATTTTGTTGATAATAAAGATACCGCCAGTTTGGATGTAATGCGTAGAGTGGACAACATAAGTCACTTAACCAATGTACTTGGTAAATACGGCAATGATTTTATGTATAACTTCTTTCAAACAGCCTATTTAACTGGTGTCTTTGCTTCAACTATGACAGCGCAAACTAGCGTGTCACGAATCTTTTATGCGATGGGACGTGAAGGTGTATTACCAAAACAGATCTTCTATAAAATTCATCCACGCTTTAGAACACCTTATTTATCAATTATTTTTGTTTCCTGTTTTTCACTACTCGCTTTAGTTCTTGACTTAAGTTTAGTCGTTTCGATGATCAGTTTTGGCGCCTTAGTAGCCTTTACCTTCGTTAACCTGTGCGTAATCAAAAGCTACCTAAGTGGTACGAAAAAAACATTACCAATGATTTTCAAATATGGATTAATGCCAGCAATTGGCGTATTACTTTCGTTATGGCTATGGACCAGTCTTGAAACGACAGCGATGACGGTAGGTTTAATTTGGTTAGTAATTGGATTTTGTTATTTACTTTATCTAACTCGATGTTTTACCAAATCATTGCCTTCTATTGATCATACAGAATTGGATTCAATCATCAAAGATTAGTAATCTATTAGGTCTACTTGAAAGTATTTAGTTGATGCCCTTTTAAAAAAATCCCGTCAACCTAGGTCGACGGGATTGTTGTTTCTAAGTAAATAAGCTAAATTAAAATTACTTAAAATTATTCACCAAAACCAGTAGCAAATAATTCACGAATTTCATCCATTGCTGCTTTTTCATCTTCACCATCACAGATGATTTCAACAGTTGAACCACCTTTAACACCTGCACCAAGTAAACCCATCATACTTTTTAATTTAATGGTTTTATCGTTATAAACAAGTTCAATTGATGATTTATAACGGCCAGCTAATTTAACAAGCGTTGTTACCGGGCGTGCATGTAAACCAGTTGCATTTTTTACTACCATTTGCTCTTTTAACATATTATAGTCCTTACTTATATCTAACGTTAATACAATGCATGTATTTATATCATAAATTAACTTTTTTTGCTCTTTTTTAGCATCAATTTTTGAAATTATTTGATTATATTTCAGTTTTAATAAAATTTTTCATCACATAAAAAACTATACTAACCAAAAATACCTTACGATATGAAAAAATATCGGCGCGGCAAAACAAATAGAATCAAAACGATCAAGTATTCCACCGTGACCACCTATTAGTTTGCCCCAATCTTTTACCCCGCGATCACGTTTAATAGCAGACATAACTAAACCACCCATAAATCCTAACAAAGTGATCATTAAAGAAATAAGTCCTGATTGTACAAAAGTAAACGGAGTAATCCAACACATACAGGCACCAATAAAACTAGCAGATAAAACGCCAGCAATAAAGCCTTCAATCGTCTTTGATGGTGATACGTTTGGGCTAATTTTATGTTTACCAAATAATTTACCAAATACGTACTGCAACACGTCAGATAACTGAACGATTAATACTAAATAAGCAATGAGTAATAGATTACGCCCTTGGTAATTTTCGATATCTAATACTAATAATGCCGGCACACACGAGATACTATATACCGTAATCATCAATCCCCATTGCACATCGGCTATTCTCGCCAAAAAATTAGTGGTTGAACCAGTTATTGTGGCAAATATCGCCAGAAACAAAAAAGCATAAACCGGAATAAAGATACTAAATAGACCATACCATGCTAAGGCAACCAAAATATATTGCACGGGTAAAGCAACTGCAAAAGCAAAGATTAGGGCAAAATAATCAGAGTGATTGATAGGCGTTAAAATAAGAAACTCTCGCAATGCTAAAGCTGAAATAACAAAAAACAAAAAAATTACTGCCAGTTGTCCAAACCAAAACGCTAAACCAATAATGGCAACCATTACCCACCACGCATTGATGCGAGTATTTAAATTATCGATAACACTATTAGGCGATGTAAGACGATATTTTAACAATTGACCAATAATTGTTGCCACTAATAAAAACAAGCTGATGCCCAAAAATAATAATAGCGTATCATATTGGAAATGGGACATCTCAGCGCTCCTTATATTGCTGTGGTGTTAATTTATTAACTTGTGATAATAGCATTAATCACCATAAAAACGACTAAACAATTTTGTAATAAAAATAGAATTATCTGCTTTTTAAACAAGGATAAAATCCCTTTTTGCCGTTCAGCGACTGTTCTTGATGATTGATAAGGTTTGATTAGTTGCAAATTGGCTAATGCTTTATCCATAGCTGATAGCTCTTCAGGCAAATGATCAACATGCTCAGATAAATATACAAACAATTTTCTATCAAAATCTAACCTTATTGCATAATACTTACTTATTAAACCTAGAATAAAAATGATTAGGCAACAGATAGTTAATGATGTTAGCGAAACATGAATCAAAGCGACAATAGCAGCTAATATGGTTAATAGCATCGAAAAAATATCAATATGTTTACTTAACGATAAAAAACAACAAAACGTTACTAAATCTACTTTAGTTACACTATTTTGCGAACTATTATTACTACTCAACATATCACTGTCTCATCTTTAAAGTTAGCCAACCAATTGGATAAAATCAGTTGTTGCTGGCGAGAAATCACAATTGAATTTCGCTGTTCTTTTACTATAGCTATCGCCTGTTGCAGAGTGTTAGCTCTTTTAGTCCACAATAACCATGCAATAACTGCAGTTGCACTCCTCGAATAACCTAAAGCACAACAGACTAATAATTTACCCTGCTGCCGATAATATTCGATAGCTTGTGCAGCCTGCTGACACTCTTGTTGTGATAAGGGAGTCATATCTAAAACCGGAATAAGCTTATAGTTACCGTTAAAACATCCAATTGGCAACTCAGCACAAAGATCGACAACCGATATAAAATGATTTTGATTTAGCGATTTTGAGGTTGGAATGCGACCTAAATAGACTTCATCAATAATCAAATCATCAGTTGGATGTTTAATTGTCCATAACCGTGAATTGAGCCACATAATAACAAAAAATGGCAAATAGAGCAGATAAACGGCTAACTTAAAATGACCATTTTGCTGTTTTTGCAAACCGCAGGCACCAAACAACCAATAATTAGCTGCAATCAATAACCAGGCACCAGCCAACCATAACAACCAAAGTGCCCAGCCAGAAACATAAATAGCTATAGTGAGTGACAGTAGGCATAAACAAAAATAGATCATCGCCCAAGTATAATTTTTAGTTAATGGTCGATGTTTTAATGGCGTCGTCATATTATATGGCCATAGCCAAATAGAAAAACACCCTACCCATAATCCAGTTGGAATATCAAAAAAATGATGTTGCCAAGTAGTTAAAACCGAAAGTGCAATCAAAAAACACCAAAAATGTAATAGATAACGCCCAACCCCCCGAAAATATTGAGCATAAAATTGCCACAAAATAACTAATAAAGTGATGTGTAATGAAGGAGCTTGATTAAACGGCTTATCAAATCCCATTAAAATATCAAACATCAAGCCAAAAAATCCATCCAAAGCAGGCCGTTCAAAATAGAACTTAAGCGGAAAAATTAAAAAACAGATGATACAAATCACTTGTGCCGTTAATAGCCGTAAACCAAGATTTTTAAGTGATTGCCAAGAAGATGTTAAAAGAATAGCTAATCCATACATCAGATCGATAGACCAATAAGGAATTATCGTCCATGACCAAAGCGGAATAGAATATTCCCAACTAAAAAATAGACTTGCAACATCCTCACGCTGAGCTGATAGCCAGTTGGCAAAATTATAGCTAGCAAAAAAGAACACTGATAAACCGGCTAACCATACACATTTATAGACATTAAGTCGGCTAAACAGTTTAAACATAATCAATGCGAAGTTCGTTGTGCCAGTGATACGGTAAAAATCCCCCACTGGTCTACTAACATGGTCACTTTACTAAAACCTGCTTCGGCAACTAACTGATCCATCTCGATCTGTGTTCGGCGTCGCATGATCCACGGTTGCCCTTCTCGATGTGAAGTTAACGCTCTAGCAATAAATTCTAATTGCGGATGCCAAGGTTGATTGGTATAAAGTAAATACCCCCCTTCTGGAATTACATCAGCCAAGCCAGATAAAGATTGCTGTAACAGTTGATTATCACCAAATAATTCATACAATCCTGATACTACCGCTAAATTAGGTTTAGGTGATAATTGTGAAAGCTCTTCACGATTAAAGGCATCGCCTTTTTCAAAACGAACGATGCTACTTAAACCCTGCTGCTCAATTAGTTCTTGTCCATCGCGGATATTAATATCACTATAATCCCGCAACAACACCGAATTAGGTTTATTAGCGATTTGACTAATGGTTTCTAAAATATATCGACCATGCCCTGCGGCTATATCAACAATATTTACTTCAGTAGATTGTTGTTGTAACTGTTCAATAGCTTGCTTTAAGAGCTGTTCAAGATGAATTTTTCGTTGCCGAATCCCTCGCCAACCAATAGATTGCAAATAGAGATAATCAAAAAATTGCCCCAATTTTGAAGTGCCGGATGGCTGATTTCGATAAACATAATCAAGTGTACTACCGGAGTCAAAACCGGTTTCAAAGCCTAACTTAATTCCATCCGACAAATTACTAGCATATTTCAAGGTCGCTTTAACTAACTTCCAATACCATGGTTTAAGCCAACCAGAAGGCGGTAAAGCTAACTTATCGGATTCAGATCGAGTATAACCAACCCGATCGGCATTTGTTAACTTTGGAACATCGGGTTGATTAGCAAAACAACCTTGAATAAATCGCCTTGCTCTATCAATAGCCATATAACGATCTTTTTCACCAAAGGTATCGTGATAAAATTTTGGTAGGATATGAAACTCTTTTTGATTGGTTCCTAAATTATCATAAAAGGCTTGTTGTGGTTTGCGTCGCACCACAAAATCAGAGCCAGAAACTAATAACTGTGTGGGTACAGTGATCGCATTGGCATCCTTAACAATTCGATCCGCTACCGCATACAAATCAAGCAGTAATCTAACCGAAATAGGTTTAGTAATTAAAGGATCTTTATTAAAAGAATCTGCTCGACTGCCATCATGGGTTAGTAAATTCGGTTTGACATAACTATTTACAAAGAAATTGCCCTTCAAGTTATATAATAACTTAAGTCCAGGCACCGCTAATGGCACATATAATTTAACGCTAAAAGCTGGAGCACCTAAAACTAAAGCGCGAATATTCGGTACATAATCATGTACCCAACCAGCAGCAATTACTGCACCAACACTTTGAGCGATAATAGCAATATCTTGCATATCAATCGCATATTCTTTAATGATATGCTCTATAAAACAGTTGGCATCTTTTATCAGAGTAGCAAAATTTACCGCATCACTACGTTGACCATCAGATTGACCATTTCCTCGCGCATCCCATGCGAAAATATGGAAATCAGGTAATTCCAGCTCTTCTGCTAAATGAGCAATGCGTCCAGAATGTTCATGCCCACGATGAAAAAGTACAATTGCTTTTGAAGCTGTTTTCGTATCACTATCGACTGCTGGCCAATAACGATAAAATAATTGACAGCCATCATGACTAATAAATGTGTTTTGCTGCTGTTCGCGCATTAATTATTCCTTATTATTTTTCGCTTCTTGCAATCCTTTTCTCACTCTATTAATCACAGTAATTAGTAGCAAAAAGGTGATAAGCCACAATAGAACATTTAGCCATTCAAGAGGCAATAGATAGGTTGCAATTCCTAAACTAATTAGGCTAAAAGCTAAAGCTCGATCGCTTTTCCCCATAGGTCCATCATAACGTCGAGAGCTACCAATCATCACACCGAGTACACCCGCGTATTCGGTTAGAAATGATAATAAGATCACTAATATCATTAAATTGGTATTAACTTGATTTATTTGAGTAAAGATTAACAGCAGAGCACAATCGGAAATCACATCACAAATCTCATTTAAATAGGCACCTAAATTGGATTTCTGACGAAATTCTCTGGCTAACATACCATCAATAGCATTAAGAGCCATCCGGATAAACATCCATATGGGTATTAACAAAAATAGCCATTGATGATCGGCAAAAAAGCCAACTAATAAAGCAACCAATATCGACCCAGCACAAGCAGCTAACGTGACTTGATTGGCGGTTATTCGTGAATAATAAAGCGAATTCACATAAGGACGAAGCAATGCTTGAAAGCGAGATTTTAATTGATAAATAGAAAACACAGATCGTCCCTTAATAGGTAATTATACAATTCGTTGTAGTTGAGCATACTTTAATGAACTTACCATAAAATGCAAACGGTTAAGTACATTGACCTCACCTGCACCATCATCAAAATCCAAATAGAGCAGATTCAGTTTTGGATTAAGATCGCGCATCCGCTTCTCAACCCCTTTAGAAACAACATGATTAGCAATACAGCCAAACGGTTGCAAACTAATAACATTATTGATGCCATGCTCAGCAAAGGTCATAATACCAGCAGGAATTAACCAACCCTCGCCATATTGATTGGCCAAATTCAAAATTTCTTCTGCTTTTTTCGCCATATCACGAATATTATGAAATGGTTGATAGTGTTTAAAGCCAGATAAAATCTGATTAGTTTTATCAATATACTTTTGTGCCACCTTTTCAAAAAAGTGCACAAAATAAGCGACAAAACTCTTGTTAACAATATAATTATCGACATTACTATCATAGTTAACAAAACATTGCGCAAAAAACTCAATCATTGGCGGAATAACAGGTTCAATACCCTGATCGACAAGCCAATCAACACTATGTTGATTACCAAAACTGTTATATTTAACATAAATTTCACCAACAATACCAATTTGTGGGCAATCTTTATTCAATGTCTCGATTTGATTAAAATGATCGACCGCCTCTTTCAACAGCGCAAAGATCGCCTTTTTGCCTTTATGTTGATTGATAAGTTGTTGTAATTTTCTAATATAAAGATCTTTCGCTTGGTTAGCTTGTTGCTTAAATTTGGCTCTAGGCGCAATCGAGTAGAACATCTTCGAAATCGAATCAGTAAATAACATCGCAAAAAACGTGGTTGGTAAAGTTTTTAGCCAATTAATTCTAAAACCTGGTTGCTCAATTTCATTAATATTACCAGTACTGAGCGACACGATAGGAATATCTTCAAAACCATTACTAATCATTGCTTTCTTAATCAAAGAAAGATAACTACTCGCTCGACATTGTCCACCCGTTTGAGTAATGCCTATAGCCACTTCATCACGTTGATATTTACCCGAATTAAGCGCTTTAATAATATCACCAACAATAATGGTCGCTGGATAACATATTTCGTTATTACAGTATTTAAGTCCCCACTCAACCGAACTTTTATCTGGTTTTGGCAAGGTTTCAAGTTTATAACCTGACAACTCAAAAATCGGCGGTAATAATGGTGAATAAAAATCAGAGATATAAGGTGCTAAAATAGTCCTTCTCTGTTTATCTTGTTTAGCAAAAATAGCCGTCTTTTTACGCTCAACAACTTTTAACGGTTGTTGGTGATTCATACGGATTGACTCAATAATCGAACGTAAACGCAATCGCACCGAACCTGTTGCCGTGATCTCATCGACTCGAATTATTGTACATGTCTTACCTTTTGACTCTAAAATCGCCTTACACTCATCTGTGACAATCGCATCAGGACCACAACCAAACGAATTAAGTTGTACAAACTGAATATTTTTCGGTTGTTCAGCAACAAAACTAGCTGCTGCATATAAGCGATTTGGATAACTCCATTGTGAGCAAATTTGTAGTTCGGGCGATAATTGACTGATCGCACCTAACACTGAATCTTCGGTTATTACATCGCAACCAAGCGCATTTAAAATCTCTGGCGTTTTATGATTAATTAAACTATCACTATGATAAGGACGACCTGCCAAAATAAATACATAACGCCCCGTTTGTTTAGCATTATTTAATACTTCAACCGCTTTGTTATACAGCGATTTCTTATATTCAGCTTGAGCTGCTAATGCATCAGAAAATGCTTGATTAGCTATCTTTTCTGCAATACCAAGCGAAGTTAAATAATTAATACAGCCCTTTTTCAACAATTTTTGATTACTAAAATTGATTACTGGATAATCCAGTGGCACGTCATATTTTTGGCTAGGATTGATAGCACTATTCACCACCTCAGCATAGCTACTCACAATTGGACAGTTATAGCTATTAACTGCATTAGTAAACTGATCAGATTCAAACACCACCATCGGCATAAAAATACGATCAACCTTTTGCTCAATCAGCTCCATAATATGCCCATGAACCAATTTGGCAGGAAAACAGATACTATCCGACATTACTGTACCGGCGCCCTTTTCATAAATCTCATGCGTCGAGTATGGTGATAACGTTACATTAATACCACTATTGGTTAACAACGTGTGCCAGAATGGGAAGTTTTCGTATTGTCCTAAAACCCGAGGAATACCGACATTAAGCTTAGATTCAGCATTATGGATATTAGTTCGATCAAATAACAACGCATTTTTATAATCAAACATATTAAATGCATTTTTATCTTGATATTGATTATTACTTAAAAAGCGTTCACATTTATTACCAGAATAATAACGCTGACCATTAGCAAAACGATAAATCATAATATCGCATTTATTTTCACACCCCTTACAGCGTGATGGTTTCGCTTTATTATCTTCAGCTTTATGTAGATTATCTAATCCAATAAATTGGGAAGGAGTTTGTTGTTGTGCATAATGATTTTTTGCCACTAATGCTGCACCATAAGCCCCCATGAGTTCAGGAATATTCGAACTCGCAATTTGAGCCCCAGTTAACTGCTCTAGGGCACGAAACACCGCAGGATTTTTAAACGTCCCACCTTGCACCACAATATGATCACCTAATTTGCGCATATCATGTAATTTCAGTACCTTATGAATGGCATTTTTAATCACCGAAAAAGCCAGCCCGGCAGAAATATCGCCCATTGTTGCGTTTTCACGCAGTGCCTGTTTCACTTTTGAGTTCATAAAAACCGTACAACGGGTACCCAAATCACAAGGATTATTAGACTTACACGCTGCGTCAGCAAAATCAATCGTATTTGAGTTAAGTGATTTTGCGAAAGTTTCAATAAATGAACCACAGCCAGAAGAACATGCTTCGTTTAACTCAATATGATTTACTACACCATTAGCAATAAAGATGGCTTTCATATCTTGGCCACCAATATCCATGATAAAACTGACCTTAGGCTCAATATGTTTAGCAGCAGCAAAATGCGCCATTGTTTCGACTAGACCATCATCAATTGCAAAAGCGGCTTTTAGCAGTTCCTCACCATAACCAGTAACACCAGTGCGAGCAATAATAATCTCTTTACCTGATGCAGCAATCTCATCTTTTAATACCGTTAAACCTTTAATTAATGCGGTGATTGAGTGGCCATTATTAGGCGCATAATAAGCAAAAAGTAGCTCGTCATCCTCACTAATTAAGGTAATTTTAGTAGTAGTTGAACCACTATCAATTCCCAAATAAGCTTTCTGCTTTTGATAAGCAGTTAAAGCTAAACGAGGAATTTGAATATATTTGCGTTTTTGTTGCCAATCATCAAAAGACAAAGCTTGATTAAAGAGTGGTTTTAACCTAAAAGACTGATTAACTTGAATCTTGGTAGAGGCATTTAATCTATCAATAAATTCAGTAAGTGTAAGTTGACTGCGTTCAATAGCATGAATCGCTGCGCCCCAAGCGGACAACAAAGTAGGATGTTCGGTGGTAACTATCTGATCTTCATTTAACTTTAGTGTCTCTAAAGCAGCTTTACCTAACGTAGGAATAAACGAAAACGGACCACCAATCAACATTACTTTCGGTACGATATCATAACCACGAGCTAACGTATTGACCAATTGAATACAGACGGCATGTAAAACTGAATAGGCAATATTCGCTTTTGATACATTACGGCTAATTAAATTTTGCACATCAGTCTTAGCAAATACACCACAACGTGATGCTATAGGATAGACTTTATCATGTTGAGTTGCTAGAAGATCAAATTCTTGAACCGGAGTATTAAGCAAGGTCGCCATCTGATCAATAAATGCCCCTGTGCCTCCTGCACAACTACCATTCATTCGAATATCAGGCGGACGATCAGGAAAAAAGAAGATCATCTTACTATCTTCACCGCCAATATCGATTAAAGTTCTAACCTCAGGATATTTGCGCTGCACCACTTCCGATGCGGCAACCACCTCTTGAATAAAGGCGATATCGGCTTTTTCCGAAATCCCCATCCCAGCAGAACCAGTCACCTTGACCGATAATACAATATCTTCACCCAATTGCTGTTTAATTTCATCTAATAGCGATAAAACTGTAGGAACAATATGGGTATTATGGCGAACATAATTGGTATAAACAAAATTATCTTGCTCATCAAGCACAACACATTTTGCTGTAGTAGAACCAACATCCAATCCAAGTCTATACATTTTTGGCATAACAAACTCACATTTTGCAATTTAGACTTTACCTATAAAAGGATCACAAAAATATAGATATAATTATTATTGTTTTATGAAATTATTATAGCGAAATCTTTCTAATTTTTAATCTATTTGTCTGAAAAATGACATTTTTGGATATTTTTTGGCTAGGAAAACAGTTAGAAGGCTTTAAACATAAAACCCTCTAATATGTTTAAGGTTAAGCTTTTGTCAGTCCTTGCTTAGCCGTAGCAATAACATTCTTTAAATCGATCCCTTGTGCTTTTGCAGCAAAAATACAACCGCAATAACATTGACGATAAACATCGTACTCCTTACAAAGTTCAATAGATCGTTTATAACCATTATTCTTTTTGAAATCAGAAGGCAGATAATTTACCGAAAAAAGCTCTTGAATCTCAAAACCAATTTGATTAATTTTCTGGCTATTCTTTTTCGGACTTAGCGTTAAAGCACTAGCGAAATAATCAAAACCTAACTCTTGAGCTTTAATCGCTGCTAAATCTAATCGCATCTTATAACAAAGATGGCAACGTTCTCCGCCTTCTGGAGCATCACGTAGATGCTCAACCTTCTTAATAAATTCTGCTGGTTGATACGGGGCTTCTAAAAACTGAACATTGTTGCCGGTTTTTTGATTAAAATCAGCAATAAATTTTTGTTGCACAACACTACGATACTCATATTCTACTCGCGGATGAATATTCGAATTAGCAAAATAAATAGTAATATCTGCATACTGAGCCAAATACTCCAGTACATAAGTACTACATGGTGCACAGCAACTATGAATTAGTAACTTTGGTCGTGCTGATGCTAACTGCCAATCAGCAATCACCTCTTTCAAAACTGAATCGTAGTTTACTTTATTATGTGGATTTAATTTTTCGAGAATATCTTTGGCATTAATTAACATTGGGACTCTTTCAAGTATCAGACTGATTGATGAATTTTAAGGCGCGTATAATATAGTGTTCTACTTTAGCGTTCAAGTTTAAGTTACAATTTTGTTTTTCGGGATTAACATTTAATTTTTTCGCTAAATTTGCGGTTATTAAAAACCCTTTTCCTCAAATTTTTAAATGCTAATTTCATCATTTTGCAGCAGTAAAAAAGTGACAAATGCCTAAATCATGAGTTAGACATTTTTAATAAACTGTTTCAACAGAATTTTTTGACTAACTATGCGGCAGTGAACACAGGCGTTGTTTCTTTTAAGGCTCCTGACAATTTTTTGACTTACTATGCGGCAGTGAACGCATGGTCAATAATGATGGCTGGATTTTTCTTTTTTTTGACTTACTATGCGGCAGTGAACAAGAACATTATACACAATAAACTTTGTTCAGAAAAAGGATAATAACCAATTTATAACTAAAAACCCTTTTTTTACACCCATTTATAATTATTTGATTTTAAATGAATTATAAGTGTCGGTAAAAAAAGGGTTGTCTGCTAATGATATCTTCTTATAGGCAACACTTTATTTCATTCATCAATATGTTTTTTGGAATTAACCTGCTTTCTTTATTTTACTAAGCAATTATCATAATCATTGTCCAAAAATTGCATTTCTTTAAGCGTATCACGTTTATCTGTTGCATAATTTAGTATAGAGTCTACAAATTTATTACCAACGACATTACGAATTTCTGGAATTGTGTTTTTGGGGTATCCATTTGCTTTTAAATCGAATAATAATTCCCCTAAAACATAATAACTATGACAATTAGAGCTAGCAGTTACGCCATTCTGAAAATTTATATCCTTTAACTCGTCAGTTGCAAGTTGTTCATCGTTAGCAAACGAATTTAACGAAATAAAAGTTAAAACAACTATTAAATAACATAATATTTTTTCATAACATTTCCTTATTTTGGGCAATGGTATGTTATTTATAAAATTTGAGCAATAAAAACTATAATAAACTTACATTGATATAGCTCATCAGTAGCTTTACTGATAACACAGTGTCTACCGGCTATAGTTTCTAATTTAAGTACGCAGTTTTTTTGATTATATTTTTTAACTCTTGGCTCCTCTTTTACACTCATATTAGGTCAACGTCCCAACAATATGTTTCCATATTTTTTCAAGACATAAAGAAACCGCCAGAAGGCGGTTTGTTTGAATGTAATAGATATCTACTCGGTATAAATATTCCTGTAAATATAAGGAATACATAATTCATAGACAAATATAAATCCCAAAGGGCTTTTTATCTCAGATTGAAATTACTATATACTTTATATTCAATGAATTGATTAGTTGCTTTTATTATTTCTAATTCTGCACCTTTATATCTTATAACTTTTGATTCTGATAAGTCATATTCAACATTATTTGAAAAAGCAGGTCGAGCAAAATCATTATTGAATTCTTTATACCCAATGTTAATCTTATTCCCAACTTTTCCATTATAGATTAGTATCTGCTGGAACGCGTTTTGATAAGTTACATTTTTCTTTTGGTAAGAAAATGAAGCATCACCTTTACATAAAGAACTACCGCTAACAGTAATAATACATAGGTCATTATTTTGTTTATTAGTTCTAATCCCTACAGGTATATCCGCAAAAGCTGATTTTCCCACTGTTACTCCAGAATTTAACTCATTTAACCCAAAAAACAGATACTTTTGATCTTCACCTACTTTAGGGTATTCTCCAGCATGAATAGTAAAATCGACGATACCACTAACAACTGTAGTTTGAGGAAAATAAACAACATCCCTTGCTGCTACTGTACCCTGTCTAACCATATCATCACCGATAACTGTTTTTGTAACAACATTCAAATCGGGATAACTTATTTGTTTTGTTTCGGCTACATAATTATACTTCACAGTATTACAAGCAGTTAAAACAAAGCCAAATAAACTTAAAAAAATTATTCTTTTCATACCATCTCCTTTTTTGGTAATAGTATGTCATTTAAGAATTAGTGGCAATAAAAAACCGCCCTAAAGCGGTTTGTTTGAATTTTTAACTACCTACAAGGCAGTGAACAACATGCTAGAACTACCCGAAAAAAGTAGTTGTTTCTAAACTACCTACACGGCAGTGAACGCATGATGTATGTTTTTTTGCATTACTAACTGTTTCTAAACTACCTACACGGCAGTGAACTTGAACCCGATATACTATAAATGTTGTTGGCAAAAAGGCAAAGTCTAATTTTACCAATAAAAACCCTTTTTTTGAGCTATTCTTTAATATGTTGATTTTAAAATATTTTATTTTAAGTCAAAAAAAAGGGTTAGTAATAGGATGTTTTAGATTTCAAAAACCCCGTTCCTCAAATTTTTTATTCGATCTATTTCGGACGTTTTGTTATTTGATGGCTATTTCTATACGGCGATTACATCCGAGTAAAGAGGGTTTGCGTAACTGTCTTCCGTCATCGTTCGCTTTTAACGCACTGGCTGTATTTTTTCCTGACAAACAACTGCTTTGTCATGCTAATCTCACTCAATTGCCCGCACTTTGCTAATGTCATTAAACAAGACTCATCATATTGATTTGTAATAAAGTAATATACTTTTATCTCATTTGATTATTTAAATTTTGATTTACTTATAATAATTTAAGAAATAAAAGAACCTGTAATACAGGTTCTTTTTAAACTTTTGAATCATTGATATAAAGTTGTTGGAATTATGTCAGTGTTTCCATTTTGGTCTATAAATAATCTAAAGATTTTTTCTCATTGTTATTTAAATTAAAATCACGTTCACGACGGGGAACATTAAAACTACACAATCCGTGACCTTGTATAGATGCACCAATAATAACTTCACCAGCAGGCAGATAAAAAGTTGCTCTTTCTTTAGTTTCAAACTTAGCAACTTCTTGCCCATTTAAAAATAAATTTATGTAACATCCGCTACCAGTCAATCCTTTATCTCTGATAAACACTAATGTCGCATTATTATCTAGTTTAGCTTGATGATTGAATATTCTTGCTTCTGGTACTTGTTTTATTTCATGTTCAGCTGGTGGTCTAGTAGAACATCCAATTAAAACTAAGGTTAAAAAGTCACCAACCAATAATTTCTTCATACCTTTCCTCAAAAATTTTTAGCAATGGTATTTTATTTAATTTTGACAATAAAACTCCATTCCTCAATTTATTTATAATTTATAAGCCTTGAAATAGAGCTACGCTCTATTGATAATGATAATTATTAATTTTGATTTTTTATAAAACTTAATTTCATTTTTAGCAAATAAAAGCGTTATAATATCCTCAATTTTCTAAATAAAATTTTAGGCCTGAAATTGGATTTTCAACTTGTTAGTCGATTAAAGAATCTTCAACTTTATAAAAAAAGACGTTCAAATAATGTGCTGTTCTGGCGCGAAATTTACCCTTTAGCTATGCCAATTTTGATTGAGAATTTGTCGGTCATTTTGATGGGGATTTTTAGTACGTTTTTAGTGAGTTGGATTGGTAAGGCCGAGATGGCTGCCGTCGGACTTGCAGAAAGCTTTAATATGATTATCATGTCCTTCTTTATGGCAGTTGCACTAGGTACTTCTGTGGTGGTAGCGTTTAGCTTGGGTCGACACAATCGTAAAAAAGCCGTGGTCGCAGCAAGGCAATCCATTACGTTGTTAGTAATAATTTCGATTTTACTGTTTTTGTTTGTCGAGTTCTCAGGTTATTGGATTGTCGAAATTATTGCCGGTAAGGCTGATCCTGAAGTTAAGGAATTAACGCTCACCTTTCTAAGATTAACCGTTTTAGGTTACCCTGCCCTTGCATTTATCTTAGTTGGCTGTGGCGCTCTGCGTGGCGCCGGTAATACTAAGTTACCAATGTATTTGAATATCATTATGAATATTTTAAATCTGTCGATTAGCTATGTCCTAATTTATGGCGCTTTTGGTTGGCATGGTCTTGGATTTATTGGGGCGGGTATTGGCTTAACGATGTCTCGCTATTGTGGGATGTTTTTTATTTTATTGGTGTTAACCATCAAGCCAAGTCGAGCGTTATTTATTCCTTTTCGTAGTTACTTTCATGCATTTAATGGCAAGATTTTAATAGATATTTTAGGGATCGGAATTCCGGCCAGTGTTGAATCGGTAATGTTTAACATTGGAAAATTGTTAACGCAAACTTTTGTTGCTGGTATGGGGACATCAACGATTGCAGCTAATTTTATCGCATTCTCTATTGCTGGATTACTCAATTTGCCAGGCGGTACACTCGGTGCAACCTCTACTATTATTGTTGGTAAACGTATTGGTATGGGGCAAATCTATCAACCTACTAGACAACTTAGGTTTATCTTTCATTTAACCAGCTTGTTACTCTGCTTTTTAGCATTTTTATCGATTCCATTTGCCGGGCTCTTAAGTTCAATGTATACCGATGATCAGGAAGTTATCGAGATTTCCAAACATTTGTTATGGCTTAATGCGTTGTTTACCCCTTTCTGGGCTTCCTCTTTTGTTTTGCCATATGGTTTTAAAGGTGCTAAAGATGCCAGTTATACCATGTGGGTCGCCATCGGGAGTATGTGGATGTGTCGGATTGTAGTTGGCTATGTTTTCGGAGTTTATTTTGGCTTTGGGGTGATTGGGGTTTGGTTCGGTATGTTCCTAGATTGGATTATTAGAAGTATTTTCTTTTATCATCGACTTATTAGTGGCAAGTGGCTTTGGCGTCATCAAACGCGAATTTGAGTTAAATTAATCAATTTATCTATTAATAACGCAAACAATCGGCAATTATTTCATTCAAAATTTCTTCTAATACCATATCATTGCTAATAGTATGGTGTTAAGATATCCATTAATACCTTGAGGTAATTATTGTCTTAATCCATTAACACTTTTTATTAAAAATGGTATGTTAATTAAAGGTATAACTTACGATCAGTATATATAAGTATAATAAGGAGATAAAAATGAGAGTATCGTCATTAGCTACGCTAGTTATATTTGGACTAGCCAGTTCAGCCGTTTATGCACACAGTGCTAATCAAATTATTATCCGAGGCGGTCCTGTATATGTTCATCCTCAAGATAAAAGTGAACATGTCAAAGTTGGTGGTGCGAAAAGCGATCTTAAAGCCAAAGCTGATAATGACACCCAACTTGGACTTAATTTTCAATATATGATCACTGATAATTTTGCGGTTGAATTATTAGGTGCTACACCTTTTAGTCATCAAGTAAAACTTGGCGGAGGTAATTCAACTGGATTAGCTGGTGCACATTTAGGCAAGATTAAGCATTTACCACCAACATTAAGTGCACTATGGTATCCGCTTGAAGGTAGTAATGAGTTTCAACCTTATGTTGGAGTTGGTGTTAACTATACCTTCTTTTTTGATGAAAAACTTAGTGGTGAAGCTAAAAAAGCAGGTTTTCATGGCTTAGACTTAGAAAGCTCTTGGGGTTTAGCTGCTCAAGTAGGGGCTGATTATTCGTTTGATGACAATTGGTTGATTAATGCACAGGTTCGTTATATCGATATCGAAACTAAAGCTAAAACACATTTAGGCAACACTAAAGTCACAGCAAAATATGATCTTGATCCATGGGTATTCATGCTTGGTGTCGGTTATAAATTCTGATGATCTAAAAAACCTCTCATATGAGAGGTTTTTTATTCAAGTTGTTAAAGACTTTTTATGGCTGTATGCTGCTCTTGCAATTTTGCTTTATCATCAATATAGCCTTGTTGTTTTTCTTTCTCTTTCGCAACGACCGCTGCTGGAGCTTTATCTACAAAGCTAGCATTAGATAATTTATTATCAATACGCGCAATTTCACCATTAATACGAGCGATTTCTTTTTCAAGACGAGCTAGCTCATCTTCTTTATTAATAAGTCCAGCCATTGGAATGAGGAGTTCAGCGCCATCAACCAATTTAGTGACTGATAATGGTCCTGCTTCACCCTCATCTAACAAGACTATTTCTGATAATCTTGCTAATGATTCGATAAAGGTGACATTGTCACTAATTATGCGATGTACCACTGGTGATGCTTTTCTAATCAATAGCTGTAATGGTTTGCTTGGTGCTATATTCATTTCAGCACGGATATTACGAACCGCAATGACAGCATCTTTAATCCAATTGATATCGGCAACTGCTTCATCATCAACTAATTGGCTATCAAATGCTGGCATTGGTTGTAACATAATGGTATCAGCTTTGATTGCCATTAATGGTTTGACACTTTGCCAAATAGCTTCAGTAATAAATGGAATGATTGGATGAGCCAAACGTAATAAGGCTTCAAGTACCGTGACTAAGGTGTGACGAGCAGCACGTTGCTGATTCTGTTCACCATTTGCCAATACTGATTTAGTTAACTCTAAATACCAGTCACAGAACTGATTCCAAGTAAATTCATATAAAGTATTCGCCGCTAAATCAAAACGATAAGTATCGAATGCTTCACGGTAGGTTTTCACCGTTTGGTTAAACTCTGCCAAGATCCATTTATCTGCCAATGAATAATCTAACTCTCCACCTTTAAAACCACAATCGTGATCTTGGGTATTCATCAATACATAACGGCTAGCATTCCATAGTTTATTACAGAAGTTACGATAACCTTCTAAACGTTTTAAATCCCAATTGATATCACGACCAGTTGATGCAAGTGCGGCTAAGGTAAATCGTAAGGCGTCAGTACCATGGGCTTCAATACCATTCGGGAACTGTTTTTCTGTACGTTTGGCAATCTTTTCCGCTAATTGTGGCTGCATCATATTACCAGTACGTTTTTCTAATAAATCGGCAAGTGAAATACCATCAATCATATCTAAAGGATCGATAACATTACCTTTAGATTTCGACATTTTTTGCCCTTCTTCATCGCGAATTAGACCTGTCACATATACCGTTTTAAACGGTACTTGTGGTTTACCATGTTCATCTTTAATGAAATGCATGGTCATCATAATCATTCGAGCAACCCAGAAGAAGATAATATCAAAACCTGTCACTAGCACATTAGTTGGATGGAAAGTAGCTAAATCATCAGTGTTTTCTGGCCAACCTAAAGTTGAAAATGTCCATAGTGCTGATGAGAACCATGTATCAAGAACATCGTCATCTTGAGACAATTCGATATCTGCTGCAAGATTATTTTCACGGCGAACTTCAGCCTCATCACGACCAACATAGACGTTGCCTTGATTATCATACCAAGCTGGAATTCGGTGTCCCCACCATAATTGTCGCGAAATACACCAATCTTGAATATCATTCATCCATGAAAAATACATATTTTCATACTGTTTAGGTACAAATTGGATATCACCATTTTTTACCGCAGCAATAGCTGGTTCCGCTAATACTTTAGCTCTTACATACCATTGATCGGTTAACATAGGTTCGATTACCACACCACCACGATCGCCATACGGGATAGTTAAGTCATGCGGTTCAATTTTTTCTAAAATACCTTGAGCTTCACACTGCGCAACAACTAATTTACGTGCCGCAAAGCGTTCTAAATTTTGGAATTGTGCCGGAATATCGGTTGCGTGTGCAGTACTTGGCTCACCATTAGTATCAAACACTTCAGCTTGAGCACGAATATCGCCATCAAAAGTTAAGATGTTGATCATTGGTAATTGATGACGACGCCCTACCTCATAGTCATTAAAGTCATGCGCAGGAGTAATTTTTACGCAGCCAGTACCTTTTGTCATATCCGCATGTTCATCACCAACAATCGGAATTCGACGATTAACAAATGGTAATATGACAAATTTACCGATCAGATCTTTATAACGAGGATCTTCTGGATTAACGGCAACACCTGTATCACCAAATAGTGTTTCAGGGCGAGTTGTAGCGACAACTAGATAATCTTTGCCTTCTGCAGTTTTAACACCATCTGCTAATGGATAGCGTAAATGCCACATTGAACCTTTTACTTCACGATTTTCAACTTCAAGATCAGAAATTGCGGTACGTAATTTTGGATCCCAGTTAACTAAGCGTTTACCACGATAAATCAGATCTTCTTGGTAAAGTCTCACAAAAACTTCTTTAACCGCATTTGAAAGCCCTTCATCCATAGTAAAACGTTCGCGATCCCAATCAACCGAATCACCTAAACGTCGCATCTGTTTAGTGATGCTACCACCTAATTCTGCTTTCCATTGCCAAATTTTTTCGATAAACGCTTCACGACCATAATCATGGCGAGTTTTGTTTTCTTCAGCAGCAATTTTACGTTCTACCACCATTTGCGTTGCAATACCGGCATGATCACTACCTGATTGCCAAAGCGTGTTATTGCCTTGCATACGATGATAACGAATTAGCGCATCCATAATAGTTTGTTGGAAAGCATGTCCCATATGCAAACTACCAGTTACATTTGGTGGTGGAATAGCAATACAATAACTAGGCTGAGATTTGTCACCATTAGGTTTAAAGTAACCACTTTCTTCCCAATGTTGATAGATAGGTTGTTCGATTTCTTGTGGATTATAAGTCGTATTTTTCATAATAAAGGCATCAATCCTAATTCAAGGCATAAAAATGACCTTTATTCTACAGTAAAATGATATAACAATAAATTGTTAGACGCATAAAATCGATTTTGGCGAGAGTAACAATAGCAATATGTACAATTAAAAGAGCGTTTATTTCTAAACAATCTTATTTTATCACCGAAGTAGATGATGAATTTTTGACTCTATCAAGACATACTTTAAAAGTTGCTGATTTAAATAATTCATTGTCTGAATTGTAGCATGAACCATTTGACTTTACTTTTAAAGTAGGTTCGATTATTCCAAAGTAACCAATGTAATATTCACATTTTCCCGTTCTTCTGCATTTACTGTTGAGTCATTGGCATTTAAAAAACTTTGTAAATCGACGCCATTAAATATTAAATAAAAATAGAATGTGATTCGGTGATTGGAAAGTTATTCTTCATCACTTGGTTTACCTCATCATAATCACCGCTATTGAAAGTACTTATAATTTTATATTTTCTACCTGCTATGAATATTGATGTTCCATCATCTGATGAATAATCTGCTTCCCGTAATCTACAAGATACGTCAAAACTTCCTGATAGAAGAATTTGATTATGATAAACCAAACTAGGTTTGACATATCAGGTCAATATTAATGATTTATTAGGTTTTATGTAATAAGAATGACTACTAGAGAGAATAGTGTCTTGTTTAGGGTCACCATAAGGCGTTTTTATTGTGGTGACATTTGTAATTATGGTTAATTTATTCGGGTCATTACAGTTATTCATTAATGGATTAAAATTTTGTTGAACTATTGACGTAATGATATAAAAGATAGATTGCTCAGGATACTGCGATTCCCACTTTAAGATGAGATTACCTGTTGCAGAAGCGTGATTTGTCCAGTAGTATCGTAACCATCATAATCACAAAAATAACTATAAGATGTATTAATAACTCCGCCATATCTAATTTTAGATAATTAGCATTATCTGCGTCAGGTAAAGGAACGAAATTTTTGATACTGGCAAAGTTTACCATACCTATGGATAATTTTATTGGGTTGCTAAAACTAGAAATATCTTCTGAAGCTTGAATTGTGGAGAAGTTTTTAAGGAATTTCCGGTAACGAAAAAAAATTACTCAACTTTTTTCTGTTAAAATAGTTCACTCCTCAAAATTTATTAATTTATGAACATAAAATCGAGATTGTTTTTAGATTAAAACCTGCATCTTTATAAGCTTTATATCTTTCTCTAGCTAATGATTTTTGTTGGTCGTCGAAAGGAACGAAATCGATAATATCACGATAGACACCGGCAAATTCTGGAAATTGTTGTTGTAGGTTTATTAATAAATGTCGTGTACCACTACTGCGCTTTTGTGGCCAGCAGATTTCAACTGGTGATCCGCCTTTTAAACCTTCACCAGCTAAGTTATGTGGAACAAAATCATCAGTATCAAGTTGCCATAAATATTCATCAATTCGCTCAGCTTGCGCTTGATCTTGGCAAGCAACCAATACTCTCTGTTTGCTGTGCCATGCTTCAACAATTTTTTCACAGGCTAATTTTTCTTGAAATAATACCCCAGCATCATTAGCTGGGGTTAGGTTTTCTAGTAAATAGAAAATCACTTTTTTCATGATGTTTATCTACTTATTTTTGATCAAGTAAATATTGAATTAACATAGCAACTGGTCTACCAGTTGCACCTTTGTTGGCACCTGATTTCCAAGCTGTACCAGCTATATCAAGATGTGCCCATTGATATTTTTCAGTAAAGCGTGATAAGAAACAAGCAGCAGTAATTGTACCGCCATCTCGACCACCAGCATTAACAATATCAGCGCAAGTCGATTTGATTTGTTCTTGGAAATCACTATCTATTGGTAAAGACCATGCTTTATCACCGGCTTTATTTGATGAGTTAACAAGTTGTTCCACCAATTGTGAATTGTTACCCATTACCCCTGTGTAATGATGACCAAGAGCCACAATACAAGCGCCGGTTAATGTCGCAATATCAATGACAGTTTTTGGTTTAAAGCGTTCAACATATGTTAAGGTATCACATAATACTAAACGGCCTTCAGCATCAGTGTTAATTACTTCAACAGTAATACCTGACATGGTCGTTAAAATATCACCTGGGCGATAAGCATTACCATCAGGCATATTTTCACAGCCAGCCATTACACCGACGACATTGATTGGTAATTTGAGCTCGGCTACTGCTTGCATTACGCCAAATACGGTTGCTGCACCACACATATCATACTTCATTTCGTCCATACCAGCAGAAGGTTTAATAGATATACCGCCTGAATCGAAGGTTAATCCTTTACCAACTAAGACATAAGGCTGGGCCTTTTTATCCTTAGCGCCATGGTATTCAATCACCGTCATAATTGATTCATTAGCAGATCCTCGCCCTACAGCTAAATAAGCATTCATGTTGAGTTTTGCTAATTCTTTTTCGCCAAAACAGGTGACTTTTAAATTAGTATGTTGTTGACCTAAACTTTTACCCTGTTCAGCTAAGTATTTAGCATTACAGACATTCGATGGCATGTTAGCTATATTTTTTGTGCTACTAATAGCTTTGGCAATAATTTGCCCTTGCGATAATTGGTCTTCAACTTGGTTGACTGTCTTTTTGTCGCCATAAAGTAGTGTCAATTTTTGTAGACTCGGTTGTTCTGATTTTGTTGATTTGAACTCATCAAAACAATAGGTTAATTCACTAACAATTTGTGGTAATTGCTTAGCTATTTCACCACTTATTGCTGAATTTAAGGTCAAAAGATCCCAACATATGTGGTTAACTTTTTTGTTAGCAAGCTCTTTAATTGTAGCTTGAATTACTTTTTTAGCGGCATTTAAATCAAAACTTTTCGCTTCACCACATCCTACAACTAATATTTTTTGTTTGGTAGAATTTGCCGATGAATATAAAAATGTAGTTTTACCTAACTCACCACTAATATCACCTGATTTTATCAATTGGCTAATCAAACCATTATTTACGTTATCTATCTCTTTGATTAAATTAGATTGTGTTTTGCCTGATTGAACAGTAATAACTAAACATTCTTCTTTTTGTTTAGTTATAACAAGGCTATTTTTGATTGCGTATTGCATAGGGTTCTCTTGTAAGATATTGAATGTGAATAGTAACATTTTATCGGTTCATTAAACGATAGCAACAAAAAGATAACGAAATAGTGCAAATCGGATTATAATAGTGGGATTTGATAAGACGGATAGATAGGTAAAAACGTGATAATTCGCCGATATTTAATTAAAGAGACAATGAAAACTCAAGGAGCAATATTGTTTATATTATTGCTGATTTTCTTTTCTCAAAAATTAATAAAAATTTTATCCAGCGCAATAGATGGTAGCATTCCTCGAGATTTGATTATGCCATTATTAGTGTTAGGTGTATCAAATATGGCTGATCTTATCTTGCCATTAAGTCTTTTTTTAGGTGTGCTTGTTACCTTTGGCCGGCTTTATTCTGATAGCGAGATGGTCGCGATGCATGCTTGTGGTGTAAAAAAAAGACTTAACTATCAAGTCGTATTTTTACTTTGTGTAATGACATGTACGTTAACTGCACTGAATAGTCTTTGGTTTGGCCCTTGGTCAAGCGTAAAACAAGATCAATTAGTTGAGAACGCAAAAATTAATCCAAGTTTAGCCGGCCTACTTGCAGGACAATTTCAACAAACACCGGATGGCAATTCAGTCATTTATATTGGCAATGTCGATAACAATAAGTTAGACAACGTATTTATTGCCCAGATCAATCCTAGAAATAATCAGCGCCCGTCTATCATTATTGCCAACAAAGGAAAAACTGAAGAAGACGCCGATGGTAATCAAATCATCACCCTTGAAGATGCGAATCGTTATGAAGGCACTGCCCAGCTAAAAGATTTTCGTATATCGAATTTTCATAACTATTTGGGAATCATAAAACCTAAAGAGTTAGATACAAATGTTGATGATGATAAAGCTGATGTGCAACAATTAGGGTTACTTGAACTACAGCAGAATCCTACCGCTAAAGCCCAAGCTGAATTGTGTTGGCGCTTAACGCTAATTATTTCAGTTCCTTTGATGGCTTTTTTAGTCATACCATTAAGTGTTTCAAACCCACGGCAAGGTAGATTAGCGCAAATTCTACCAGCATTATTACTTTATCTAGTGTATTTTTTAATTTCCAGCTCAGTTAAAGCTAATGCTGGCAAAGGCCGATTAGATCCTGCTTTATGGTTTTATCTCATTAATATAGGTTATTTTATTTTAGCTTTAATTCTAAATTGTTGGGATAACTTATTTATGCGTAAACTTCGTTTAAAATATAGTGCATTATAAGGGGTGAACGATGTTTTCGATTTTAGATCGTTATATAGGTAAAACTATTTTAAATACCATTGGGATTTGTTTATTTTTATTAATTAGTCTATCAGGAATTATTCGATTTATTGATCAACTTAGAAGAATAAAAGTGGATTATGATGCGGTTTCTGTTGGTTTTTATTCATTACTCATGGTACCAAAAGATTTAGAAATATTCTTCCCTATGGCGGCACTTCTGGGCGGCTTAATCGGTTTAGGTATATTAGCCTCACGTAGTGAACTCATTGTCATGGAAACATCTGGATTTAGCCGATTTAAAATTGCTTTAGCTGTAATGAAAACAGCCTTACCTTTAGTAATTTTAACTATGGCTATTGGCGAATGGGTTGCGCCAATTAGTGAGCAAACCGCTCGCAATATGCGTTCAGAAAAACTTTATGGTGATTCCTTATTAGCGCAGCAAGGGAGTTTGTGGGCTAAAGATGGTAATGACTATGTCTTTATTGGCCATGTTAACAATGACAGCTCAATATCGAATATTGATATTTATAGCGTAGATAAAAATAAACTTCTTTCGATCACCCATGCTAATAATGGTGTATTTGAAAATGGAGTTTGGACTCTGTCAGAAATTGAAAAAAACGATTTAAGCAATTCCGACCAAGTAACTGGCATCAATATGTTGACAATGCAATGGAAAACCAATATTACTCCCGATAAATTAAGTATTGTCGCCTTTGATCCAGAATCTCTATCCGCATCTGGTTTATATCAATATTCGCAATATTTGAAGGATTCAGGGCAAGATACCAAATATTATGACCTACTATTTTGGAAAAAACTGATTAAACCTGTGTCAGTAGCGGTAATGTTACTATTGGCTTTATCTTTCATTTTTGGCCCGTTACGTAGTGTTTCGATGGGGGTTAGAGTGATTATTGGTATTAGTTTTGGATTTATTTTCTATATTGCCGATAATCTTTTTGCTCAAGTCAGTATTGTAATGGGAATTTATCCTATTGTAGGTTCAATGCTAACCAGCTTAGTGTTTTTATTAATTAGTTATATTTTATTTAAGCGCAAAAATTAGCATATTTATGAGAATTATCATTACTCATTAAAAATGGTATTGGCATATACAATGCTCTGATATATGCCAATATTATCTTTCATATCAAACAAGCAAAATGTTCACAGCAAATATAAGCAAATTTACTTATATATTTGTTTATTTTAAGTAGAAATTCATTCAGGTATTTTATTTTTCAGCATCTATTAATTTGATAAAAGATCCATTAAATTAATTTATTTAAATAGCCTTAAATATTCACCATAACCTTGGGTTTCAAGTTCTTCTTTCGGGATAAATTTCAACGCAGCAGAATTAATACAATAACGTAATCCACCTAACGCTGCAGGACCATCAGTGAATACATGACCAAGATGGGAGTCAGCCTTTGATGAACGCACTTCTATCCGGTTCATGCCGTGACTGTTATCTTCTTTTTCTATAATTTGTTGCTGATTAATCGGTTTAGAAAAACTGGGCCAACCACAGCCAGAATCAAACTTATCTAATGACGTAAATAGTGGTTCTCCTGAGACGATATCGACATAGATACCTTCCCGATGGTTGGCATTGTATTGGTTGTCAAATGGGGGCTCAGTGCCATTTTGTTGAGTAACATGATATTGCATAGGTGTTAATGCTGCTATAGCCTTATCTTTCATTGATTTATTCATGATTTATCTGCCTCACATTACGTTATAGATGCTATAATATTAGCAATTTTAAATTTATGTTAATCGTTACTGCTTAACATTGATTCCAGTACTTTATCTTTAAGCCAAAAATAATGATACAACGCACCTAATATATGAATAATAACCAATATTGCTAAAGTGTAAACACTGATTAGATGCATTGAATGAAACATTTGATGTATTGAATTTGGCATAGCTATGGCCGGAACAGATATTAGACCAAAGACATTTAAATCTCGGCCACTCATAAAATAACCAGATAGCGGTACAATAAGCAGTAAAATATAGATGAATCCTTGAGTAGATTTAGACAATATCCGTTGTAGTTTTTGTTCTTTAGGTAAAACATCAGGTACACCTTGGTCTCGAATTACTATTATTCGCCATATCATTAATAGCAAAACAACAACGCCCAAAGATTTATGCAATAAATAAACAATTGGCATACCACCTAAAATATTCGACATTGTCACTTTAGCTAAAAGCAATAAAGTAACAATCACGATTAACAAGGCAGATGACCAATGGATCCATTTTTGTTTATTGCTATACTGTGGATAACTTTGCATTGCTTACTCACTTTTTGTTGCAGGCTTATCTTGCCAATTGTTAGCAATAAAATTGGCTCGTCCAGATAAGCGATAATAACGGTTATAATGTTCTGGTTGTTTTTTATAGTAATCTTGATGATAATCTTCTGCCGGATAAAATGTTGTTGCTGGCTCTATAGCAACATTAATGGGATGATTAAATCGTTTACTTTCTTCTAATGTTTGTTTAGATGCGATTGCTTGCTGCTGTTGAAATTTATTATGATAAAAAATCACCGATCGATAAGAATCTCCCCGATCAGCAAATTGTCCTTGTGAATCAGTTGGATCAATTTGTTGCCAAAAAATTTCCAGTAATTTTTTATAGCTGATCATAGTTGGGTCAAACGTTATCTGTACAGCTTCAGTATGGCCAGTATTGCCGTGGCAAACTTGTTGATAAGTTGGATTTACTGTGTGGCCTCCCGTATACCCAGAAATCACACTAATCACACCTTCATATTTGTCGAAAGGTTTTACCATACACCAAAAACAACCACCGGCAAATGTTGCTTGTTCATATTGTTGCATAAAAACCTCCAATTAAATGATATTAATAGAAATGATCTTTATTTTAAAACACAACACTTACTTTTGCTTGATAGATATGCGGTTATATTACTTGAAACTGTTCAGATAATCACCATATTATTAATCTAATGTAATTGTTTAGGAGGTGAAATAATGGCTAGTGGCTGGGCATCTGATGATGCTGTTAACCAACAAATCGAAAGCACAATTATTGATGCTATTGAACTTGCCAGACGCCAACTAAAACACGATAAACCAAGTGCTGATTTTTGTGTTGAATGTGGCGAAACTATTGCAAAAGCACGACAACTTGCTCTACCCGGCGTGCAATATTGTTTGGCGTGTCAGCAAGAGGTAGATAAGCAATTGGCAAAATCCGCCATGTTATATAATCGTCGTGGCAGTAAAGATAGTCAACTTCGATAATAAGTTTCCAATAAGAGGGGCGTCGAGTTTCACCCCTCTCACCCTTTTATTTTGTATTTTTAGTCATTATTCTTTACTCTCTGATTTTGACTTACGAACATCATCGTAAGGGTAAACCAATAATTTATCGTCAAACCATTCTGCACAAAAGATTTCTTTGATATCTTTATATCCTTGCTTTTTAATTTCATGCTTAAGCCAAGTCTCACTTTTATGAAGTTGTTCAAGATTGTCTTGGCTAATAGCCCCATTTTCAATCACTAATACCGCGATATCTTTATCGCCTTTTTTGATAATAGTTAAAGAGCCATTTAATTCGTACCAAACTTGTTTTAATTCACTAAATGCGCAAATACCTTGAATATTAATTAACGTTTCGAAATCTCTAACTGGTAAATTTGCTTTAATAAAATTGTCAGATAGCAGATGACCATTTTTAACCAGTTGTATAGGTTCACCGTCGATGGCATCGCGTAATTTTGTGTTTTTAGATTTGATGAATCGAACTAAAATAAGCAGTCCCGCCCAAATCGCTACGGCTCCAGCTGATTCCCATGCTGAAACATTAGCATTGAGTAACGTTCCCCCTACCAACGCACCAATAACCATGCTACCAACTTGATCTAATTGCGACATTGGCGCTATTTGGCTTTTACCTGATAATTTAACGTAGATCAATAAAATAATAAGTGCAACTAAGAATTTTGGTGCCATTTCGAGTAAATACATTACTAACCTCCTAGTGTCGATCTAATTTAAACGACCAATGTTTTTGGCGTAATTGGATCAATAACAGTTAACAAGATGTATCAGGAACTAAATTTTTATTTATTTGAAACAAACGACAAATTGTTTTTTAATAGTGAGATATATATGAGAGCAGTGCTATTCTACTCTAAAAAGGAATTTAAAAAAATGATACTTGCAATAGATGTTTACTATTTAGATGATAAAGCGAAAACGGTCGGTATTTTGTTTGAGCAATTTACTGATAGTATTAAGGAGATAAAATCCGTTATCACTGATTACCAATCAAATGTTGCCCCATATCAATCAGGCCAATTTTATCAACGTGAATTACCATGCATATTAGCGTTATTGTCTCAGGTCGATCTCAATACAATTGATGCGATTATTGTTGACGGTTATGTTCATTTAAATGACGGTAAGCTTGGCTTAGGTGGTCATCTATATCAATCCCTTGATAAAAAGATACCTATTATTGGTGTTGCTAAAAAGTCCTTTGCTGATAATAGTCAATATGTGATAGAAGTGACACGCGGCCAAAGTAATAAGCCGTTATATGTCACGTCATTAGGAACAGCATTAACCAAAGCAGCACAAGACATTAAATCGATGGCAGGCAAACATCGCATGCCAGATTTACTTACCTACTTAGATCAACAAACTAAGTTGTTTAAATTTGAGTAGCCTTCTCTTCACTAACAATAGATTAAGACTCTTTTTTACTACTGAACAATGCTAACCAATAAATTGGCCAATGAGTTTTATTGAAAAAATTATTAATTATATAAGCAATAGCAACTAATATTACTGCGCCAGACAATACCGGAAATAAAAGAAAATTAAATCATAATCGATATTGTCCGCAGTCAATAAAATAACCAATGGATTAGCACCGGCTGGTGGATGCACCGCTCGAAAATATTGCATTGCGACAATTGCAACCCCCATGGCTAGTCATTTTTGAGCGAAACGCAAACATTTTTTACAATATAAAGAATATAATTATCAAATAGCAAGATTCAGATTGTAATACATAATATAATTTATAAAATCATATTATGAGAGAGAAAATACGCATAGAGCTTGAAAAAATAGCAGAAGAAAATTATCGAATCTTTGCTACAAAGCTGATTCCCAATGTTGATAATTTATTAGGTGTGAGATTACCTAGACTCCGTAAAATAGCAAAAAAAATAGCACAGCTTGATTATGAATACTACCTTGCAATGGATAATCACTTATACTTCGAGGAAGTGATGTTACAAGGTATGATTATAGATGAAATTAAATTGCCATGGACTGAGCGTTCACGTTATGTGAAACAATTTATCTCTAAAATTGATAACTGGTCAGTCTGTGATAGTTTTTGTTGTGGTTTAAAGTTTGAGGTTTCAGAAAAAGAGCTTGTATGGCAATTCCTGCAGCCCTATTTTGCATCGGATAAACCATATGATATTCGCTTTGCTGTCGTCATGTTACTTTTTTATTTTGTAGATGATGAGTATGCGCAGAAAGCATTCACTTTGTTTGATCAAATAAAAAACGATGATTACTATGTTAAGATGGCTGTTGCATGGGCGATTTCTATTTACTTTCGTGAGTTGCCTACGTTAACAATGTCATACTTGCAGAAAAATCAGCTAGATGATTGGATTTATAATAAAGCATTACAAAAAATAACTGAATCTTTGAAAGTGGATTTTAATACAAAAATCATCATTCGAACCATGAAAAGAAAGAAAGAAAAATAAATAAATTATGATTATTAGTGCTAGCCGCCGAACAGATATTCCTGCTTTTTACTCTTCGTGGTTTTTTAACCGTCTAAAAGATGGTTTTGTACTGGTTCCTAATCCGAGGAATTCAAAGCAGTTAAGTCGCATTTTTCTATCACCCGATATAGTTGATTGCATTGTATTTTGGACTAAAAACCCATCTTCTATGTTAAATAAACTGGTAAAGCTTTCTGAGTATCCTTTTTATTTTCAGTTTACATTAACAGCATATCAAACAGACATTGAAAAACATCTTCCCTCTTTGCAAAAACGAATAGCAATATTCAAGCAATTAGCTGAGCAAGTTGGACAAGATCGTGTTATTTGGCGATATGATCCTATATTAATCAATACACACTATACAGTTGACTATCACATCAATTTTTTTAATCAAATTGCTTCCTCTCTTCGCGGTTACACCGATACCTGTATCATTAGTTTTATTGATGATTATCCACACATACGACAGTCTTTAATTAAAGAACGAATCATACAATTAGAGTTAGCTGACATATTAAATCTATGCAGTTCACTATCTGAAATTGCTAGATTTAATCAACTAACTTTACAAACATGTGCTGAGGAAATAGAGTTATTGAATTGCAATATTTCTAATGGAGCTTGTATCGATAAAACACGCATTGAAAAGTTGACTGGTCGCTTATTATTGGCTAAGAAAGATAAAAATCAGCGACCGATCTGTCAATGTATAGAAAGTATTGATATTGGAACATATGATACCTGCTCTTTTGGATGTGTATACTGTTATGCAACATCATCAAAGAGAAAAGTCCTAGCTAATAGACGCCTACATAATAAATGTT
Organism: Gilliamella sp. N-G2; assembly: GCF_002142215.1. Taxonomy (GTDB): domain Bacteria; phylum Pseudomonadota; class Gammaproteobacteria; order Enterobacterales; family Orbaceae; genus Gilliamella. Next base: position 115,645 of record NZ_NAST01000001.1, read on the forward strand.
CGCCTAAATTAATAGGTGATCTTCTTGAAACCGACATAATCAAAGATAAGCCAATGCACTCATTATTTACTTTGCAAAATGAATTATTTTAATAGCAAGATTCGGGTTTTTAATTGTTTAAATTTTAAATATTATAGGTTCTATCATTAATTATAATAAAAAAAGCATGAAAAGTTATCCAAAAGTGATTATTTAAAACTGGCTGATAGTGGTGCTAAAAAGCCAAATACTAATAAACAGATTCAAGTAACTACGTTGAAAAATTTAAGAAGAGAGATTGGATCTGGTACGAATTTAGGTACTGTACGCTTGTTTTTTGTGAATATAATTTGTTATTCCGAGGATTAAAACAGATTAGTCAATATTCAAATGAACAAGAACATTCCTACATTGCTTCACTGGCTAGTTGAAACGGAGTATTCATGATACAAAGACAAAAACAGATAGACTTTGCTCGAATAAGAAAAGCTATCGGATATTTGAGTGAAAACTATAAATCTCAACCGACACTTGAACAAGCAGCAGAGCATGTAAATTTAAGTTCTTATCATTTTCAACGTATGTTTTCTAACTGGGCGGGCGTTAGTCCTAAACAATTCCTAAGATATATCAATATAACTCATGCTAAAAAACTTCTAAAAGAAGATAAAGCTTCATTATTGGATACAACCTATGAGTTGGGGTTGTCAAGTACGAGCCGATTACACGATTTGTTTATTGATATTGAAGGTATGACTCCTGGAGAATATAAAAATGGCGGTGAAAACTTATCAATTAACTACAGTTTTGTTGAAAGCCCTTTTGGAAGGGCCATTGTTGCATCAACAATAAAAGGAATTTGTTATATCGCTTTTGTTGATAACGAAGAATCATCACTTAAATTATTGAAAAACCAATATCCTAATGCTCAGTACCATAAACACAGAGATCAGATTCAACAAAATGCAATAATTGTATTTACACAAGATTGGTCAAGACTAGATAAAATAAAGCTACATATCAAGGGTACTGATTTTCAACTTAAGGTATGGCAGGCTTTATTAACAATCCCTATGGGCAAACTCTCAACCTATAGCAACATAGCAAACAAAATAAATAATCCAAAAGCTAGCCGTGCGGTTGGCTCTGCTATTGGCGATAACCCAGTAGCATTTTTAATTCCTTGCCATAGGGTTATAAAATCAACAGGATTACTGGGGCAATACCATTGGGGTTGCGATCGGAAAGCCGCGATGATTGGTTGGGAAGGCGCTAAAACAGATGATTGACTACAATAAACTAGTAATAATTAAAGCTAGCTTCATAAAGAAGAAATAACTGAGGGTTTTGCAAGCACATCCTTTTAGCGTTACGATTATTTTGATCAGTATATAAACCAGTCGTTTGGTACTAAATTATACATTTGTTTGGCGCTAATTTAATTAGGTCATAATTATCAACAATCTTAACTCACTTCTTTCCATTTTGATTCAGTATTACTACCTACTTTAAAACACGTTCGTAAGACTGTTTTTTCTACACGGTTAATTAATTGCCATTGTTTTCACCTCTTTATTTTTTTCATAACAATGATCTAATAAAACCAATATTAATTAGTGCTACCTACCCAATTTTTTACATTATTGACAACAGTCATTTGAAACTTTAGCAAGATTCGGATTGTTAACAATGCTGAATGAATTTTACTATAACTTAAAAATAAACAATCGAGTAAACACAAAGAAAGGATAAATGGAAAGTGTTAAAAATAAAATTCAAAAACGCAGAAATTATAATATTTATGCAGTCAATTTTTCTATTGTAAAAGATAGACATGAATCTTTAATAGAAAATAAAAATGTATGGAAGCGATCATTAAGGTACCTATCCTTCCATACATAGATCTAATTAAAAGCTTACTTGCATATAGATGAACACGCGATTAACAGTAATATTGGCGATCGCAAATAATACATTTTTACTAAAATTTCTTATGGTAATTTACTAATAAATAATGGGAAGAGAAGATGAACAAATTGCTAATTCATAAGATTTCTTATTCAAATTTATGCGCGCAATTCTCTGAACAAATAATAATAGCCGTGCTACCGATTATAGCAGTGCTATCTATGAATGCTTCAGCAGCTGAAACCGCTTTTATACAAATGATAAATACTTTGCCTTTTCTATTACTATCGATTCCGATGGGAGTAATTGCAGATAGAGTATCTAGAAAAAAATTAATGATCATAATAGAAATAGTTCGAGCAACGGCTATATTTATATTATTTTATTTGACGTTCTCAGGGATTCTATCAATCAATAAAATTGCATTATTTGGTTTTTTCATAGCCATGGGTACCGTTATTTACAGTGTAGCAAGTCCGGCTTTAGTGGCATCTTTTGTCATAAAAGAGCAACTTATTAATGCCAATAGATCAATAGAAATTGCCAAAAGTGTGGCTTTTACAGCTGGGCCAGCTTTAGGTGGTATTCTTGCTAGTTATTTATCTGGCGGGTTAGCGTTCATCTTGGCTTTTTCGCTCTCAATAGTAAGCGCTGTTTTTCTAATATGTTTACCTAAAGAGCCACTTATAGAAAAATCTGGAAGAAATATTATTCAAGAACTCTGTGATGGTTTGATTTTTTTAATAAAAAATAAATATCTTATGCCAATAACCATAACAGCCTTTGTGTTTAATCTATCGCAATACTTGTTATTATCTATTTTTGCTTATTATGTTATCAATAATCTATCCTTTACTTCTTTTGAAGTTGGAGCTTCATTAAGTTTAATTGGTTTAGGTATGTTAATAGGATCATTTTTATACAAAATTATATCTAAAAAAATTAATTTTGGTTTTCAACTGTCTTTAGGGCCTATATCTGCTTTTATGGCTTCAATTTTGATGTTCTTAACTCTTATATATTCTGCCAAAATATTAGTTTTTGTAGCCTTTTTCTTTTTTGGATTTGGACCTATTATATGGACTATATCAACAGTATCATTAAGACAGCTAATCACGCCTAGTAATATGATAGCTAAAGTATCGTCGGTGATAATGACTGTTACATTTGGTGCTCGACCTTTGGGGGCAGCAATAGGAGTGTACATAAGTGCAAATTTTGGTGTGAAAAGTTGTATTCTTGCAGTGTTAATCGGTTTTTTAATTCAATTAATCATAATTCTTTTTTCAAAACCGTCCAAATTAAAAAATTTATCGGATGCTGAAGAATAAAAATAATATCAGTTAAATAACAATATTATAAAGGTGAGCACTGTCTAATATTTTGGCTAGGCTCACCATTTTGCCTTTAGATTTAATTATATCCTTAGGGCTCAAGTTATAAATAAAAATATAAAACTACCTATTATTTAAATTATCCCATCAACTTGATTAATTTTTTCCTTAAACATAGCCATACCCATTAAAGTTATCGATACTTCAGTTAGAACGTCTTGCCCACTGTAACCTTATTTTAAGTATTGTTCTATTTAGTCTTGGATGAAAACTAACGTAAACTATGAAGTGAAATATGTTTTTTTAAACTTAATCGATAATTACTTTTTTGCAAGTAGTTCAGGGCCTGTTTTAATTAGGTTTATCAATATTATCACTAACAATATATTCTAATAGCAGTACCTGTTGCGAGCAATGTACCTTTGATTGTACCAGCAACTGCTAATGTGACAGTGATACTGAAAATAAAATTACTCAATTTGCTCCAAAAGATGGCATCATAAATGGTGTAATTTATAAAATGACTAAAACCATTAAAAAAATAGAACCAAAACTGCCAACTAAACTTTGTAATAATTCACTATTTTTTGATTTTGTTGGCAACTTTCCCTTGCTGAAAAAAATTGATTTCATTATTCTTTATTAGACTAAATGAGTGAAAGTATGGCTGTAAACCTAAAAATGAACAACTATGTTCATTTTTGTATTAGTACAAATTTTTTCATATATCAAACACTTTGGATAAAAATGAAAAAAACATCTAAATTAATAGCGGACACCGCCGAGCAACTCTTTTATCAAAAAGGATTTGGCAATGTTGGGGTTGATGAAATTAGAGATCAATCAGGTTGTTCTAAAACAACGCTATATAAATATTTTGGTAATAAAGATAATTTAATTTTTGAAATATTGAAAATAAGAGATTCACGTTTTAAACAAAAACTTACTGAAGCAATTGCTGATCTTGATCATTATGAGTCAATTATGCAAATATTCAAATGGCACCTTGATTGGTTTAATCAAGACGATTTTAATGGCTGCTTATTTGTTAGAGCTAAAGAAGAAATTCATAACGATCAAGCAGTACAATAACTGGTAATTGAGCATAAAGAATTTATCCGCAAACTGATCCATGACCAACTGCCCAAAACGCCACAACAGACAACTTTAACCAACCAACTAATGGTGATATTAGAAGGATTAATCAATATCAGCGTTGTTTATAAAGAAAATAAATCACTTTATGATGAGATGATTCATGATAGTTTTGATTTAGTTTTAAAAATATTATCACAGCAGGACTGAATTTTATTGATAAATAATCACTGTTACATCTAGTCTGTCAATGCATATTTAATACTAAACTATAAACCATTAGTTAAACTGCTTAGTTCCATCACATAAACTAATGTTCCAATTATCTATTTAATACTCCAAGGAGTCATTATGAAAAGGGAAACGTTATTAAACTATGCCAAAAAGCAATTTCATGCAGAACCTAATTATCTTTGGAACATTTTTCCTAGGTATGCTGTATTACGGCATCACGATGATGGTGATAAGTGGTTTGCTATTGTGATGAATGTGCCTGGTACAAAATTAGGTTTCAACGATGATAAAGAAGTGGATATATTAAATGTCAAACTCAGACCAGAATATATTGGATCGTTAAGAAAAAAGAAGGTATTTTGCCCGCTTATCATATGAACAAAGAACACTGGATTAGTATTGTTCTTTCTGGACCACTAACCGATAAAGAAATATTTGATTTTCTAGATGAAAGTTATCATTTAACATCTCGTTAACCACTGCATCATTAACCTAATATAGTGATATAATACTCATTATTATTAATAAAATGGTATTTTTTATGACGAATAAAGAGCTAGTTAAACAATTTTATCAACACGTATTTATTAATGGCGAAATTGATAAAATTCCCGAATATGTTATCGAAGATTATATCCAACACAACCCTAAAGTTGAAACAGGCCGTGAAGCTTTTATTAACTTTTTTAAAAATTTTCTTCAATTAAAACCTAAATTTGAAATTATTAACCTGTGCAGTGAAGGTGATATGGTTTACATATTCCATAAATGTACTCTTGCTGATGGTAGTATTAATAAAGTATGTGATATTTTTCGCGTTGAAAATCATAAAATAGTAGAACATTGGGATGTAATTGAAAGAGGTGTAGAAAAGATACAATCACTCAATAATAATGGGATTTTTTAGTAATCTAATTATGAACTTATAGAAATCTAGATAGAAAAAGTTATAATTCAAATGTTTTGAATTCAGATATTTATGATCTTAAATGGGAAGATCATTATAAAAAAATTATAAATTCTAATCGCCAATCACTTAAAAAACGTTTAAAAGTATTACAAAAGATTAAAAATTTTTTCAATGAAGATAAATCTTTTTCAACATTTAGCGATACACAGCGACAACAAGTAGCGGGACTCAGAAAAAATAAAGAATCTGTAGGGAGATGCTTTGGTAGCATGTGCGCTGCTGGAAAACTTTATGAGCATATAAATAATAATATTCATATATCAAATGCACTTGACCATATTCCTACCACAGGAATTGTGAACAAAAAAGATTATGATAAATTTATTGAAGAATTTAAACTTGCATTTGTCGATGGTGGAGATGGAATTGCGGCTACTAGTAGATTATTAGCAATGAAACGCCCTGATTACTTTATATGCTTGAATTCAAAAAATCGAAATGGATTACGCAAAGATTTTAACTTATCTTCAAATATCAGATATGAAAAGTACTGGAATAATTTAATAACAATTATTATTTATTCTGTATGGTGGTCATCTAGTTGTCCTCGCGATAATAGTGAAAAACAGATTTGGCAATTTCGAGTGGCTATGCTTGATATTATTTATTACCAACAATAAAATTGAACTTTAGATCACTATTACAGACTCTTTCTGACAGTTATTTATCCAGGATTCTCAGTTTTTTTATTGAAAGATGAATTTGTTTTGGGATTACAACAAGAAGATGAAATAAAACCTAAAGCACCAAAGCATTATGGTGCTTTTGAACTATCTTTAAGTGATATTACAAAAGATAAAGTAGATAAAATTTATTCTGAATAGCAAATTGACGGCACCCATCAGGTCTTGGCACTAAGTCACCAAACATGATTTCATAACCGTCATCGACAACTAATTTGGCACCATTAGAGTAATCTGAGTGTTTGCTGGCTAAATATAAAACAGCATTTTCAATATCAATTGTTTCACTAATTACGACGAATAGCAATCATTCGTGTACGACCTTCTTCTACTTCTTTATCTTAATAGAATTTTTTTACAATGGAGTTTTAACAAAACATGGGCAAACAGCGTTAGAACGAATGCCAAATTGTCCCCATTCGGGAGTAATTTGTTTTGATAAACATGGAAATAGCTGCTTTCGTAGGGCTATATGCGCCACTATAGATTTCTGGCGTATGTGTAGCTACCGTTGAAATATGTACCATATGACCTGATTTCTGTTCGATCATCATACGACCAAAACTTTGAAACATTAGGAAATAACCTGTCATGTTGACATTAATGGTTAGTTGTTATTCATCAAGCGGTAAATCTTCTAACGGACAGAATTTTAAAATTGCGCAGTATTGAATAAAACATCACAGAGACCAAATTGTTTTTTGACTAAAGCAACAGCATCGTCAACACTTCTTTCATCAGTTTATTACAAGCCAACCCTATCGCTTTAATACCATATTTTTAGATAATTCAGCGGTATAATCTTGGCATTTGGTTTCATTAAGATCAATGAGTACTAAATTTGCTTTCTGTTTAGCAAATTTCGCCCCCCATGCCACCTAACCGCACCAGTGATAAAGCACATATCACTCTCTAAACCTAACCAATTATTATTCATACAGACCACTAATATTATCTTTATATGGGTCATTGTTATTTACGGTTAATCATTTCGACTTGACGGTTTATATCTTTGACTTACTTCACGACAAACTTTTTAATCACTTAATCTTTTTAGATTATTTGTAAGAAAGTCATTATTTTTAAGCTAAACTTCTATGTAAAATATTCAAAATTTGTCTTAGCTCTTTAACATCAAGCTGCCCAGGTGCTGAAGCATTTTTTGCTGCGCCGAAGGTAAGGTCAGAACCAAAGGTTTCACCAGCAACTCGACTAATTGCGCCTTTTCCTGCCATTGACATGGTAATGAGTGGTTTACGCGCATATTTGTCTTTCATTTCAGCTGTTGCGGCCAATAAGTTAATGACATCTTCACGCGAACGCGGCATTACTGCGATTTTAGGAATGTCTACACCGAGATCTTGCATTTTGCGTAATCTTGCGACAATTTCATCTTTTGCTGGTGTCTTATCAAAATCATGATTTGAAGCAATAACTAAAACGTTATGTTGATGAGCTAATTCAACAATTTCTTCAACATATTGATCACCAGTGAAAACTTCGATATCGACAAGATCTATCAAGCCAGTTTTAATCATCTGTTTATTTAGATTGATATAAAATTCCACCGGAGCTGGATAGACACCGCCTTCATTAGCGGTTCGAAATGTGAATAAAATTGGTTTGTGACCAATGATTGCGTGTAATTTGTTTGCTGTTTGTTTTACTTTTTCAACATCATCAACATTTTGAAAATGATCCACTCGCCATTCAACCATATCGAAATCGATTTGCGTTAAAAATTCAGCTTCATTTACTAACTCTTGTTCTGTTTTACCTACAATTGGAACGATAATCTTAGGCGCTCCAACGCCTATATCTAAACCTTTTACTGTAATCTTTGTCATCTGATCACCAATTTATTTTTTTCTTTACTCTTAATCAAAATTATTAAGAGGATAATTTATGCTGATATTAATATTTATATTAATTATATTAAGTTAACTAAAATTTTTTAGTCATTAAAACCCATTTTTTCTTTTACATAATCAATCGGAGCATCTTGTCCTGTCCAAATTTTTATTTGTGCATGACCTTGCCATAACATCATTCCGATACCGTTTAAAGTTTTACAACCTTGGGCTTCGGCAATTTCCAGTAATTTTGTTTTACGTGGGCTATAAATACAATCGGTTACAACGAGATCTTTCCTTAACATGCTAGGATCGGTAATCAGACTCTGTCCTTCTAACGGTTTCATACCGACACCAGTAGCATTGCATAATGCGGCACTTTCAGCAATTTCTTGACGCAATTTAGCTTGATCATCTAAATCATAAACCGTGGCTTTACAATCAGTTTTTTCATTGATTCGCTTAGCTATTTCAACAATTTTATCAAAGCACTCATCTTTTTGGTTGAAAATAGAAATCGCTTTAACGCCGTCGAGTGCAGCCTGTACAGCAATAGCGCTTGCGGCACCACCACCACCAAGTAATGTCATTTTTTTACCAATAATATCAACACCTGCCTCTTTTAATGAACGCATGTATCCCATTCCATCCGTGTTATATCCGGTTAGAACACCGTCATCATTAGAAATGGTATTACAAGCGCCAATAAGCTCAACAGCCGGTGTTAATTTATCTAAATATTGGCAGACCAGTTGTTTATTTGGCATTGATACCGCACTACCTCGTAAACCTAATGCGCGTAATCCTTTTATCGCATCAGGTAATTTTTCTTGTGTCACCTCAAAAGCTAAATAGACATAAGGAACGTCTAGTTTAGAATAAATTATATTTTGCATTTTCGGTGATAAGCTATGTCGAATTGGATAAGCCATTAGTCCGATTAATAAAAAATGTCCATCGATGTTTGCTCTCATACTTCTCTCCAATTAGTTATTATTAAGATTCAGCGACTTGTTTAAGTAATTTTTTGGTATCTTCAAGATACATTTTAGCTCGTTCAATTGGAGAATGACTCAACGCAAATTCATCATTACAACATTCAATTGAAATCGGCATTTCTGGTAAAGCTTTTAATAATGATACTAAATCAATGCCGCCACGTCCCGGTGATAATCGATAATTTCTTGCCTGATAAAGTAATCCTTCGGTATCTTTTGGTTTCTCTTTAGTTCCATCGCATAATTGCATATAGCGCCAACAATCCTTAGGTACTTTCTGCAAGTCCTCCAGAGTATTAGCTCCACGATCAAAATGCAATGGATCAATAATCATACCTTAATTGTTTTGGTTGGCGACTTTGAATAAGTCTACCCCAGAATTAACGGTAGGAATATCAGTTCAAGGTATTGGTTCAATGTTGATTGCAATACCTAATGGCGCTGAAATTTCACATAATCGTGCAAAATTATCAGCTAAACTATTTTTATCAGAATCATTACCGGCCCTAATAATACTTGGCTTGCACCTAAACAAATCCCTGTTTCTAATACTGGCAAAAAATTGATAACTCGGGTATCTGGTTTAAGCCGAAAAATTTCAATATATAAAACTTTGATACCTATCTCTTTTAATCGTCTCTCGACTTCCCGAATTAATGGTGTATCACCAACTGTCGCATAAACCAGCTCAGTAGGTGTGGCAAGAATAAGCCTTAAACCAACATGAATATAATCAGTTTCTGCAGCCAGAATAACTTGCTTTGCGGGAGATACATCTAAAACCATTAACGCCGCAAGCCCTATACGGCGTTCAATTGCCATGCAATTTCCCTGAAATTTTAAATAATTTAGCTGAATTTAGTAAAAATAAAAAGCTAATAATGAAAATAATAAAACATTTTATCTATAGATTTTGTTGTTTTAATTTATTTTGTTATAAATTTAAACATAATAAATAAAATAATCGCTAAAATTATTTAAGTATGATTATGGAATGAAGAAATTAAAAAAATCTATTCTACTGATTTATAAATAAAAATAAATAAATCCATATTAATTATTCATTAATCAGAAGCTAGTTAAATTATTCAAAAAAGGATGCACTAAAAAAATAACTATATCACCACTTCGATATGCTTATACATGAACTATTTTGTTCATGATATGGGGCAATCATTCTAACTCAAAATATGGACTCTTTGGCTAATCGATTAAATACCGACAGTGCGGGGATTGCTTATGTGATCTCTGGTTTGGGGATTGGGCGATTAATTGTTTTGTTTTTTATGGGTGCACTATCAGATAAATTTGGTCGTAAACCTTTCGTATTTTTAGGAGGTTTATTTTATATAGGCTTTTTGCTTGGCATTTTGATTAGTCCAAATCTCCAAGTCGCATTTATGTTTGCTTTTTTAGGTGGTATTGCTAATTCAACGCTAGCCCAGCATTAATGGAATCATTTCCTAAGTAGGCCGGAACAGCATCAATTTTAACCAAAGCGGCCATTGCTGGTGGACATTGTGTTACCAATTGTGATGACCATGATTATCGTTTCTAATGCTTATTATGGTTGGTCATTCCTTTTTTGCGTTTGCTATTTTAGCCCTTAATGCTTTAGCTGTATTAGAAATGCCTTTCCCAAATCATAAACAACCGATAGCTAAACAAATTGCAAAAGAATCCGTAGAACAAGATGCAAAACCATTACCAAAATTAAAACAAAAAGCTAACTTTGGGATTGAAGGTGTTTGTTTTATCATTATTAGTTATACATCAATCGCGACAATTTATTTAGTATCAATATGGTTACCTAAATTCTCAGAATCGGTTGCAATGATGAGTCCTTCAGCATCTGCTCAAACTATTAATTATTATGTTATTGGAACATTAGCCAATGTTATTTTGGCCTCAATATTAGTTAAAAACTAGATTCGTTCGGTTTATATAGTGTTTTTTTATCCTTGTTTATCAGCAATTATATTGTTCATTTTATTCTTATTCCCTTCGGCCTACTTTATTTATTGCAGGTGGTTTTATTTTAGGATTTACAGCAGCTGGGGGAGTTTTACAATTAGCATTAACCACCATGTCAGAATTTTATCCTGAAGGTAAAGGTAAAGTCCTTGGTATTTTCTTTACCTCTTCTAGTTTAGCTACTTTCTCTATACCAGTTATGACCAGAATTATTTCCAAAATCAGTATCGCTAATATTATCTTGTTTGACACCTTTATCGCGGTAATAGGAGCAATTTTAGCATTGGTGATTATTGCTAGATATCATAAAATTTTTGAACTACTAAATCGTAAATAAGATTGTGTTATCAATTACAATCAACAATTATTAACGAATAAAAAGCCACAAATATGCTGAATCAGACTTGTGGTTAATCATTCAACAATCTTCCGTAGATAATCTCTTAACTAAAATATTATAAATATAGATATCGATAGCATAACAATACCAAAGAGAATAAACCAAAGTATTGAATCGGAATGGCAAAAAAGTGTATTTAATATCTTTTACTTTGATGTAATCAGTACCAGAAGAAATTATAGAAGGTGCAATAAACTCTTTTTTATAACTTAGTTTAAGTCCTAGAAAGTATATATATCCCATATATTATCCACAGGATGGACATAAAAAATAGGAACGAATTTTCGCATATGAATCCTAAATATGGCTGAAATTAGGATAGATACAATCAATAATTATCTTAATGATTACTGACAAACAGATAGCTACCTATTAAAATGCAACTTGATTTTGTTTTGGGAATAACCATAAAGTTATTAATGTTTATGCCGATTATTTTCAGTAAAAGTATTATGAAATGGTAAAGCATCTTATTGCAATAAGATGCTTTTTTAAAATTACGACGCAAATAGTTATTAAATTTTCTTCATATCAATAACTTTTTTGAAACGTGAATAAACAATTAAACCTAATATTACACTTGTTGATGCGATGACAAGATCAACTAAGATCGCGTAACTAACATTTGTTACTGCTAATTCTGGTACTACTAAGGGGATAACGATAAATGATAAGCCACTTAGAGTATACATGGTTCCAACTGCAAAGCCTTTATGATTAGGAAATAATTGTTGCATAACAACCAAGGTAAGTTGTAATACCCCTCCGGCCGCTGTCAACCCCATGCCAATTGCTGCTATTAAGCTCATTGTAGGATTAAGATTAAAAAGGAACATTAATAAAATTAATGCCGATAGTAGTGGCAGAATAATAATACAATAAATTGGTTTTATGAATTTTTTAACGATATAAGCAGTAATAAACACGGAAATTATTGATGCGATACTATAATAACTAATTAATTGTTTAGAGGCGATTGGATCCATTCCAATACCATTTTCAGCAATTGCCGGTAACCATTGTAATATGATGACAAAGGTTGCTGTAGTGGTAAAGCCCATAATGATTAACAAAATTCCTTCAAATAAAATATTGGGTTTGCCAATAAAATAGTCACTATGGCCTTCATTACCACAAATAACTGTATTTTTAGAAGGAAATTTTCTTGATATTAAAAATAAGAAATTTATAACAATACAAGTGACAAAGCCAAGGAAAGCATAACCATACCATAAATGATAAGTATGAAATAGAGTAACAATAAATGGTAAAACTAATGTACCCATTGAGATAAATGCTTTAATTAAAACACTCGCTGTGCCTGCAGAACGAGGAAAGCATTCGGTTAATGCAGGCATTGAACCTGTATCTAAAAATGAGTTTCCTGCCCCAATAAACATAGCCAAAAAGAAAGCAATATTTACATCATGACAAAAAAGTATCCCAATAAAAAAGATTATGTAACAACACATACCCATAAGAATAAATGGTTTACGTCCAAATTTATCAGATAGTATTCCACCAACAAACATTAACAATATTTTACCAACACCTATTCCAGCAGCAACACCACCAACACCGACTAGATCAGTATTAAGTTGCGCTGAGATTTCGACAGAAAATTGCATAATTACGATTAAAGCGATACTTTGAATAATGTAATTGGCATAGATAGACCCTGCTATCGAACAGGAGCTACTCTTATAGATATTCATTAGTTAATACTCCATTATTAATTTAAAAAATTCATAAATCTATTAAAGTTAATATTAGCGGTAAATGTGTTTTAATAAAAGAAGAAATAACCTTAGGAATTGTGCCATTAATTAATTATTATTTATATTTAAATAGTTATAAGAAATAATGATATTTAAAATGGACAAACACAGGAATTTCATCTTAATGGTAATGAACTAATCATTAAAAAAACAAATTTTTTAGTCGATATTGAGCACTTCTAAAAATTGCCCTAATATTTGCATCTCCTGATAATCTACATTGATTACATGACTTGCGCAATCCATATAAACATGATGACGATCTTCAAGTATTTTTTCCATCCCGTCAGCAATAGATAAACCCGTTAACGAAGGGCGTTGAGCGATATTCGGATCTTACATTAATCGTTCTGCTAGAATGTTTGCTGGAACCGATAAAAAGAATACTATCCATCTTTTTCTACAATTTCAGCCACAGTTTGTTTGGTGGTTTCATATAAATTAAAATCGTTATCAATAAATGTGTAATGTAATTTTTCAGCAAGTAAACGCTCCATTGTTGTTTTTCCTGACGCTCGCGCTCTAACGAGAAAGATGGTTTTATTCATTTTAAAAACTCATATCATTAACCTAGTACTCTTATATGTTATTTTTATATACATAATTAAAACAATTATTTACATACAGCCATAAAATATTATAAACAGTAATTATATCAGACAATTATATAACAAATATTTGTAAACATTTATTATCAAAATAATTTTGTTAATAACTATTGATGATTTAATTGAAATAAAAATTAATTTTAGGTCTCAATATTAAAAAATAGAAAACCGCTAGATGTGACGATTAATTCAGGCATGAGGAACGATTTATAGAAAAGTTTACCAACTAGAAGAGAGATAAGAATATGTAATCTTAATTTAATATTTTAAATAACGTTTTAAAATTATTCTAAGAAATAAAGCATTAAAGATCACATATGTTATATTTTAAAAGCCATTTTTTTGATAAATATTATCAGGATTTGGGCCTGTTCGAAAGTTTTCATTTAAACTATCGATTTGCAGCATTTCGTCTTCAGTGAGTTCAAAATCAAAAATTTGTCTATTTTCCGCTATACGCTTAGGGTTAACCGATTTAGGGATAACAATAAGATCTTTTTGCACATGCCATCGTAATGTTACTTGTGAAGCAGATTTTTGATATTTTTTACCAATATTTATTAATAAAGGTTCATCAACAACCCGACCTCGAGCTAGCGGACTCCAAGCCTCGATCGCAATTTGTTCTTTATTTAAGTATTCGATTAACTCTTTTTGCACTAAATAAGGATGAATCTCAATTTGGTTAATCATTGGCTTGATATTTGCTTGAGTTTTTAACAATTCAAAATGAGATTGATGAAAATTACAAACACCAATTGCCCGAGCCATTTTTGTTTCATAAATTTTTTCTAGCGCTTTCCAAGTATCGAAAAAATGATTTTTTAATGGCCAATGGACTAAGAACAGGTCTAGATAGTCTGTTTGTAAATCTTTTAAGGATTGTTCAACGGATTTTAATGTTAGTTCATAACCTTGATTGAGGTTACTTACCTTAGTGGTTAAAAATAGGTCTTGTCTAGCTACACCCGAATTAGCAAAAGCTTCGCCAAGTATTTTTTCGTTATTATAAAGTTGAGCAGTATCAAATGAGCGATAACCATCGTTTAAGGCCGTCATGATAGCGTTATTGGCTTCTTGCTGATCAACAATTTTAAAAGTACCAAAACCTAACTGTTCAATTGATACAGAATTGCTTAAGCTAATTTTTTTAATTAATGGTGTCATTTTTCTCTCATCAAATTATTCTAGCTACCGAAATTAATCAATTTCTAAAACAACATATGTTGTTTTAAGTTTATCATTTAACAAATATATTTAAATTATCTATGTAAATAACAACATTTATTAAATAATTATATGAATAGTAGCACAAAATTAATTATTAAAAAAACTATCTCCACAATATTGGGTTAAAAATCGATAAAATTTTTGCGCTACCGGCATCAGTGGTCTGTTTTTAACGGTTGCGACATAAATTTCACGTTTTTGACGATTTTTATTCATTGGTATCAATGAAACATTTGCTTGTTCTGGAACAGGTACGTTTATCATCATGCCTATACCGTAATTGATGGATACTAAACCAATCATGGCGTTTTCACTTTCAACATGACTAACCACATTGGTCAGTTTAACCCCTGATTCGCTAATAATACTATCCAGATAACCTTTCATACCGCTACGCTCGGTATATAAAATTACCGGCTCATTAGCAATATCTTTTAGATCTAGTTTTTTGCGTTTAGATAGCGGATGTTCATTCGAGATAATAAAAACAATTTCTTGCTTAGCTAAACGCGTGAATTCTATTTCGGGATCATCATGCAAATAAGAGCATAATCCGATATCATAACGTTTACTTTTGAGCTCTTGCACAATATTAGCGCTTAAATCTTCATAAAAAGAAAATGAAATATTTTTATATTCCGGTAAGCTAGTAAACGCTTTAATAATTTTGGGTACATACCCCATACATAATGAATAAACAAAAGCTAATCGGATATGTCCATGCGATATGCTAGTTAATTCTTTTATAAATTGTTCACCTTCATTTTACGATTGTAATGCTTGATTAACGTAGAGGAGATACTGTTCCCCTTCTTTGGTCAACTCTACATTACGCCCCTTCTTCTGAAATAACTTAATACCAACCTCTTTCTCTAATTCAGCTATAGCATGACTAAGACTTGGTTGACTAATAGAAAAATATTCGGAAGTGTAAGTATAGTGTTGATTTTTAGCGAGTATCTGAAAGTATTTAAGTTGTTTTATATTCATGAATGCATTACTCTAATCAACGATTTGTTTATATTATAAGATGGTTAACACTAAAATGGAAAGTTTCAAGATTTTCTTAAATTGAATTGCTTGTTTGCTGACTAAAATAATATTTATTAGTAATCAAATTTCATCATCTATTAAGAAAATCAAAAAATTTAATTTTATTCAAAATGATAATCTTTAAATGGTCTGGTTACTTTGCATAAAATAGCTTAATTAAATCTTTTATTCTATCGTTTTCAATTTAATTGAGACTTGTAATAAGATGTAAGGAGTTTTTCACTACGTTGAATTATTTGCTCTCGGACATGTTCCGGCTCTAAACAAATGCAGTTAGGTCCAAAACTCATTAAGATACCATAACTGTAATCATCATCAATAAAGTCAAAATTCACTAGATATTGTGCATCATTAAGTTTTTCAATATCTTTTTCAGCGCAATAATCTAATACCCGCTCTAAGATAGAATGATCGATTAATAATTTTATTTTAAAGATTTTTTGTTGCATGTTGCTTTTAAATCCCGCGAACATGTCAGGAACTGATTTGCGAATAAACTTGATTTCTGTTTTGTTGATGTCAGACATGTTGGATAGTTTGAATATCCGAAAATCTTTTTTAGCCAAACAATAACCCTGTAAATACCACTGTCTCTCTTTAAATAGCATTTTGTAAGGCTCAACTGTACGCAAAACTTTTTCATTTTTTATTTTTATATAATTGAAAGATAACAGCAACTGTTCTTGTAACGCCATTTTAATGATGGCTATTTTGTTGTTAATATTTTCCTTCGAAAACCATGGTGATAAATCTATAGCTAGTTTGCCTACATCATCTCCTACTTGATTGAACTCTTGTTGAGTTAACAAGCATTTAATTTTCTCTAGTGTGGCTGACTTTTCATTTTCGTTTAATATTGGCGAAGATAATAAATTAAGTCCTTTTAACAAAATAATAACATCATCCTTAGTAAATAACCCTTTGCTGATTTTATAATCTTTTAGGATGCTAATCCCGCCATGACTTCCTCTAAAAGTGATAATCGGTATACCTGCATTTTCAACAACCTCTATGTCTCGATAGATTGTTCGTAAAGATACAGCAAATTTATCAGCCAACACCTTAGCACTTATTTTCTCTTTTTGAAGCAATATCATGATGATAGTGATGATGCGGTTAATTTTCATATGTTAGGTCATTAAAATAATCAATAAGTAATTTTAAATATGACAAACTGTTGTCACTATTACTCCATCATAATACAGATAATGTAATTTACATATTTTAATTTGTTTAATAGCAATATATTTAAAGGAGCCAAAATGTTTAAACCGAATAGCATAATTATTTATGTTAAAAACGTCGATATAAGTACTGACTTTTATACAAAACTATTTGCACAAGAACCTATAGAAACTTATCCTGGATTCGCAGTTTTTTTGTTGAAAGATGAATTTGTTTTGGGATTACAACAAGCAGATGAAATAACCCCTAAAGCACCAAAGCATTACGGTGGTTTTGAACTATCTTTAAGTGATGTAACAAAAGATGAAGTAGATAAAATTTATTCTGAATGGAGAAAGCTTAACTTAAAAATTGAACTTGAACCACAAATGCTCGATTTTGGTTATACTTTTGTTGTTAATGATCCTGATGGTCATCGCCTAAGGATTTGTGCCACTGATACGTCAAAATTTGACTTCTGATCGCGTATAAATTTGGAGCGGGAAA
Organism: Gilliamella sp. N-G2; assembly: GCF_002142215.1. Lineage (GTDB taxonomy): Bacteria > Pseudomonadota > Gammaproteobacteria > Enterobacterales > Orbaceae > Gilliamella. The sequence goes on from NZ_NAST01000001.1 coordinate 133,413, forward strand.
CGAGGTTCGAACTCGCGACCTCAACCTTGGCAAGGTTGCGCTCTACCAACTGAGCTATTCCCGCATGAGAGGTGTTTTAAATGGTGCCCGGGGCGAGACTTGAACTCGCACGGCCAAAAAGGCCGAGGGATTTTAAATCCCTTGTGTCTACCGATTTCACCACCCGGGCTCAAAACTTATTACTGAAAGGTAACTGAGTTTTGGATGTTGTGCATTTTACCTATCTTAAATATTACGTCAATAAAAAAATTAAAATAATTATTTAATTGCTCAATGTTTGTCACATTTGAGGGGATTTTTAATCAACCGTCTCCAAAAATGTTTTAAATTTTAAATAAGAATAATAAAAAATTTAATTAACGATTAGGAATTGGTTAAACACTAAAAGACGCACCACAACCACAAGTGGTGGTTGCATTTGGGTTATCTACCACAAAACGTGATCCTTGCAATCCTTCAACATAGTCTATTGTACCTCCAACAAGGTATTGTAGACTCATAGGGTCAATAAGAAGTGAAACACCATTTTTTTCAATCGCTAGATCATCTTCATTAACTTTTTCGTCAAATGTAAAACCATACTGAAATCCACTACACCCACCACCGGTGATATAAACTCTTAATTTAAGATTAGGGTTTTCTTCTTCCGTTACTAGAGTTTTTACTTTATTTGCAGCAGCATCAGTAAAGTTAATTGGTAACGCATCGCTCATTTTATTCTCCTAATTTAATTACTGTTATATTATATACTGTTGAAAAAGGAAAATACAAAATGAAAACATCAATTAGTTAAATTTGTATGGCTTGCTTGAATTTAAGTTAATTTTATGAATAAATACGACAACAATTTCTAAAGAGAAGATCATAATTATGCTTAAAACATTCAAATCAGAAAAACTTTACCAAGAAGCATTAACTTTAATACCAGGAGGTGTTAATTCGCCCGTACGTGCTTTTCATGGAGTTGATGGAACACCGTTATTCATTGAAAAAGCTGATGGTGCTTATATTTATGATGTTGATGAAAAAGCATATATTGATTATGTCGGATCTTGGGGACCAATGATTTTAGGTCATAATGATGTCGATGTAGCAGAGGCTGTGATTAATGCCGTTCGTAAAGGCTTAAGTTATGGAGCACCAACCGAAATTGAAATCAAAATGGCCAACCTCGTTACTCAATTGATGCCATCTATAGAGATGTTACGCATGGTAAATTCAGGCACTGAGGCAACCATGAGTGCAATACGCCTTGCCCGTGGCTATACCGGTCGTGACAAAATAATCAAATTTGAAGGCTGTTATCATGGACATGCGGATTATTTATTAGTTAAAGCGGGTTCTGGAGCACTTACTTTTGGTCACCCGACTTCTCCTGGGGTACCTCAAGATTTTGTTAAACATACCTTAGTCTGTGATTATAACGATTTAGAATCGGTAAAAAAACAATTTGATCAGTTTCCGGATGAGATAGCCGCAATTATCATTGAGCCCGTCGCAGGTAATATGAACTGTGTTCCAGCTAAAAAGTCCTTCTTACAGGGATTAAGAAGTTTATGTGATAATTATGGTGCTTTATTAATTATTGATGAGGTAATGACTGGCTTTAGAGTTGCCTTAGGTGGAGCGCAAGAATATTACGATGTTATTCCTGATTTGACTTGCTTAGGTAAAATTATCGGTGGAGGTATGCCGGTTGGTGCTTTTGGAGGTCGTAGTGAAATCATGCGACAATTAGCTCCAACCGGACCAATTTATCAAGCAGGAACCCTTTCCGGTAATCCAGTTGCTATGGCGTCTGGTTATACTACTTTGACCAAATTGATGGATGTAGGTATTTATCAAGAATTAGCGGAGAAAACTGCTACACTAGTTAATGGTCTATTGTCGGCAGCAAGACGTTTTAATGTACCATTTGTGGTTAATCATGCGGGAGGAATGTTTGGATTTTTCTTTACAACTGCTCTAGAAGTAAGCAGTTATAAGGATGTAATGAATTGTAATGTTGAATTATTCAAAAAATTCTATCATCATATGCTCAGTGAAGGAGTTTATTTTGCACCTTCAGCTTTCGAAGCAGGTTTCATGTCACTTATGCACACAGATAAAGAAATCAATCATACGATTGATGCAGCAAGTCGTTTTTTTAAAAACATAATTTAAATTGATAAAATATAATAAATATCCCCATAACAATTAAAATTTTAACTATTAATATAGGTAATGAATTTATGGTTAATCCACTAAAAGAAGGCGAAAAAGCACCTCAATTTTCTCTACCAGACCAAGATGGCGAGCTAATTAGTTCAAAAGATTTTAAAGGTCAGAGAATTTTACTTTATTTTTATCCTAAAGCGATGACACCTGGTTGCACAGTTCAAGCTTGTAACTTACGTGACAGCGCTGATGATTTTAAGAAATATAATGTAGTTGTTATTGGTATTAGTACGGATAAACCGGAAAAATTATCACGTTTTGTCGATAAAGAATTGTTGAATTTTACCCTACTTTCTGATGAAGACCATAAAACCTCTGAAGATTTTGGTGTTTGGGGAGAAAAAGAATTTATGGGAAAAACTTATGACGGTATCCATCGTATAAGCTTTCTGATTGGTAAAGATGGTAAAATCGAAAAAGTCTTTAATGACTTTAAAACGACAAACCATCACACTGTAGTTTTAGATTATCTTAAAAATCATAATTAATTCCTTTAAACAAAGCAGATTATTAAATTAATCTGCTTTGTTTTCGTTTTTTATATTATTTATCTCTTCAAGATTTGGCCATGCATTAATAATGGCTTTAACTAATGTCGCAAGTGGTATGGCAAAAAATACCCCCCAAAATCCCCATAAGCCGCCAAATATGATGACAGCAACAATAATCACCAATGGATGAAGATTGAGTTTTTCAGAAAACAGATAGGGAACTAATAAATTACCATCAAGGGCTTGAATTAGAATATAGAAGAAAATTAAATAACCAAATTGTGCCGTGAAGCCCCATTGAAAGAGTGCGATTAACACCACAGGAATACTAGAGATAATAATACCAATATAAGGGATCAGTACGGAAAGTCCAACTAAAACGGCTAATAATAAGCCATAATCTAAACCAAAATACCAAAATGGGATATAAACACAGATAGTTAATATAACAATGTGTAAAACATTGCCGACTATATAGTTGGAAATTTGCATATCCATTTCAGAGGCGACTTTATTTAATATGGTACGATTCTTCGGTAATGCCTTAGAACAGTACCCCCATATTTTCGCTTTATCTTTCAATAAGAAAAACATAATAATTGGTACTAAAACTGCATTAATGGCCACTGAAACTAAACTAAATAAAGAACTAATTGAAAACTGTAATAGTGAATTTCCTGTTTGCACAACTCTACTGGTTATACTCTGAATTATTGAATCGAATAGACCAACATCAATTAATTCAGGATAATGTTCTGGTAAAGATGTAATAAATTTATTTGCAAAATTCAACATATTGGGAATATTAGTGATTAAGCTAACACTTTGTTGCCAAATCAAAGGTAACAAAATCATAATTCCAGTTAATCCGACAAACATAAATAGTAGCAGCACGATCACGACGGCTAATGTATGAGGAACATTTTTGCTTTGCAAATAATTAACTGGTCTATCAAGTAAATAAGATAAAACAATTGCAATTAAAATAGGAAGTAGAATTTTGTTGAAGAAATAGATGATAAAAAATAACACAACAATAACAACCATTAATGATACCACATGCGGATCACTAAAGCGTTTTTTATACCATTCAATAAACAATTTTAACATCTACAACTCCTTTTTGTTCATTAGTTCATTAGTTCATTTTTTATTAATTAAAATTACTTTTTAAAACTACCTAATATCCCTCTAGTAATTTGCCTGCCAATTTGATTAACTACTTGTCTGGTGGCACTTTTAGCAACAGTTTGAACTATACCATCATGTTGTCTACCTTTTGACCCAGTCCTGCCAAAAATAATTGAATTTAAAAATTCCATCAAACCACCATGCTCATCTTGATTTTTAGAGTTTGGTGTTGAATTGTTTTCTGGTGGTTTTTGACCATTTGCTGTATCTACAGTAAAACCTTTTTTAAGTTTTTCGTAGGCAGATTCACGATCAATTGTTGTTAAATATTTGTCATAAAAATAGGATTGATGAATAATCGACAACTGATTTTCAGCATCCATTGGTCCCATTTTAGAACCTGGCGCAATGATCATTCCACGTTGAACGACGTTAGGTCGCCCCTTCTCATCTAAAAACGAAATGAGCGCCTCGCCAACACCAAGCTCCATGATAGTTTTTTCGGTATCAAAATTTGGATTGGCCCGCATGGTTTGTGCTGCTACTTTAACCGCTTTTTGATCCTTAGGTGTAAAAGCTCGTAATGCATGTTGAACGCGATTACCTAGCTGGCCAAGAATAGTTTCAGGAATATCGGTTGGACTTTGTGTAGCAAAATAGATACCAACACCTTTAGAACGAATAAGACGAACAACTTGTTCAATTTTTTCTAATAAAGCTTGAGAAATATCATTAAATAATAAATGAGCTTCATCAAAAAAGAATACCAGTTTCGGTTTATCAAGATCGCCAACTTCAGGTAAATGCTCAAACAATTCAGATAACAACCATAATAAAAATACTGAATATAGTTTAGGCGAATTATATAGTTTATCCGCTGATAAAATATTGATAATGCCACGACCTTGTTCATTAACTTGTAGTAAATCGTTAATATCTAACATAGGTTCGCCTAAGAAGAATTCGGCACCTTGCTGTTCAAGAGATAATAATCCTCGTTGTATTGCACCGATTGATGAGGCACTAATATTGCCATATTGCGTGGTAAATTTTTTAGCATTATCACCAATAAACTGTATTAAGGTGCGTAAATCTTTAAAATCAAGCAATAACAAACCGTTATCATCCGCTATTTTAAATACAAGTTGTAAAACGCCTGATTGCACATCATTCAAATTTAATAATCGAGCCAATAAAATAGGACCAATATCGGAAACCGTACTACGAACTGGGATCCCTTTTTTAGCAAAAACATCCCATAACGCTAAAGGTGATGAATCAGGGTGCCAATCAGTTACGCCTATATTTGCCAATCGTGATTGTAATTTGTCAGATAATACCCCTTTTTCTCCTAAGCCAGTCAAGTCACCTTTAACATCAGCAAGAAAAACCGGTACACCAATTTGCGAAAAATTTTCTGCTATCTTTTGTAGGGTTACAGTTTTACCGGTACCTGTCGCACCAGTTATTAAACCATGGCGATTTGCCAACGATGCAAGGATGTATAAATCATTACCTTCACTTTTTGCAATAACGATCTTTTCACTCATAAACATCTCCCGTTCAAAAATTGCTATTAAAACAATCAAGAATATTGTAAGCTTAAATAGTAATAACTGCTATTGTTATTATTTTAACTCATCTTGTAAGGGGGCAGTATGTTTCCAGAATATCGTGATTTAATCTCTAAGTTAAAAAACACTGATTTACATTTTCAAAAACTATTTGAAGAACACAATCAACTTGACCAAAAAATTAAAAATATTGAAGCGGGTATTGCCGTTGATACATCTGAAACGATTGAAAGTTTGAAAAAACAAAAATTAAAATTAAAAGATCAAATTTATGAAGTTTTGAAAAAAGCAACAGCCTGATATTTCAAAACAATAATTTTGATTAATTCTACTTTAAGTTATAAAAAAACCCCAAATTATGGGGTTTATCTCAATTTATCTTTTTCCACCAATCTACTTGTTATTGTTTATTTACTTGTTCTTGTGCTTTTTTCAATTTACGGTTTTTGATTAGTGTAATTAAATTTTTGTGTGGGGTTTTCATTTTTTAATCCTCTTGTTGTTATTGTTAAATAAATGCTCCTTAAAATATTTTAAAGATGCTGATTAAATGTATAAATATTAGTTTATTAATAATAATGTATAAACGCTTTTTCAATGATGGCATTACTATAACATAATAGTTCAATATTTATACATCTTTTAGTTTATGATGTAAATATTATTTCTTACATCAATTCTTGAATTAATTAGAACCATTGTCCAAAGCGTTTGATGTAAATTCGCTTCATCAATTGTGCAACAAAACAGTAACATAATAACGTGCCTACTAACCATGGGAAATATGACCATGGTAATGGTTGCAGACCAATTAAACTACCAATTGGTGAGAACGGAATATAAATTCCTACCGCCATTATTAGCATTGTCATTACGATTACAGGAAATGCTGCTGTACTTTGAATAAATGGTATTTTTTGTGTTCTTAACATATGTACAACTAAAGTTTGTGATAATAAGCCTTCAATAAACCAACCGGAATGAAATAACGATTGGGCTTCAATACTATTAGCACTGAATACAAACCACATTAATGCATATGTTGTAATATCAAAAATCGATGATGTTGGGCCAATCCAAATCATGAAACGACCAATATTTGGGGCATCCCATTTACGTGGTTTCTGTAAAAACTCTTCATCCATCTTATCCCATGGTAATGATAATTGTGAAATATCATATAACAGGTTTTGGATAAGTAAATGAATCGCCAACATTGGTAAGAATGGTAAAAATGCACTCGCAACTAATACCGAGAAAATATTACCAAAATTAGAACTAGCCGTCATATTAAGATATTTCATTATATTGCCGAAAGTTTCACGACCGCAGATCACGCCTTCTTCCAACACCATTAAACTTTTTTCAAGTAGAATAATATCAGCCGATTCTTTAGCTATATCCGTTGCGGTATCAACAGAAATACCAACATCGGCATCACGTAAAGCTGGTGCATCATTAATACCATCACCTAAGAAACCAACAGTATGACCATTATCTTGTAATAATCGAATAATTCTGGATTTTTGTAACGGAGTTAGTTTGGCAAAAATAGTCCTTTGCTCAATTTGCTGTTTTAACTCATCATCATCCATTTTTTCAATTTCAGTACCTAATAAAGGAATACCAGGTTCTAAGCCAACTTCACGACAAACTTTAATAGTGATAATTTCGTTGTCACCAGTTAAAACTTTAACCGCAACACCATGTTCGTTTAATGCTGAAATAGCCTCATAAGCACTCTCTTTTGGTGGATCTAAGAATGTTAAGAAACCACGAATAGCCAATGCTTTCTCGTCTTGGACATTGTATTGCGTTTTAGTTTGTTCTGCTGAAATCTCTTTGACGCCAACAGCTAATACTCTAAAACCGTCTTTATTATAATTATGAGCCAGTTCAATTAATGCTTGTTTTCGTTTTTCATCTAGTGGTAAATATTCTCCATTTTCATAGACAAAATCAGAAATAGATAACATTTCTTCAACAGCACCTTTACAGATCATTAAGTGATTATCGTCATTACCTTGTACCACTACCGATAAGCGACGACGCACAAAATCAAACGGTAATTCATCAATCTTACGATAAAGACCAACGCCGACTTTTTTAACACTGGTTTTTTCTTCTGCAAAACGAATGATAGCCTTATCCATTAAGTTTTTCATTCCGCTTTGATAGTAACTATTAAGCCATGCAAGTTGTAAAACAGCGGGATCAACTTGACCATTAATATCTAAATGGTGTTCTAAAATAATTTTATCTTGAGTTAATGTGCCAGTTTTATCAGTACATAAAATGTCCATTGCACCAAAATTTTGTATCGCATTTAAGCGTTTAACCACCACTTTGCGTTTTGCCATTCCTACCGCACCTTTTGCAAGGTTGGCGCTAACAATCATCGGTAACATTTCAGGAGTTAAACCAACCGCAACAGCTAATGCAAATAAAACAGCTTCGCCCCAATCACCTTTAGTAAAACCATTTATTAGTAAAACAATCGGAACCATTACTAACATGAAACGAATCAATAACCAACTCACGCTATTTACGCCGCGATCAAAGGAAGTTTCAGCTCTGGAACCTACTATAGATTTTGCTAACGAACCAAAATGTGTATCCGCACCAGTTGCCACAACAATCGCTTTTGCCGTTCCACTGACCACATTGGTACCCATAAAACAGATATTATTTACATCGAGAACATTATCTTTATCAATATCGGCTGGGTTAATCTCTTCAGTTGTTTTTTGCGATACCGCACCTAAAGTATCGTATTTCTCAACTGGAATTGATTCACCGGTTAATACGGCTTGGCTGACAAATAGATCTCTTGATTCGATTAAACGAATATCCGCTGGAATCATGTCGCCGGCAGATAAAAATACAATATCACCGGGGACAATATCACTTAGAGGCACTTCGATATGTTCAGCTGGCATATTTTTATTTGGCCGACGCAGAACTGTAGCTGTGGTTCGAATCATCGATTTGAGTGCCTCGGCAGCTCTATTTGAGCGAAACTCCTGCCAAAAACGGAGTAAGCCGCTTAATGTTACCATGGTTAAAATGATAATAATGCCTGTTAGATCAGTTTCTTCACCACTTTGTAGTGGTAACCAATAGTCAGTCACAAAACTAACTATAGCTAGTATCAACAAGACAAAAATAAATGGATTTTTGAATGCTAATAACAACTGAATAAAGGCAGAAGGAACTTTTTCCCGAGCAACTTCATTTTTACCATATTGTTCCAATCTTGATTTTGCATTTTCTTGGGTTAAGCCAGAAAGGCTTGATTGAAATTTAGATAAAATGTTATCTAGACTGTTTTGAGCTTCCTCAAGTGCTTTTATAGTTAAAGTATTTTCTGTCTTTACTTTAGATGTGTTTTTAATCATAGTTGGTACCTATCTATATTTTTTAGACAAAAGAAACCTATTCCTTAGTTAAACATAACAAGGCGTAAATAAGTTTTAATTGACCAAAATTTAAATGCAAAGCAATAACTAGCCATTAAAGCTAATGCTTGGCACGAAATAAAATTATTAAAAAATAAATTTAATTAAGAATTAGATACAACTAGGTGGCTCTAAATGTTTATCAGTAAGATACAATACTCGTAAAAGTACTTTATGAGCACAATGATGTTTTGAGTTTGTGTGATAGCGTGTAGAAAACTGCATATCGTTCACCGTTACCGTTTTTATCAATTTCGGCTCGTGAACTGAAAAAATTACTATTTAGACAGGTTCATTAACCGATAATGATGTGTTTGAATTTATCTCCCCACATTTTGGGGTGACCCGATTGAGTGTCCATATTTCTCCTGTAAATTGAACTCATCACTTTGTATTTCAACTTTTCTTAACCATCATTTTTAACCACCTTATAGTTAAAAAAATAAGAAAAGCTCAAAGGCGAGCACTTTATACGCTTTTAAATTTAAGAAGTCAACTTAATATGCAAAATTAAACTTGTGACTGCCTAAAAACAGCACTAATAATGCGGTTATTAGAAAATATTGTATAGAATTAATACCTGTTTTATACAATATCAGTTACAATTGCCCAATTGTCATCAACATTGGTTAATCTGAATGGATCTTACACAACTATTACAAGATAATTGGTTTAATTTATTTCTTATTTTTACGCTCTCTTTTGTTGGCTTTATTTATAAAAAAAACACGCCAAAAAACTACTTTGACAATATTATTAAATATGCAGATATTTTAGAAAAAACACCACAACCAAATTATCAAAAAGATTATTTAAATAACATTAAGAAGAAACTAATTTGGGAAAAAGTCTGCTTCTATAAATCAGGTAATATTAATAAAGAGAGAATTGCTATCTCATTGGTTAATGCTGATAAACATAACATTATTGAACTATCACAATTAAATCAATTCACTCAATATTTTGCTATCGAACAAAATCGAATTACGCTACTAAAACCTTTTTTAATTAAAGAGGTAATTTTAAGTGCCGCTGTTTGTCTGTTTACATTTATTATGTTAATAACCAATTTGCATACTATCTTTAAATCAGCTTGGATTGTTAATGTGATTATTTCTCTATTAACAATTTTTATTATGATTTTTATAATTAGTCAATTTGCTAAAGGACCATTAAAAAGATTAAATACTTATCGCTTAATTTTGAAGGATAGTGACTTTTTAAGCAGAGCAAATCAAGAATTTACGAATATACTTGCTGAAAATCAGGAACTAAATGAGTCTATCGTTTCACAAGAAGTTGCAAATGAAGAATCAACAGACTAACTAAAATTGTTTGGATTTATCAATTAAAAGGATAATCAATAATTGCGATATTATCGATTATCCTTTTTTCATATTTGGGGATGAAGATTGAATTTTCAAGCGTGAATGTTTTAGTTGTTCAACTAGGCTCAGCAAAGATGAATTTAATTGATACATAAACTGCTGATAGCTAAACTCCTTCTTACTAATTTCTTCTAGTTGCAACTCCCAATGAGCTGTCATATCTGGCATTGAAACACTTTCGGGTAATGATAGAATTAAATTCTGACCAATTGGTGTTGAACGTATTGATTTACCTTGTCTGGTCAAAAATTGTCGTTTGAATAAAAGTTCAATTATTCCTGCACGTGTCGCTTCAGTGCCCAACCCATCTGTTTCGCGTAAGATTTTTTTTATCTCAGGGTCTTTAACAAATCTTGCTATACCCGTCATTGCTGAAAGTAAAGTTGCATCGGTAAAAGGTCGTGGCGGTTGTGTTTCTTTACTAAGTAACTCTGTATCAATACATTGTACTAATTCGCCTTTTTTAACTAGTTTAGTTAATAAACCATTGTTCTCGTCACTATCTTTATCACTATCGGCTTGATAATTCTTACTTCTAAATAAAACTTTCCAACCTTCATCTAACATTTGATTGGCTTTAGATGTAAATTTACCACCACCAATATCAACATCTATTTGTAATTCGGCATATTTATAAACAGGATAAAATTGTGCCAAATATTGTGTTGCTATCACTTGATATACTGCTTTCTCGTTAGTCGATAAATTATCCATTTTGGTTTTACGTAAAGTTGGAATAATGGCATGGTGTGCTTCAACTTTTTTATCATTCCACGCTTTAGAACGTAAAGTGAAATCAGCATCATTAACCGCAGTTTGCAGTTCTGAACAATTGTTTTCGATGGCAGCTTTTACACCATTAATCTGTTTTAAATGTTCTTCTGGTAAAAAACGACAATCGGAACGAGGATAAGTAATTAACTTATGTTTTTCATATAAAGATTGGCAGATATCAAGCACTTCTTGCGCACTTAAACCATTCCTTTTTGCCATTTCAATTTGTAGAGCTGATAAATTAAACGGCATTGGTGGCGCTAATTCTTTCTTCTTGTTACTGACTTTATCAATAATGCCCGACTGATCTTTTATTCGTTGGCAAACATTTTCAGCCAACCGTTTAACCAAGACACGACCTTCTTCATCCTGATAAGGTGCACAAGCTTCACTTGGTTGCCATTTGGCTTTAAATATTTCATTATGTTTGGTTTGTAATATAGCAAATACTTCATAAAATGGTTTAGGAACAAATTGGGTTATCTCTAAATCACGTCTAACGACTAAGCCTAAAATAGGTGTTTGAACTCGGCCAATAGATAAAACGCCTCGATAACCATTACGTTGACCGACCAGAGTACAAACTCGGCTCATATTCATGCCATACAGCCAATCAGCCCTCGCTCGAGCTAATGCCGAAGTAGACAAAGGAATAAAGTCTTGGTTACTACGTAACTGTTCAAGTGACTTTTCAACAGCACTGGCATTTAAATCACTAATCAAGCAACGCTGAATAGTTTTACGTTTTTCTGGTGTTAGCTGACAATAGTTTAGCACTTCGTCCACCAATAACTGCCCTTCGCGATCTGGGTCACCAGCATGAACAATCTGATCTGCAGATTTAATCAAATCCACTAAAATATTGAATTGCTTTTCAGTACTACTTTTAGGCATCAATATCCATTTATCAGGCACTATAGGCAAATCATCAATTGCCCATTTTTTATATCGTTCATCATATACTTCAGGCGTGGCTTGTTCTAATAAATGGCCAATACACCAACTAACAACATCACCATTACTGGCTTTTATAAACCCATTCCCTTTTTGATGAGGTTTTGGCAAAACATCAGCAATAGCCCTAGCTAAGCTGGGCTTTTCAGCAATAAATAAGCGAAAAGATTGATTAGACTGCATAATAATTATTATTAATCATAAATTTTAATTGGAACAATGTTAGTATCATGCTTAAAATATCTTTGTGAAATATAACTAATCTGTTCAGGCTTCGGTTTAAAAACTAAAAAAACAAGCAACCAATATTGATTGCTACCGAATTAGCTTGTAATGCGTTATCTGTATAAGCATTGTTTAGATCTTTTTGCCTATCGGCGATTAAAAATGATTGTGGTACGCTTGCAAATAACGACTTAATATTCTGTTTACTCCTAATCTCATGAATATTCATCATATTTTATTTATATTTATTTTAAAAGTTAATTTCTTTACCACCATTTTTTTAGCTTAAGCCATAAAACAGATACTATGCTAATCACAATTAATAGTACGATTAAGCCAACAAAAGACCACTCTTTTTCATTAAAAGGAATACCGGCTAAATTAACCCCAAGTAAACTTGTTATAAATGTAATTGGCGTAAAAATAATGGTAAATAGTGACATTAAATAGATACGCTTATTAGTCGATTCAGCTAGAATACTATTTATTTGTTCCATAACTGAACCAATCCTTATTAGGCAACTATCAATTTCAGAAACATAATGATTTTGTTGATTAGAGATATCATGAAGCCGTTGACGATCGTTGTCATCAATCCAAGATATTCTTTCGGTCGAAATTTTTACAAAAATATCACGCTGTGGCGAAAGCAGACGACGCAGTATGAAAAGTTGTTTGCGCACTCTGCCAATTTCTTTATGGGAAAAAATTCGCTGATTTAATAATAAATCTTCTAATTTTATTATCTTATTGTGAACACCATCAAAAGATAAATTCACTTGATCACAAATTAATTCTGAAAGTTGTATCAGCCAATCAGCAACATCAACAGGACCAATACCTTTTTCTAAATTTTCTTTTAATTTAACGATTGCATCTATTTTTTGATGCCTGGTTGAAATAATCAAATTATCGGTAATATAAAAACGAAAAGTAACAATAGGATCAGGTAGTTCATTTGGAATAAAGTTTACCCCTTTCAATACCACTAAAATACCTGAATCACAACGGATCTCCTTTGGAAATTGATTAGCTTTAATTAACTCATTTTTAACAAGATCAGGTATTAAATTTGTTTGATTAATCCAATTAATAGTTTCACTTTTAGCAAAATCCAGATGTATCCAATATGGTTGATTAATAGAAGCTTTAGTTTTATCGTTTAAAGGATTTGCTTTTCCTTTACCATCCAATTGGCAACTAAAAACAGGTTGTGCTGCAAGGAGATCTGAAACCAAAATAGAGTTATCGCTATTTTCATTAATCATTATCAGCCCCATTTATTAATTTTTGCTTAATTATATACCGATTTTGAACAAAATTGCAGCGTATCAATGATTTTCTAGTTCTACTATTTAAGGGTTCAAATAAATTTGCGGTATCGATGTATGATGTGGATGATTAAAAATACCGATTTCAACACCATACCATCGATGAATATTTTCAACAGTTAACACCTCGGTTGGTGCCCCTTGTTCAACAATTTTTCCTTGGTTAACCAAAATTATTTTGTCAGCATACAAAGCTGCTAAATTCAGATCATGCAAGATGCAACACACAGCCAATTGCTGCTTAACTGCTAATTGCTTCAATAAGCGTAAAGTATGTTGTTGATGGTAGAGATCAAGCGCTGAGGTAGGTTCATCTAAAAACAGTAATTTTTCATTCGGTTCTGGTTGCCATAATTGGGCTAAAACTCTAGCCAATTGAACTCTTTGTTGTTCGCCACCGGATAAACCTCGATAATCTCGGTCGGCAAATTGCAAACAATCGGTTTGAACCATGACTTCATGAATTGATTGATCAAAATGCATTTTACCATAAGGCGCTCGCCCCATTGCAATCACTTCTTTTACTTTAAATGGAAAAGTAAGTTGGCTTTGTTGAAGCATTACGGTTCTTATTTTTGCCAATTGCTTTTGTGGCCACTGTGATACTGGACGACCTTGTAAATAACACTCACCTGATAACGGTTTTTGATAACCAGTTAATAGACGTAATAAGGTCGACTTACCGGCACCATTAGGACCGATGATAATAACAATTTCGCCCGCATTTATTGATAAAGATACATCATTAATGATCATGCGACTGCCATAACCAAAGGTTAAATTTTTAGCGGTTAACACAATAAATCTCCATGCGTTATTTATGTCTCAGAATAAGCCAAAGAAAATACGGGCCACCAATTAAACTGGTTAAAAGGCCTACAGGGATTTCCGTTGGCGCAACTAATGTTCTCGCTAAAGTGTCCGCTAATAAGAGCAAACATGCGCCACCAAGTGCCGAACCCGGTATTAACCATTTATGATTGGCACCGATTTGTAAACGAATCATATGAGGAACAACTAAACCAACAAAAGCAATAATGCCACTAACCGCCACTGAGGTACCAATTAACACGGCACAAAGTAATAAGAGATAACGTTTAATACGTTCAACATTGATACCTAAGTAATGGGCATCTTCATCGCCAAGTTGTAATATGTTGAGCTGATGAGCCAGTTTGATGACGCCAAATAATGCAGGAAAAATTAAAGAAATGGATACGAATACCAGATCCCAAGACCCTTTACCTAAATGTCCCATTGACCATAACGAAAGTTGACGTAATTGTGATTCATCACTGATGTAACTAAGTCCGCCCATTACTGCGCCAATGATGGCATTAATCGCTACACCTAACAGAATCATCTTCGCAAGGTTGCATTGCTCATTAAGACTATAAAGATAGATCAAAACACAAATAAATAAACTACCGGCAAAAGCTGCTACCATTTTGCCATAAAGCATCATAATGGGCGGAAAAACAGCAGGAAATAAGATCGTTATACCCACCATAAGGCTTGCGCCACTGCTAATACCTAATAAACCAGGATCGGCTAAAGGATTTCTGAATAAGCCCTGCATAACAGCGCCAGCACTCGCTAATGCCATGCCGACCACTACCGCGAGTATAATTCTAGGTAATCGGATATTGCACCAAATATTCCATAGAGGATCATCAAATGACATACTCATTAATTGAGTAAAGGATAATTTTAATGCTCCCGAGTTTGCCGAATAGATTATTAAGATTAACAATAAAGCGAATAATCCCAATAACAATATTTGTGGACTAGATTTGCGCACCGATTAACCTCATAAATCTAATTAATAATTTACCGTAAGGCTTGGGTCAACAACACTATATGCACGATTATCAAATTGTTGATTTGCAATTTTATCCATGATTATTTTGGCTAATTCTTTACGATATACGAAACCGTGAACTTCTTGAGCAAAATAGCATTGGCCGTTATTGGTTAATTCACCATCGCGTAAACCGCCGGGTCTTAAGATCACATAATTTAATGTACTCGTTTGTAACCAAACTTCTGCCAAGGATTTTTCGCGCACCGCATCACCAAATGCTTGTTTAGCTCGTAAGGATAAGGTTGACCATGAATCACCACAACCAAGTGAGGTCACCAATATCATTTGTTTGATCCCTATTTGTTCAGCGCAATCAATGATATTACGCTGCGCAATATAATTGCCGGTTTCGCCGCCCAAAGTTGAAATAATGGTTGCATCACAACCAGCTTGCTTACCAATTTCCTTGACTAATTTAACGTCGGTCGCATCACCTACATAGGTTTCAATATTTTGTTGAGCTAATTGTTTTGCAAAGTCAGCATCGCGGACTAAAGCAATACAACGCCACTCTGGGTGGCATTGTTTGATTAATTGCGATACTTGATAACCAGTTCCTAACTTGGCGCTAACACCAAAAATAATTACTGTTTTCATGTTATTATTCTTCAAATTAATTAATTTTTTTGGCTAACGCTCTAAATTTTTCTAGTTGATCGGCTTTTAATTGATGCTTTTCATCACGGCCAACGAAAATTTTAAACATGGATTGACCTAAATGGTTGAGGAAAATCATTGAAGCAGTCGACATTTTCATAAATTTTCTTTCGATAAATGCAATATATTGACAATGTTCTGCTTTGATATGACCGCTTAACCCTTTTTGGTGACGTAAATTAAAGTATTTTTGGCTATGTGTTCCCGGTGGTAATTCACCTGAAATTTCAGCAATAACGTCACCAGTGTGAACTAAAAATAATACATCACCCCAAGTGGTTACTTCTTGCCAAATTTCATCAAAATGGCTGCCATCAACAATTTTAGCATCTGGTATTGCTTGGATTACTTGTGTTAGCGTGACTTTATGATCTTGAGCGATTTTTTCTAACAGTTCTTCTGGATTAGATTGCATATAAGCTGCAAGGTTATCTAAAAGGGTTTGTTTTTCTGCCATAGTAATTTCCTTTAATTTTTTGTTTTTACTTGGATGTTTTGCATATGTGGATGAGATTTAGGCATACCATTACCTTGTTGCATGGCTTGTCTAGCTTGGGCCATCTTCTGTTGTAATTCGATATGTTCTGGATTATTAAGTTGCAATAACAATTGCTGCAATGCTTGAACTATATTACTCGACCAAAAACGTCCTGATAAAGTTAGGCGTAAACAACGATCTTCATTTTGCAGCAAACCGACTTCATGCCATTGCTTGATAAGTGGATCAAAGAGTTCAGATTGATTGGTTAGTTGCGTTAAATCTACTCGCCCTTTTTCTATACCAGCTTGTAATTTGTGCAACCAGTCACCCACTAAAGGTTTGCCAGTTAACATCATCAACGGTTTTTTACCTTGGTCTAATAAAGCATAATATTGACTCAAATCTCGATGGATCATAAAAGATTGTCCGTCTAGCTTTCCACCAGCACAAGAACCGAATGCAAAAAAGTGAGAGCCTTGTTTTATCAAAAAATTATATAAATTTCGTTCGCGACTGGTTTTTGCCCAATGAGCATTAGTTAAATGGGTCCAACCTTGTTTAGCTAAATATTCAGCACCTTGATGGTAAAAATTGCACTTATCAGTAACCGATGGGATCGCGATTCGATTATTTTCCACCCCTTTAGCTAATGGTGTGGTCGGCAAGAGATTTAAAGAATAAAGATCAACCCCATCAAGTGGCAATTGATCAGCAATTTCTAAATCTCTTTGCCATATAGCCGGTGTCTGGTTAGGTAAGCCAAACATCAGGTCACAAACTAATGCAACACTATCACGCGCAGCAATACGTTCAAAACCTTGAATAATCTCTTTTTCAGATGATTGGCGTCCCAATCGTTGTCTAATTGCAGTATTGAAGGTTTGAATACCTATCGAAAAACGATTTGCGCCAGCTTCAATATAACTATCAATTTTATCTTCATCAAAATCAGAAATTCGCCCTTCGACCGTAATTTCACAATCAGGCGCTAATGGTGCATGCTGTTTAAAATAACTTATTACACGTGCTAATTGTCCTACCGCTAACGCTGAAGGTGTACCTCCACCAAAATAAATAGCGTGAATTGGCGCCGACTGCATAGCTTTATTATTTATTTCGAGGGATATTTCTTGTAATAAATAATCAATATAAGTCTTGCTATCAAACTTTTTTAATGGGTTTTGATAAAATCCACAAAATTGACAATGAATATCACAAAAAGGAATATGTATGTAGATCAGTCGTTTTTTTCCAGACAAATCTGAATTTTGCAGGACACTCCATTGCTGCTCTAGTTCTTGCGGTGGTACTGGTAGGCTTGCTTGTAATGGCATCACTGCCCAACGATCTTTAAAAGGTAAAACTGAATTTGAAGCGTAAAACGCACTTACATCAAATGATTTCATAACATCCATTCATAAAAATAATCTCGGTGAATTAAATAATAATTATTATCATTTATCAATATTTTTTTAATTTTTTTGCTGTTTATTTATCCTGAACTAAATATTTATTTAATAACTGTTCAATTTGCATCCTAATTCTGGATGTTTTTTAAAAATTCTATTCAATCCACACCCTACTTTGTCAAAGTTGATATTGATAATTTTTTTCATTATAGTGTTCTGTCTGATTTAAAATTGTGGTCGATGACTCAAGTGATAAATAAAAATTTCATAAACAAAATCTGGTTATTTTTGTTGCTCTTTAGCCTAAATAGCCTAATCAATTTAAGCTATGCAAATGAAAGAATTGTTGTTGCTGGTGATGCTTTGACAGAAATCGTTTTTGACCTAGGTGCTGGAGAAGATATCGTTGGGGTGGATGGTAGCAGTCGATATCCAAAACAAGTTAACCAATTACCACAAATTGGTAATGTAAAATTGTTAAATATTGAAGCAGTTTTATCCCTCACACCATCCTTGGTTATTAGTTTTGATGATGCGGAAATCGCTAACGTACTGAAAAAGATTTCCCAAGCAAAAGTCGAAGTTTTAACGCTTAAACGTGTTCCAAGTACAGTAGAATTACTGTATGAAAATATCAATAAAATTGCCGCTAAATTAGATAGAGCAAAGGAAGGACAAAAACTGATTAAGCGAATCCAAAATGATCTTTCGCTAATTCAAAACAGAACAGCTACTCGTCGACAAAAAACCAAAGTTTTATGCCTCATGAATATGGAGGGAAACATTTTTATAGCAGGAAAAAATACCGCTATCGATGCATTAATTACCATCGCTGGTGGTGAGAACTTGGCAACACATAATAGTGTTAGAACTTATACTAGTGAATCACTAATTGCGATGAATCCCGAAGTTATTATTTTAACTAACCATTCAATCGAAGAGTTAGGTGGCTTTGACAAAATTAATACCATTCCTGGTATTACCGAAACAGATGCATATAAAAACCATGGCATTGTTATTATCGATGATAGCTATTTATTTGCAATCGGACCGAGAGTTGTTGAGGTAGTATTTAAACTGTTTAACGGTTTTTACCCTGAATAAAACTTCATTAAGTAATTTCTCTATTTTAATAATATTTTTAGCAATTGAAGCAAGAGATGAGCATTTTTTAATAAATTATGTTTGAAAGGAGAACCAAATTCTGGCGTGACCTTTTCTTCTTCAACTTTTTACAATTAATATAAAAATTTCATTGCTTATACCCGTTATAAAAAAGACTTTTTTGGCATGGGTAACCGAATTGTTTATCAAGCTAAAAACGGGATAAAGCTTATATTTATGGCGCTGAATTAAGCAGTGAACTCAATATAGGTAAATGGATTGAACCAGCTAATGGTTTAACCGCTAGATTGGCAATAGGTTATAACCAAGGTAAATCAAAATCAAGCTATTTACCTGATAAATACGTTTAAATGGATTCCATAGCCCCCATGAAGAGTGTGATTGGTTTAGCATGGGATGATGCAAATAAATTTTATGGGCTAGCGCTTACTGCCATACTGCAAAAAGGCAAAAAAGCCAAAGCAACTTCTCGTGAAAGTTATAGTAATGATGGTAAACCAATCTCTAATTCTAAAGACGATTATTTTCGAATAGCTGTCCATGGCATTATTGATTTAACCGGTTATATCAATATCACTAAAAATATCAAATTAAGTGGCGGGATCTATAATCTTACTGATCAAAAATATTGGGATTATCTCAGTAACAATAAATTATATAGCACTGCCGATCATAACTATCTAAATATGTTTTCCGCGCTGGGTAGAACTTTCCAGTTAGGTTTGAATATTGATTATTAATTCAAAACACGAACAAAAACATCTCCTACTTTTGGATGTGTTAATTTAAAGTTTATTTTTCGAGTTAAAAAAGGATCTAAAATTCATTGTAAATTGCCATCAATTAACATATTAATCCTTTGTATTGACCATAATATGGTTATTGAGTTAAAAATTCTGACAATTTTTATAAAAAACTTGCATATTATTTTACTAATATATTGATTATAAATTTATTATTTATTTGAAAAAAAGTTTCTTTAGCATCTTATAGTTAACTATATTTCAATGCATTATTCACAAATATATCGATATTTTAGGTTGATAATGGTTCTCATTTTCACTATATTACGCAATCTAAATGGAAAACCATGGTAGGTAAATTAGCTCATGAAGAAGTTTGTAAAAAAGATTTGTCTATTTTTGCTAATTTTTAGTATCAATAGTCTTATCAACCTTAGTTCAGCAAACCAACGAATTGTTATTGCTGGTGGATCTTTGACTGAAATTGTCTTTACATTAGGCGCTGGTGATGATGTTGTCGGCGTTGATAAAACCAGTAGTTACCCTGAAAAAGTTAAGCAATTGCCACAAATTGGCTATTGGAAGTTGTTAAATATTGAGGGAGTATTATCACTTAAACCAACATTATTTATCACTTTAAATGATGTAGAACCTGATAATGTTATCCAAAAAGTGTCTGAATCCAAAGTAGATGTATTAGCTTTACAACGTGTACCTGGTACTATTGAACTGTTATACGAAAATATCAATAAAATTGCCTCTAAATTGAATAAACAAAAAGAAGGTGAATTATTAATCAACAGAATTAAAACCAATCTTGCCGATATTCAAACTAAAATCGCAACACACCCGCAAAAAACTAAAGTTCTATCACTAATGAGTATGAGTGGCACCAATTCAGTAGCCGGCAAAAATACCACCATTGATGCATTAATTGCTATTGCAGGCGGTGAGAATCTAGCAAAACATAATAGTTTCAAAAGCTATACTGCTGAATCAATCATTGCTATTAACCCAGAAGTTATCATCCTAAATAAATATTCGATTGATCAACTTGGTGGATTAGACAAAATTGCTACTATTCCGGGGATAACTGAAACGAGTGCATTTAAAAATAATCGTATCACTATTATTGATGATAGTTATTTATTTGGAATTGGTCCACGAGTTGATGAAGCAGCAAAATTGCTATTCCAAAGCTTTTACCCTGAATAATGTAGTCAAATAATTTTAATAATATTTTTTATTAATTGAAGCAATAAATGCGTATATTTGTTATTAAGCATATTAAATATGAAAGGATTTAAAGGTGAATTTTAAAAAATTAAAAAAGACAAGCTCATTAGCAATAGGCTTAACATTAGCGTTACCCGCTCTCGCTACTGATAAGTATAATGATGAAAAAGACATTGATACTATTACCGTTACCGCTCATGAAGCAACGAAAAAACCCGGAACAAATACCGAAATTTCAGAGCAAGATATTCGCCGTGATGGTGGGACTAATTTTGGAACCATTATGCGTTATCAACCACTAATATCAGCATCTGGTAGTATTTCCGGCTCAGGTAGTGGCAAAAGTAGTTGGGACCGTGGTGGATTTACCGGTTATAACATCCGTGGTTTAGATGCTAACCGTGTTTCAATCGATATCGATGGTATGCCATTACCTATTGCCCAAGGTCGGGTTAATTCAGTAGGTCGAGCTGGATTTGGATCTTATGGTATTGGGCGAGATTATATTGATACTTATATGTACAATAAAGTTGATATCCAATCAGGTGCAACTTCAGTAAGTAATGCTAACAATGCTTTAGGTGGTTCTGTTTCATTTCAAACTAAAACTGCAAGTTATTACCTATATCCCGGAAAAACTAGCTATTTCGGTTTTCAAAACAACTATGACAGTGCTGATAGAAGTTATCACCAAGGTTTAACGATGGCTGGTGGTGATGAGTATCTAAATGGTATTTTGGTATTAAGTCGACGTGATGGTCAACAAACTCGTAATTATGGTGATTCAATCAATAGTTATCCAGAAAATTGGCACTCCAACTCGATTTTAGCTGGTTTTGGTTGGCAAATGACGGATGAACATTTAATCAACACCACAGTTGATTATAATAATAAAACCAAAAACTCTCATTATGATACTTGGGATAGATATGGTAAAAAGGTTGAATCATTTGATCATCAAAGAAGCAAAAACAATCGTTTCAATCTTGCAATTAAAGATCTATGGAAACCGACAAATATTAGTTGGATTGATAGTTTAACTACACAATTGAATTATCAACGCACTAATGTCTATGACAATACCGACCTCCGTCACAAAACTAAAGGTGATTTTAATACCCAAACTAACTATAACACTAAAGCCTATAACTTCATTACGACTTTAATCAAAAGTTATGATAACCAACGAATTAGTGCTGGTTTAAATGGTAAATGGAGTGAAGATGAATCACCATTCTTCTCATCAGCTAAATCACCAAATGCTATAGTATTCCCTGATGGCGATTACAGTAAACCACAAGCCGATAGCCGTAGTTATCAACTTGGTGGTTTCTTTGAAGATCGGATCAGCTTTAATGTTAATGACAGTAATAATTTTTATTTAGTTCCAGGTGTCAGAGCGGTTTACCAAAATACTAAACCGCGTAACCTTGAAAATATGTCATTATCAAAAATAAGTAGTAGTCAATTAGGTAAACAATACAATGGTAATAGTGATTTTAAAGTATTACCTTCGATGGCATTTATGTATGACATTACCCCTGATTTCACTGCCTATTTGCAATATAAGCGTGCAGCACAAATGCCAAATCAGAACCAACTTTATGGCTCTTATTTAGCGCATAGCAACATGTATGTATTAGTAGGCGATTCAAATCTTAAAACTGAAACCAGTGACAACTTTGAATTAGGTTTAAAAGGACAACCTGTATCGGGTGTGACACTTTCATCATCAGCTTTTTATAATAAATATAAAAACTTTATAGCTTATACTCGCTATAAAAAAGACTTCGTTGGCATTGGTAACCGTATTGTTTATCAATCTGAAAACCGTGATAAGGCTTATATTTATGGTGCTGAACTAAGCAGTGAATTCAATATCGGAAAATGGATTGAACCGGTTAATGGTTTGAGCGCCAGATTCGCAATTGGTTATAACCAAGGCAAATCAAAATCGAGTTATTTAGGTGATAAATATATTGAGATGGATTCCATTGCACCAATGAAAAGCACTATCGGCTTAGCATGGGACGATCCAAACAAGTTTTACGGTGTAGCGATTACTGCAACCTTCCAAAAAGGCAAAAAGGCCGAAGCAACATCTCGTGAAACTTATGGTAATGATGGTAAACCAATTGATAAATCTAAAGATGATTACTTTAGAATCGCTGGTCATGGTA
This sequence comes from Gilliamella sp. N-G2, assembly GCF_002142215.1. Classification (GTDB taxonomy): domain Bacteria; phylum Pseudomonadota; class Gammaproteobacteria; order Enterobacterales; family Orbaceae; genus Gilliamella. Next base: position 156,651 of record NZ_NAST01000001.1, read on the forward strand.
TTGTTGATTTAACTGGTTATATCAATATCACCAAAAATGTGAAGCTAAATGGTGGCATCTACAATCTTACTGATCAAAAATATTGGGATTATCTAAGTAATAATAAATTATATAGTACATCAGATCATAAATATCTAGATATGTTTACTGCTCCAGGCCGTACTTTCCAACTAGGTTTAGATATTGATTTCTAAAATCAAATAATCACAGAATAAAAAATAACCCGCTTTTGCGGGTTATTTTATTAGCATAACAGATATGACTATTGATTAATTTTTTCAACAAAAAACCATTTAATTATTATAATGTTGGTTATGTTACGCTCTTTTTAACCAACTGAAAACCTAGGTGCAAAAATAAAGAAGAGAAACATGAAGAGATAACAACATATAGGAACAATTATAAAAAATATCCCAGTAATTCTTAAAAATTTATGAGATGAGAATAAAAGCAATATACCAACCACTAAAACAGCAAAATAAACCCACCAATAAATAATCAAAGTAAGTAAAAACACTCCCCAACCATTTAACACCATATTTAATTCCTTTTAAATTATTTTATAGCTGTATGTCATAGATTCTATCATTATTTGAAAAATTTAAAAGCATGTGAAAAATAGAAATCATTAATTAGTCACTATAAAACGAATCTAACGCTATAATTGTGTTAATAATAACCAAGCTACAATGTGAATATCAAAGCAAGAATAATAAGCAGTTAGGTGCAAAATATTTAGAGCTTTTAATTAAGATATAAAACAGCATGAATGTTAAAAAAATCACATTTATAATTTTATCATTGAATTAACTAATGAATAACTAAAACGTGGTGAATTGATGAACAGTAATGAAATGAATGAAATATTGGAAAAACATGAAATTTGGATCTTTTCTCGTGGCAAAAATGGAGAGAAAGCAGACCTGAGAAATGCCAAATTGGAAGATGCAGAGCTAAGTGGTGTCAACCTTAGAAGTGCCAACCTTAGAGGTGCAGACTTAGGTGGTGTTGACCTTAGAGGTGCTGACCTAAATGATGCCGATCTAAGAGGAGCAAACCTTAGAGGCTCGAATCTTAGAGGTGCAGATCTGAGAGGTGCCAACCTTAGAGGAGCAGACCTAAGAGAAGCTAACTTGAGAGGTACAGATCTGAAAAGTGCATCTCTGAAAGGAGCCGATCTGAAAGGTTCAGATTTGAAAGGAGCAGATCTGGATTATACAGACCTGAGTAGTGCAGACCTAAGTAATGCAGACTTGAGAGGTGTTGATCTGAATAATGCAGATCTACAAGATATTAACCTGACTAGTACTGATTTACCTGAATCAACTTTCATTATATTTGGTGAAAAATATTTTATTTCAATATGTGGTGATTATGTCAGAGTAGGTTGTGAGGTTCATTCAGCTAGTGAATGGCGTCAATTTAGCAAACAAAACATTATTGATATGGGCGATGACTGGCTTAAATTTTACTCTCGCCTATTAGATATTATTGATTTTTATTGTGGTAAAGGTGAGCGCCCAGAATGGTTAAAGGAGGAAAACAATGATTAGTAAAAAGATCATGGAGCTCAATATTCCTAGATTATGAATACCGCATAAACTCAAAACCAACACTGTTATCTGTTTCTAGCGAGTTGTGGCGAAGAATAGATAAAAAACGGCAATTTATTGCTATGGATGAAAGTAAAGGTATATATTTTTATGATATTAAATCCACCAAATGCAATTACTGTTGACTATCCTCTTCTCGTACTTTGAGAGTTGCGCACTCAATATAAACACAAACGGCGTGGGCAGTTATCATTAACAGAACGACCAAAGGTCGTATAGACTAACAACATACCGATTGACTATACTGGTCGTAATGTTAGACAAACCGATTAAATGGCAATCAATTATGAGTTAACGAAGGGAAACAAGTTTACGCCCTTTTTTGTATCTTTTTAACAATGTTCAACGCTTTATTTATGCTGTTTAAGTGAATGATTGAAGTAGCTATAGATTAAAAGGAATAATAAAAATGACAAATTTTATCGAAATTAAAAGTTTAGTACCAGTGGATTATTCTAACCGTGAAGCATTTTTTTAAAGAAAATAACGATGTGTAACTACTTATTGACGCAATAGTAAAATACTATTCATCAGTTACAATTGAAGACGTAGATAGCAAAACAATTGCGGGCAAACAAGTATTATAAAATAGCTGCGGAATTAAATAAAAAATTGACGAGATCGATGACGCTAGCAAGGAGTTGGTGTCAATATTAAAATCCAAACCAAACAAAATTGATGCTACACGAAGAAAAATAAATTATGCACTTGGAGCATTCTATAACGAAATAAGAAAACCTGTCGTTGAGTATAAGGTTGAGAAGGATCAAATTAAAGCAGTGGAAGATTCTAAAATCAAGGATCAATGTAGAGCTGAAAGAGTAACAGGCTCAGCGATTCGTCTTTATAATGGCGTCCCCTACAGGATTCGAACCTGTGACCTACGGCTTAGAAGGCCGTTGCTCTATCCAGCTGAGCTAAGGAGACATTAAGTAGCAGAATTAATATATCGCAGAGTATTATATAAAGCTATTTTGATCCGTCAATGCTTTTTAATCGATTATTAGGTTATATAGTCAAAATATCATCAATTTAATGACATAATCGATATATTGAAAATTTTTCTAATTAAAATCGGGTATTTTGTTAAAAATAAATAAAAATTTATTTATTGTTAAGCCTAAAAAACCCCTTTCCTAAACTTTTTATATCATTGATAATTTAGTCAGATTTAATTATAAATCATGATAGCAGTTTGATGGCTGTCTTATCTCAATTGAAATATTATTCTTTTATTTAGCATTGGCTATTTGTGCTTTTAGCATAGCTAAACGACTTTGCCCTTGTTGCATCTTTTTCTCGGGTGATAATTCATGACGCTGATCTTGCCATGCTAAATCGTCTTGAGGAAGTTCAAGTAAAAAACGGCTAGGTTCTACATAAACTGTTTCACCAAATTGTTTTCTCTGTCGACTAAATGAAAAGGTTAATTCCCGTTGTGCTCGAGTTATGCCAACATAAGCAAGTCGTCGTTCTTCTTCAATATTGTCTTCATCTATACTGGTTTGATGTGGCAATAATCCTTCTGACATGCCAATTAAATATACATAAGGAAACTCAAGCCCTTTAGAAGCATGTAATGTCATTAATTGTACTTGATCCAGTTCTCCTTCTGTTTCATTACGCTCTAACATATCACGCAAGGTAAATCTCGCTACAGCCTGCTCTAAAGTTAATCCTTCATCGATATCATCACCTTGTAACATATCATTTAACCAGCTTACCAACTGTTCTACATTACGCATGCGCATTTGCCCAGCCGTCGGCGAAGATGAGGTTTCATAGATCCAACTTTCATAATGAATATCATGTAAGAGTTCATGAATGGCAGCCATCGGCTCTATATGTGATTTTTCAATCAAAGAATCAAACCAGTGAATAAAGCTATGCAATGTTTCTAAACGTTTACCGGAGAGTAATTCCGTTAATCCCATATCATGGCTTGCATGATATAGGCTCACTCCACGCTGATTGGCCCATTCACCTAATTTTTGGATAGTTGCAGGTCCAATTTCACGTTTTGGGGTATTAATAATCCGAATAAATGCATTATCATCGTCAGGATTGGTTAATAAACGAAGATAGGCCATTAAATCTTTGATTTCAATTCGAGCAAAAAAAGATGTACCGCCTGAAATTCGATAAGGAATTCTATATTGCATTAGCATTTTTTCAATTAAACGAGATTGATGGTTACCTCGATACAAAATGGCATATTGACCATATTGGCTATTATTGGCAAATCGATGTCCAATTAAGTCGTTAACCACTTTTTCAGCTTCATGTTCTTCATTATCGGCTGAAATGACTTTTAGATGTTCTCCATAACCGAGTTCGGAAAATAATTTCTTTTCAAAAATGTGAGGGTTATTTTCAATTAAAATATTGGCAACTTTTAATATTCTTCCTGATGATCGGTAATTTTGTTCTAACTTAATCACTTCTAGTTGAGGATAGTCCTGCTTGAGTAAAACTAGATTTTTCGGACGAGCACCACGCCATGAATAAATTGATTGATCATCATCGCCGACAACTGTAAATTTAGCTCGGCTACCTACCAATAATTTAATAAATTCATATTGGCTGGTATTGGTATCTTGATATTCATCGATTAATAGATAACGAATACGGTTTTGCCATTTTTCTCTGACTTTTTCATTGGCTTTTAATAGCAATGTCGGTAATAAAATAAGATCATCAAAATCTAATATGCTACATGCTTTAAGTTGTTTTTCGTAAAGTTGATAGCAGTGGGCAAATAATTTTTCTTTATTGGTTTGTGCTCGAGCCATCGCTATAGTTGAATCGATAATATCATTCTTCCAATTTGAGATGGTAGAGCGTAATTGGTTAATAAGATCTTTGTCACCTTCAAACCATTGTTGAGTGAGCTCCTTAAGCAGAGCAAATTGATCATGATCATCAAATAATGAAAAATTAGATTTTATTCCCAGATGTTTATATTCGCGGCGAACAATATCTAAACCTAACGTATGAAAAGTGGAAATTTTAAGCCCTCTGGCCTCTTGTTTGCTTAATGAGTGGGCAATACGTTCTTTCATTTCTCGCGCAGCTTTATTAGTAAAAGTCACAGCAACAATGTGTCGAGGTAAATACTCCTTAACTCGAATGAGGTAAGCAATTTTATTAATGATTACCCGAGTTTTGCCTGAACCCGCACCAGCCAATACCAGGCAAGGCCCCGAGACATACTCCACTGCTTGTTGTTGGCTTGAATTTAAACGCACAGAAAATGAACCCTAAGTAAAATTGTTCGCTAGTATATACTGATTTATCCATCATGTTCAATCAGAGGTAGTAGCATTAAAAATAAAAACTTGAGCTCTATTGAATGAAAGTCAACGCTTGTTCAACAACTTCAATTCCTGCCCCTGACTTATGTGCATTTTCACTAAGGTAACGTCGCCACTGTTTTGCCCCTTTTCTACCATTAAAGATACCTAGGGTATGTCGCATAATATGATTAAGCTGTCCGCCTTGACTAAGTTGCGTTTCGATATAAGGATAAAGTGCTTGTATTGCCGCAATCGGATCAATAATTGGCGTATCATCGCCAAAGATTTGCTGATCAATCTGGGTTAAGAGCATCGGATTTTGGTAAGCTTCTCGCCCTACCATCACACCATCAACATAATTTAAATGCTGTTTAATCTCTTCAATGGTTTTAATGCCACCATTTATGGCAATAGTTAACTGCGGATAATCACGCTTTAGTTGATAAACTCGTTCATAATCAAGAGGAGGCACTTCTCGATTCTCTTTAGGGCTGAGTCCTGAAAGCCATGCTTTGCGAGCATGCACAATAAATGTTGTGGTATATGGCATGACTTTTTCAATAAATTCACATAAAAATGCATAACTATCTTGGTTATCAATACCAATGCGTGTTTTTACCGTCACAGGTATATTGACCTCTTGTTGCATAGCTGCAACACAATTTGCCACTAAATCAGTTTTAGCCATTAAACAAGCACCAAACATACCATTTTGAACACGATCCGATGGACACCCCACATTAAGATTAATCTCAGCATATCCTCGTTGCTCAGCTAAATTTGCACATTTAGCCAATGCAATGGGATCACTGCCACCTAATTGTAAACTCACCGGCTGTTCCTGACTATTAAAAGCAAGATAATCGCCTTTACCATACAAAATTGCGCCGGTAGTGACCATTTCGGTATAGAGTAAGGTTTGTTTGGTCAATATACGATGAAAATAACGACAATGTTTATCAGTCCAATCGAGCATGGGAGCTATTGAAAACTTATTTAAAATTGAATTCATTGAAATACCAGTATCTAAAAGGTTCTTTGATTTTATTGGAATACTATTTTGCTTTATCAATAAGTTACGCTATAGCCTAAACGCAAGCAAAAAATTATAAATTATTATACCATAGAGGTTAGAGTAGGTGCAGATAGGCAACTATGCACATTAAATTGCTTAAATAAGTCATGTGTTAAGTTTCCTCAATCTCCTTATATATATTGAATACGAAAGATTAGATTAATGAAAATTAGTATTAATGAACTACATGTTGCTGTAACTAGTTTACAAGATAAACTACGTCAAAAATGGATAGATTATCAATAATATTTTCGAGGAAAATCTCAACATAATTGGCTTCATAGTGAAGCATATATTTAGATAATTGAAGATTCCATTATTTGAAAGTAATTAAAATAAATATCGTCGCTTAATAAATAGATAACGCTATCCATTCAATTATTGATCTCAAATTTCTGCTTAAACTTTGTTTTATAATAATCACTAACCTCTTTAATAATTTTTTCTTTGTCTAAGAGTTTTTCCTTTAATATTTCATCAGGATGGTCATATCCATTGTTTGAACCAAAACAGATAACCGCATTGATAAATTTTAGTTTAAAAAAATCGTCAGAATAATTGCTACCACTTCCATGATGAGGTATTTGCAAGGTTCCTATATGCCAATCAAAGTTATTTTCAAAATCGTAATCCTCCGACTCTGAATAAAGTTTGCTCAATGATGCATAAGATTTGATAATAAGTTTCCTAATTTCTTCTACGCAATTTATCTCTTTAGTGGCATTAAAAGGAATATCCCCTGTATACAGACAACTCTGTTCCTTAAAAATTTTATTATATTCTTTTAAGTCTAAATTTCGCAAATAAGAATATAAATGAAAGGGAACTGGACCAGAAAAAACACCTAAACAAATTTTATTTAAATCTCTATTAAATTTCATATATTGAGCTTTCAAATAATTTAATGGCTTGATATTGATAATTTTATTTTTATTTTTATTTTTATTTTTAAGTTTTTTTTCTATATTTTTAAGTTTTTTTCTATATGTTTAAGTATTTCTGTTATATCTTTAACATCCATTAATAGCTCGGACGTTAACTTCGTTTTTGTAAAGAAAGTAGAAATTTTTCTATTATAATCCAAACGACAAAAATATTTTATAAAGTCATAAGGTATATATAACCATATAGGAAAATAATAATGAGATTGAGGATCAGGATGATAGATAATCAATTTGTTATCAGTATATTGTAATTTGAAAATGGGATTAAATGTTTTTAACAGATTTGATTCATTTGATTTATCCGAATTTATTTTAATAATATGACAATCCTCACCAAAAAATTTTTCGGGATTTGTCAACAATTCATGATAAGCTTTAATATCAATTTGATATTCTTTTAGCGCTACACCTAACAATAATAAATTAATTTCTTGCGGGGTCAGCAAAGGAATAATCAAATTTTTAACTTGATATTTTCTTCTATATTTTATCAAAAAACTAATATGATCTGCATGGAAATGAGATATAAACAGCAAATCTATTTTCCAATCATTATTTTGTGTTCGACACTTAAAATATTTGGATAATTTAGAGTCAGCTTTTATAGTTGATTCTTCATTATGCTCAGGGGCATTACCACAGTCAAAGACCATTTCGAAAACATTGTTGCCTGAATAAATTTGCTCTGAATAAAAAGCGCCTTGGCCAACTGGGTGAAATACTCTTTTTAACGATATTTTCATTGTCTCAAAACCTTTTTAGTATCACAATAATGTTTAATTATTGTCATTTAAAATAATTCTATCCATTATTCAATCAATTTAATGCATTATTTATACTATTGTTGGGTATCTTATTACTAAATTTTAAAAATATCTCATTAATCATAATTTATCTTATAACATTTAGGGTAAATATGATATTTATAAAAACGCAAAGTTATGTAGCAAAATATTTAAATATACTAATCCATAAGTTGCCTATCAAATAAATTTTTCCAAATATTCACATAGTAACATCTTAAATTAGTAGATGAAGTAATAAGCTAGAAAGGTTGAAAGTCAATATAAAGTAGTAATGAGCTTAATTAAATATTCGCTATAAGAAATATAAAAAAACCTCGTTATATTCGAGGTTTTTTTAATTTTATTCAGATTGAGATTCAGATTCTGATGAGGTTTCTGACGGTTGTTGATTATTTGGATTATCATCATCAGATTTTATTTCAATTGGATCTGAAATTCCCTGTTTATTCATTTCTTCTAATGATAATGATCCTTCTAGTGTTGAAGTTTTGATATCACTAACTACGCCCATCTCATTAAAATAAACGGCATAAGTAATTTGACTTAGATTACCATGTTGTGGTTGTTGACGGAAAACATAATACCAAACATTTCCCCCAAAAGAAGAAGTCAACATTGGTGATCCCATAATAAATACTACTTGATCTTTGGTTTGGCCAACTTGTAATAGTTCAATTGCATCCTGTGTTATGTAATTACCTTGATTAATATCAGGTCTATAAACCCAACGATCAACAAGTGAACAACCAGTAAGTAATATACCGGTCATAATAGAAAGCAAAATAGATTTACGAAACGGCATTTAAATTATCCATTCAAAAATACAATGGTGTTTATTATCGCTGATATTTTAACTAAGCGCTAGATAAAATAATAAATTCTTTCAAAAATTAATAATAAAAAGTATTGTTATATTAATGATAATTAATAATAGTTGATATTTTTCTTATTATCTTCAATCTTAATGCTCTATAATAATTAACTTAATATAAACCAGCGATAGGTAAAAAATGAAATTAGAAACGATTGAACAAAAAGCAAGTTATGCAATTGGACTGCAAATTGGTCAACAATTAAAAGAATCTGGCTTAAATAATTTAGAGCTTAATGCATTAAAATTAGCTATGGAAGATGTTTTGAGCGATAACCAACCAGCATTACCTTTACAAGAGTTACACGATGCCCTTCGTCATGTCCACGAAGAAGCAGCGAAACAAAAAGCCAAACAAGCTGAAAAAATTGCCCAAGCAGGTCAAGACTTTTTAGCTGAAAATCTAAAAAAAGATGGCATAAAATCGACTGAATCTGGTCTGCAATATGAAGTCATTAAACAAGGTGATGGCGCATTTCCTAAAGCAACCGATCGTGTTCGAGTTCATTATACCGGACAATTAATCGATGGTACTGTATTTGATAGTTCAGTTGAACGTGGGCAACCAGCTGAATTCCCGGTTAATGGTGTGATCCGTGGTTGGGTTGAAGCATTACAATTAATGTCGGAAGGTTCAAAATGGCGTTTATACATTCCTCAGGAACTAGCTTATGGTTCACAAGGAGCAGGCGCTTCTATCCCACCTTATAGTGCACTGATTTTCGATGTCGAATTATTGAAAGTTCTATAAGTATATATGGACGCATTCGCGTCCATTATTTGGTGTTTAATCATTAGTTATTTTCGGTAAAAAACATGAGCCAAAGGCAGCCAAGAGGAGTAAAACACTAGCAGCGCCAAAAGCAATATAATGAGTATGCCAATTGTCATAGGCCCACCCACCTAACCATGAACCAACCATTGCGCCAATTTGATGTCCAAGGTAAGTTAATCCAGAGAGTAGTCCTACAATTTTCACTCCATAAATATCAGCACTAATAGCACTTGATAATGATAAAGCTCCAGCCCAAACTAATCCCCCAACTAATGCAATGCCATAGAGTTGCCATTTAGTTGAAGCAATGACTAATGCGATAAAACCAAGCCCTCTAACTAAGAAGATCATCGCTAATACTAATTTTCGTTGCACTATATCGGAAATAAAACCGAGCACCAAGGTACTAAAAATTGCCACTAATCCGATTAAACCTATCCCAGAAGAACTAGTAATTGCGTCGAAACCGTGATCAATTAACATAGGAACACCATGTGTACCTAGTAAATTCATGCTAAACCCACAAGTAAATAAGCCAAAACTAAGCAACCAGAAAGGCCGTGTTTTTAACACCTGTTTTAAAGTTATATTATTTTTTAGATTTTCCTGAACTTCTGCTGTCGCTGTCTCAATATGATTATCCTTCATAATAAAAATAGCGATAGGCAGAGCTAGTAGCATAAAAAGCAGAGAAAATCCGACTAACGTGGTTTGCCATCCATACAGCGGAATAAAATAAGCAAATACCGGTAGCATAACTGCAATACCCGCCATACTGCCACTCGACAGAATAAATAGTGCCAGGCCTCTATGTTTGCTAAACCAACGAACCACAATAGGTGTAAAACTGACAGAGCCGACAAATGAGGTACCAAAGGATAAAGCTACCCCAAAAGATAAGAAAAAGTTCCAATAGCCGTTTACGTTAGCTGCCCAAACAGTTGAAATAATAATGATAATTGAACCTAATAGTAATACAAATCGGGTGCTATATTTGTTGACTAAGTACCCTGCTATCGGCATGGCGATACCGGAAAATAGCATCCCTATAGCAATAATACTCGACAAAGCACTTCGGCTGAAATGGAGATCGTTAGCTATAGGCAGAAAAAATACCCCCATACTCATGCGTAATCCACTAGAAAGTAAGGTTAAAAATGCGGCTGCTATAACAATATTCCAGCCAAAATACCATCGACAATGCATTTCAATTTCCTATTAGTCTTAATATTAAGAACACGAAAAGTATATCATCTTGTTTAGGTATATAACTTAAAAGTTTTCCGCTATAATAATTATTTATAAATATTCAATGGAAAGTTAAGGAAAGTTATATGTCTACAAATATGATTCGTATCGCTATTGCTGGCGCAGGTGGAAAAATGGGACGACAACTAATTCAATCTGTCTCGCAAATTGAAGGGGTTACCTTAGGTGCTGCGTTTGAACGAGAGGGATCATCATTGATTGGTAGTGATGCTGGTGAACTTGCTGGTATTGGTCACTGTGGAATAAAAGTTACTGCTGATTTACAACAGGCGAAAGATCAGTTTGATGTCTTAATCGATTTTACCCGTCCTGAAGGCACACTTTGCCATTTAGCTTTTTGCATTGAAAATAAAAAAATGATGATTATTGGTACCACCGGATTTGATGAGGCCGGTAAACAAGCTATTGCAACTGCCGCGAAACAAATTGCTATCGTGTTTGCCGCCAATTTTAGTGTTGGCGTGAATTTAGTACTTAAGTTACTTGAAAAAGCCACCAAGATTATGGGTGATTATACCGATATCGAAATTATCGAGGCTCATCATCGTCATAAAGTTGATGCCCCTTCGGGTACTGCGCTTGCTATGGGCGAAGCGATTGCCGATGCGTTGGGTTGTAACTTAAATGAACGTGCAGTTTATTGTCGAGAAGGCCATACAGGAGAAAGACCAAAAGGTGCAATTGGTTTTGCTACTATTCGAGCTGGTGATATTGTGGGTGAACATACTGCTATTTTTGCTGATATCGGTGAACGAGTTGAAATTAGTCATAAAGCTTCAAGTCGAATGACATTTGCGAATGGAGCAGTACGAGCTGCATTATGGCTTGCTAAGCAACCGGTTGGACTTTATGATATGCGTGATGTACTTAATCTAAATAATTTATAATATTAAAGCATGACAGATGAAATTTGGATGCGTCATGCATTAGAATTAGCGAAATGCGCTGAATCTATAGGAGAAATTCCGGTCGGCGCAGTAATTGTTGATGAAAACGGACAACTTATTGGTGAAGGTTTTAATCAATCAATTATTAAACATAACCCAACTGCTCATGCAGAAATCATGGCAATTGAACAAGCAGGTCAATTTTTACACAACTACCGTTTAGTCAATACAACATTGTATGTTACTCTCGAACCTTGTATTATGTGTGCTGGTGCTATTATACATAGTCGAATCAAGCGTGTAGTGTATGGTGCTAGTGATTATAAAACCGGCGCAGCTGGTTCTTATATCAATATTCTTTCCAGAACGGGCATTAATCATTTTGCCCAAATAACTAGTGGTGTTTTAGCTAGTGAATGTAGCTCAATGTTAAGCAACTTTTTCAAAAAACGTCGTTTAGAAAAAAAACATAATAAATAATCTTGTCATAGTACAGTTAACGATTGGCTTAATAATTAAAAATTAATTCAATAAATCATTTTTTAATTATTTGATAAAAAATTAGCTTAGTTATTCTTTTTACCTGCGAAAATTGCTAGAATCTGTTCTGATTTTTTAAGATATATACTGAGCATTATTAATGAAAAAACATACATTAGAAACCATGATATCTGCTGAAGATATCCAAAAGCGGGTAAATGAAATAGGTCAACAGATAAGTCAAGATTATGCAGGCAGTCAAAATGAGCTTATTTTAGTTGGTTTGTTAAGAGGTTCTTTTATCTTTATGGCTGATCTAAGCCGAGCAATTAGTGTTGGTCACGAAGTCGACTTTATGACGGCCTCAAGTTATGGCAATGCCGTGGTAAGTAATAGAGATGTCAAAATTTTAAAAGATTTAGACGAAGATATTCGTGACAAAGATGTGCTGATTGTTGAAGATATTATTGATACCGGCAATACTCTTAGCAAGGTAATGGCTATTTTAAAACTACGTCATCCTCGTAGTATCGAGATTTGTACATTATTAGATAAACCTTCACGTCGTGAAGTTGCAGTACCAGTGAAATATATCGGTTTTTCAATTCCTGACGAGTTTGTAGTGGGTTATGGTATAGATTATGCTCAGCATTATCGCCATTTACCATATATTGGACATGTAAAATTACTTGAATCCTAAACTTTATCGAGGTGTATGTGTCACGATTTTCTCGCTCATTATGCGTACTTTTAATGGTAACGACTGCATCAAGTTATGCTGATATGAAGTTATCAATTAAAGGATTATCGGGAGAACTTGCGGAAAATGTCGATGCACGCATTTCGTTAATCACATCAGATAAAATTAATAATTCGCCTAATTTTAAGCGATATTTTGAAAGTGAAGCACAAAAAGCCCTTCGAGCATTAGGGTATTATTCCCCTACTTTTAGTTACGACGAGAGTGATCCTAAAGTCCTCGTTGTTAAAATATCGCCTGGCGAACCGGTTAGAATTAAACAATTAAATATCAATATTAATGGTGAAGGTAAACAAGATAAAGATTTTCAAGAATTATTAGCTAAACAACTGCCTAAAATCGGTGAAATTTTAAATCATGGCACTTACGAAGCATTTAAAAAAGGCTTAGAAAACTTATCATTAAAAAAAGGCTATTTTGATGCTGAAATGCCAACCCATCAATTAGCTGTATCTCAATACGATCATCAAGCTTTTTGGAATATCGATTTTAATACCGGTAAACGCTATAAGTTTAGTAAGGTTAAATTTCCAGACGCAAAAATTCGCCAAGAATATCTTGCCAACATCGTACCTTTTAAAGAGGGGGATGAATATTCGGCTGAACAACTATCATTATTAAACCGACGTCTTAGTTCAACAAACTGGTTTAACTCAGTGGTCGTTACACCGGATTTTCCTAATCTAACAGCAGACAAAGCGTTACCTATTGATGTGGTAACCACGCCACGTAAAAAAAATGCCATGGATCTGGGTTTAGGTTTTTCAACAGATAATGGTGTGCATGGCAAAATTGGTTGGAATAAACCTTGGATTAATAGCCGAGGGCAGAGTTTTCAAAGTAATTTATCTCTATCATCACCTGAGCAAATTATTACGATGAGTTATAAGATACCTTTGAAAAAATCACCTATTGAACAATATTATACCATTCAAGGTGGTTATAAAAAAATTGACAATAATGATACCTACTCGCGCTCTTATACCTTAGGTGCTCTGCGTAATTGGGATAACTTTGATGGTTGGCAAACAGCTCTAGGTTTTAATATGTTACATGACGACTTTACTCAAGGGGATGCAAGTTTTAAAACCTTTTTATACTACCCATCACTTAGTATTTCGCGTATTCGTAATGACGGTAATTTATTATCTATGTGGGGCGACTCTCAACGTTATTCAATTGAAGGCGCGGCAGAATCGTTAGGATCTGATATTAATTTAGTCCGTTTTCAAGCCCAACAAACTTGGATTCGTTCAATTAAACAATCACATCGTTTTATAGCCAGAGGTAATTTCGGCATTATTCAAGCAAGTAACTTTGATCGAGTGCCCCCTTCTTTTAGATTTTTTGCTGGTGGTGATCGCAGCATTCGTGGATACAGCTATCAATCTATCTCACCGAAAGATAAAAAAGGTAAACTTAAAGGGGCTTCAAAAATGATCACAGGATCAGCGGAATACCAATACAACTTAACCGGTTCTTGGTGGGGTGCTGCTTTTGTTGATACTGGAGAAGCAATAGATAAAGTCGATACAACTAAATTTTATACCGGTACCGGCCTAGGTATTCGCTGGGCTTCACCTGTTGGGCCAATTAAGTTTGATTTAGCAACACCACTAAATAAAAAAGATAAAGGCTCAATACACCTATATATTGGTTTAGGAAGCGAACTATAAAATGGCAAAAAATCCAACAAGAACGAAAAAGGTTGAAAAAATAAAACGAATACGTAAATGGAAAAAACGCAGCATTATAGTGCTTTCCATTTTTGTTTTCCTTATCACTTTTATAATGTTAATGATTTACACCTCTTTAGGTGTAAAACTAACAACCTATGTTCTTAATAAATTTTTACCTGAATTGAAAATAGCACAAATTGAAGGTACATTCCATGATTTACATATTAAAGGACTGTCACTTGAACTACCTGGTGTCAATGTACAGGTAAAAGATGCAACATTCAAATTGTCTGGTTTATGTTTAATACAGACAAAAATTTGTGTTAAACAATTTGATGCTGATGGGGTTAGTGTTGTAATTAATACTGATGAAATAGAACTTTCACCGGATGAACCAACACCAGAAAAACGACAAATAATTAAAACACCATTACCTATTGAATTAAAACAAACACATATTTCAGATGTCACAGTAAAAGTTAACAATATGCAATTTGGTATGTCAGACTTTACTGGCAAAGCTAACTGGGTCAATGAAAAAATCTATGTATATCCAGCTATTGCTATGGATTTACAGGCAATATTTGCAGATTATCCTGCAAAAAAGTCTAATAATCAGATAGATGATAATCTACCGCTTGACCAACAAATTAGTCAACTGTTTAACCAACCTTTAATAAATTCACTGCCACAAGTTAGTATTCCACTCGATATTAATGTTACAAGTTTAACCGGGAACAATTGGTTATTACACATTGCAGGGCAAGATTATCATTTTAATCAAGTGAATATCAAAACAGAGATGATTAATAATCATATTATGGTTAAACATGTCGACACCAATGCAATAACTCCTTATGCGAGTGGTCATGCTTATGTATCAGGTGAAATAACCTTAGGTGATAATTGGCCTATTTTTGCTTATGTTAAGGCCGATACAGAGAAAAATCATCTTAATGGGCAATTTTCAGGAAACTTATTAGGTAAATTATCAACTTATACTCATGTTACTGGGTTAAATCAGATTGTTATTGAAGGGCAAATAAATTTTATTGAAAAATATTTACCATTAATTACAAAACTAGAAGGTAAACATATCCAATGGCCAATTGATGGCACACCGCAATATCAGCTTGATAATTTTGCTATAAGCTTAAATGGCAATGCACAAAAATATAATATGCTTGCTAAAGGTTTGATTAAGGGACATGACTTACCTGATACATCTGTTGATATTATTGGTGATGGTACCAACCAATCGGCCTCTTTTGATCATGCCAATATTAAGTTTCCACAAGGTGATATTAATCTTACCGGTCAATTAGATTGGCAAAAAGCTCTTAAATGGGATGCTAGTGTTAAACTTAATAATGTTGATATAACTAAAGAGTTACCAACCTTCCCTATTCGCTTAGCCGGCCAAGTAAAAACTTCGGGTATGCTCGAAGGTGATTTATGGCAATTAAATATTCCTGATATACAATTAAAAGGTAACATAAAACAAGCTAATTTTTCAGCTAATGGCGATCTATTTATCGATTCTAATCGTACTTTAATATCAAAAAATCTAACTATGCTTTGGGGCAAAAACGAATTAAATATTAGTGGTTCTACTGATAAAGGTAATTTGAATAGCCAACTTAATTTAAAGTCTTTGTCATTATTAGCTGATGATCTAAATGGCACCATAATAGGAAATATTAGAATGACAGGTAGTAAAGCCTCACCTGTTATTGAAAACAATATAAATATCAATGAATTAAATTATGAAAATATTTCAATCGCTAAAGCAAATCTATCAGGAAAAATCCAATACAACGATCAACTTAGTGGGCAATTGAAACTAATTGGTCAAAATATCGATATCGCTAACCAAAATATTAAAAAAGCTAATATTGAACTATCAGGTAATGAAGCTCGCCACGCTTTAAACATAAATTTTGAAGGTAGCCCATTATCGATGGTAACATCATTGAGTGGACAATTAGATAAACAACAGAACAAATGGACTGCAAATATACCGCATAGTTTACTCACTTTAGCTAATAATAATCGTTGGCAATTAACTAAACCTATCTCTCTATCTTATGATATTACTAACCACGTTCCAACTATAGGTGCGCATTGTTGGCGTAGCAATAATTCTAGTATTTGTTTAGATAAATCGTTATCAATAACTAACAATAACCAGACAACTATAACACTAAAAGATATTGATCTTGCTAAATTACCTATACCTACTGATGGTGAAACAAAAATTGATGGTTTTATTAATGGCAAAGCAGATATCAAATTCAATGATGCTAGCAAAATTCCAAGTATCAAAGCCAATATAACCAGTAATAGAGTTTATATTAAACAGATGATCAATAATCAAGCTCTGCCAATTCCATTTGATATGTTTAATATCAATGCAGAATTTAATGAACTACAAGCTAAATTAGATTGGCGTTTAGGTTTAAATAAATTAGGTAAAATAAATGGTAATCTTTCAATAAATGATCCAACTGGGAAGAAAGATTTAAGTGGTCAACTCAACATCGATAATTTAGCCCTAGCAATTATTAATCCGCTATTAAGCAAAGATGAATATGCTAATGGCGCCATAAATGGTATGGTTAAATTTTCTGGTTCTTTAATCGATCCTAGTTTAACCGGCGGTATCAATTTAAAACATAGTGACATAAAATCTAGCCAATTACCAATCGATATCAAATCGGCTATGCTTGATATTAAATTCAATGGTAAAACTTCAACAATGAAAGGAGTATTGGCCACTAAATCAGGTAATATTAATATTAATGGTCAAGCCAGTTGGAATAATTTGGAAAAATGGCAAGCAACCTTAAATGTTAATGGTGCAGCCATGGATGTCACTGTGCCACCAATGATTGTCATGTCAGTCATCCCAGATATTAAAATAGAAGCAACACAAGATGAACTGACAATTCTCGGTAAAGTTTCAATTCCTAAAGGTAAAATCACTGTTGATTCGCTTCCACCATCAAGTATTGATGTGTCACCAGATGAAGTCATGTTGGATCGAAACCGCAAACAGATTCAAGTACAAAAATTTGGTATGAAAATTAATAGTCATATTGAAATCAATATCGGTGATAAAGTCACGGTAGATGCTTTTGGTTTGCAAGCCTCATTAAAAGGTAAACTCATTGCAACACAGACGAATAAAGGACTAGACTTACACGGTGAAATATTAATTCCTAACGGTCGATTTCATGCTTATGGTCAAGACTTAATCATTAATAAAGGCATTATCACTTTTTCTGGTCCAACGGACCAAGCTATGTTAGATATCGAAGCCATTCGTAATCCTGAAGCAATGGATAACAGTAATATTACGGCAGGTATTCGCGTTAAGGGATCATCAACAGATCCTAAAATTGAGATTTTCTCCGATCCGGCTATGTCACAACAAGAAGCTCTCTCTTATCTAATTCGAGGTCAAGGTCTTGATAGTTCTGACCAAAGCGATAATGATATGATGACAGCATTTTTAGTTGGCGTTGGAACTGCCAAAACAGGACAATTTATCGGTGATATAGGTAATGCATTTGGCATTAAGAATCTCTCTTTAGACACTCAAGGGGCAGGAAATAATTCAAAAGTGGTAGTAAGTGGTTATATATTACCTCATCTACAGCTAAAATATGGTGTAGGTATATTTGACTCACTAGCTACATTTACCTTGCGTTATCGTTTATTGCCAAATTTATATGTAGAAGCAGCTTCTGGTATTGCGCAAACACTAGATCTTATCTATCAATTCGAATTTAATTAATATTAGTTAATTCGTATTAGTTCGCCAAAAGTCAAATTGGCGAACTAGTTTAGATTTTTTGACCAATTAGCATTTCACGTTTTATACCAAATCCTTTCCGTTTTTGAACATTAAATCCAGCATTAATTAAATTACGTCGGACAAAACCTGCTGCGGTAAAAGTTGCAAATGTTCCTTTATCTCTTGTTAATTGATAACAACGTTTAAAAAGAGATTCATTCCACATATCTGGATTTTTAGCTGGCGAAAAACCATCAAAAAACCATGCATCAATTAAACTATTTTGTTGAACTAGAAAATCGGCAAAGCAGCTAATATCGTCATAACATATCAATAAGTTCGTTTCATCTAAACGGCCAACATCGGATTCTATTAAGAAATCTTGCAATTGCTTAGCTAATGGCGATAGAGAATCTTCACAATTAATAACTTTATCATGAATTTTTGATATTTCACTGGCAGATAAAGGATATTTTTCAACACTAAAAAAATTTAATTTTTTCAAATTACTATTTGGATTTTTCTGTCTAAATTGTTTAAAAGTTTGCCAAGCAACTAAAAAACTTAAACCTGAACCAAAACCGGTTTCACCAATAGTAAAAGTCTCTTGCTGGTGTTGTAAAAATCGCTCATATAAACAATTCCCTTCAATAAAAACATAACGAGTTTCATCTACTGCACCGTCAGTATTAAAATAGACATCATCAAAGTAACGAGAGATTGGAATTTGATTATCATCCCAAATGATAGTTGATTCGAGCATAAACATCCTTTAAAGCGATATTTAACAAACTGTATATTCATATAGATTACGTATATAATACGCTAAGTTAACTTATGAGGTAAATTATGGTTTTTCTTTTTCGCTTAATCAGTGTGTTATTTATTGGTATTATAACTTGTGTTCTAGGCGTTATTTTTTGTTTATTCAATCCTCGTAACCCTAAAAATGTGGCTAGATTTGCCCATCTTTTCAGTTTTTTCTTCAAACCAATTTTAGGTGTAAAGGTTGATACACGTAGACAAGCAAATATTAACAATTTAGGCAGCTGCGTATTTATTGCTAATCACCAAAACAACTATGATATGGTGGTTGCTGCTGACATTGTACAATCCAAAACCGTTACGGTGGGTAAGAAAAGCCTTGCTTTGATTCCCTTTTTTGGACAACTTTATTACCTAACTGGCAATATTTTGATTGACCGTAATAACAAATCAAAAGCTCGAGATACCATTAACTTAGTTGTTAACGAAATAAAAAAACGAGGAATATCAATATGGATGTTCCCCGAAGGTACTCGAAGTCGTGGACGCGGATTATTACCATTTAAAACAGGTGCCTTTAAAGCTGCTATAGCCGCTGGCGTTCCTATTGTGCCAATTTGCGTATCAGATACCAATAATATAAAACTTAACCGTCTTAATAATGGCCATATGATCGTTGAAATGCTTCCGCCAATCGAAACCAAAAATCTACGTAAAGAAGATGCTAGATTATTAATGGAACAATGCTATCAATTGATGTCAGAAAAAATTGCCCAAATTAATTTAGAAGTGACTAAATTAAATAACAAATAATTGAAATAATAACTCTATATTATGACTAAAATTGATCGTAATTTTGATGATATCAGCCATAAATTCGCTAAAAATATTTATGGAACAAACAAAGGCAAGATTCGAGAAGCTATCGTTTGGCAAGAGCTAGAAAATATATTAGCTAAGTATCCAATAAATAAACCATTAACTATTTTAGATGCAGGCGGTGGACAAGGTCAGATTGCTTGTCGATTAGCAAGATTAGGCCATAATATTACTGTTTGTGATATTTCTGAGCAAATGCTCGAATTAGCAAAAAAGCAAGCTGATCAAGAAAATCTAAGCTTAAATTTTATTCATTGCCCTATTCAAGATCTGAATCAATTTATTGAAACACAATTTGATATTGTGATTTGTCATGCCGTTTTAGAATGGGTAGCCGATCCAATCCAAATAATACAGTCGCTAAAGCAATATCTTAAGCAAGATGGTTATTTGTCATTAATGTTTTATAACTATCACGGCCTATTATTTAAAACAGTGACTTTAGGTAATTTTGGATATACTCAAGCCGGTCTTAATAAGCGTAAAAAGAAAACCTTATCTCCTAATTATCCTCGTGATCCAAATCAAGTATATCAATGGTTGAATCAGCAAAATTTTAAGATCACCAATAAAATAGGAATTCGGATATTTCATGACTATTTAACCAATAAGTCAAAAGCCGAAACGCATTTTGAACAATTATTAGAAATTGAAAAAAAATACTGCAAAATCGAACCATACATTAACTTAGCAAGATATATTTTGGTCACTGCTAAAATAAATAAGTAACTTTTAAATTTATTATTCAACTAATTAAAAAACTTCACTCGAAAATTTGCCAATAAATAGCTATTATAGTGTCATTAATTTTATTAGTTAAAGGTTGTGATTATGATCGTTGTTACCGGTGGTGCTGGTTTTATTGGAAGTAATATTGTTAAAGGTTTGAATGATTTAGGCCGAAAAGATATTTTAGTAGTAGACGATTTAACCGATGGAACTAAATTTGCCAATTTAGCAGATTTAGATATTGCTGATTATATGGATAAAGATGAGTTTATTTCAGCAATAGTCTCCGGTGAAAATCTGGACATTGAAGTTATTTTTCATCAAGGAGCATGTTCATCTACTACTGAATGGGATGGCAAATTTATGATGGAAAATAATTACAACTATTCAAAAGATTTGCTACATTATTGTTTAGATTTTGATATTCCTTTTTTATACGCTTCTTCAGCCGCAACTTATGGTGGACGTAGTGACAATTTTATTGAAGATAGAGTTTATGAAAAACCTTTAAATGTATATGGTTATTCAAAGTTTTTATTCGATCAATACGTACGAGAAATTTTACCAAATGCAAATTCGCAAATTTGCGGTTTCCGTTATTTCAATGTTTATGGACCTCGTGAAAATCATAAAGGTAGCATGGCTAGCGTTGCATATCACTTGAATGAACAAATAACCAAAGGCGAAAAGCCAAAATTATTTGCTGGTAGTGATAATTTTAGACGTGATTTTATTTACGTTGGCGATGTGGTTGAGGTTAACTTATGGTTCTGGAAAAATAAAGTTTCTGGCATTTTTAATTGTGGAACTGGTCGTGCAGAATCATTCCAATCGGTTGCTGATGCAGTTTTAGATTATCATAAAAAAGGCGAAATCGATTATATTCCATTTCCTGAACACTTAAAAGGACGCTATCAAAGCTTTACTCAAGCTGATCTAACTAAATTTAGGAAAACAGGTTGTCCTATTGAGTTCAAAACAGTATCTCAAGGAACAACTGAATATATGCAATGGTTAAACCAACAATAAAGGAACCTCAATGAAAACGTTGATTATTGGTCCTTCATGGGTTGGTGACATGATGATGTCACAAAGTTTATATCGCACCTTAAAACATTTACAACCAACCATGGAAATTGATGTAATGGCACCAGCATGGTGCCGTGCTTTATTAAGTAAAATGCCTGAAGTTAATCAATCAATCGCTATGCCAATTAGTCATGGAGAGCTTGCATTAGCTAAACGTTATCAGCTCGGCAAAGAGTTACGTAAAAATCAATACGATCAAGCAATCATTTTACCCAACTCATTTAAATCCGCGCTTATCCCCTTTTTTGCTAAAATTTCTAAACGCACTGGTTGGAAAGGTGAAATGCGTTATGGTTTATTAAATGATTTACGGCAGCTTGATAAACAAGCTTTTCCATTAATGGTAGAACGCTATGTCGCTCTCGCCTACCCTAAACAAGATATTCATTCGGCTAAAGATCTACCTCAACCAATTTTGTGGCCAAAACTTACTGTTGAAAAAGATGAAGTAGATCAAACATTAGCAACTTTTAACATTCCCAGTGACGTGCCTTTAATCGGCTTCTGCCCTGGAGCTGAATTTGGCCCTGCCAAACGTTGGCCTGATTATCACTATGCTGCATTAGCTGATTTAATCATAAAACAGCATGCTAAAATTATTATCTTTGGTTCAGAAAAAGATAAGCCAGTTGGCGAACAAATTATTGCCAAAATGGTACATAGTGATCAATGTATCAATCTGGCCGGTCAAACAAAATTAGACCAAGCAATCAATGTGATTTCAGCATGTAAAGCCATAGTCACAAATGATTCAGGGTTAATGCATATTGCAGCAGCGCTTGATAAACCCTTAGTGGCACTTTATGGGCCGAGTAGTCCTGATTTTACTCCGCCATTATCCAATAAGGCGGAAGTCATTCGTCTAATTACGGGTTATCACCGCATTCGTAAAGGTGATGCTGAACAAGGTTATCATCAGAGTCTGATTGATATCAAACCAGATCAGGTTTTTGAAACATTGATGAAACTCATCGTTCGTTGTGAAAAGAGCAATTAATTATGCGTGTATTAGTTGTTAAAACTTCATCAATGGGTGATGTATTACACACGTTACCGGCCTTAACCGATGCGGCTAACAGCATACCTGATATTACTTTTGATTGGGTGGTTGAGGAAAACTTCTCACAAATCCCCTCTTGGCACTTTGCAGTAGATGAGGTTATTCCTGTTTCCATAAGGCGTTGGCGAAAAAATTGGTTTGCTAAAGCTATTCGCCAAGAACGTCAGCAATTTATCGCCCATTTAAGACATCAACAGTATGATTGTATTATTGATGCCCAAGGTTTAATTAAAAGTGCATTTTTAATCACTCGTAAAGCTCGAGGCATTAAACATGGATTAGATCGGCAAAGTATTAAAGAGCCAATTGCTAGTTGGTTTTATGATGTCAAACACCATGTACCTAAACAGATGCATGCCATTGAACGTGTTCGTCTGTTATTTGCCAAAAGCCTTGACTACACCCAACCAAATTCAATCGGTGATTATGCTATTGCTCGTCATTTTTTATCGGCATTACCGACTGATAATCAACAATATTTAGTTTTTCTTCATGCTACCACCCGAGAAGAAAAGCATTGGACAGAAGCGGCATGGCGAGAGTTAATTGAATTAATCGAACCGACAGGACTCAAGATTAAACTTCCTTGGGGTGCACCTCATGAACAAGCCCGCGCTTTGCGTTTAGCGCAAGGATTTAATCATGTTGAAGTATTACCTAAACTCTCTCTTAACGAGATCGCCACAATTATTGCTGGTTCTAAGGCTGTCGTCTCTGTAGATACCGGATTGAGCCATTTAACTGCCGCGTTAGATCGACCGAATATAACTTTATTTGGAAAAACTGATCCAAAACTAATTGGTGGATATGGTAAAAACCAGCATAGCATCATTTCAACTGATAAAACGATGCAATCAATCTCAGCCAATGAAGTTTACCAACAATTAACTGATTTTATTTAAAATAGCATCGAAGTTTTAATAAATAGGATAGAAAAATGAATAAATATAATGAGCTCATACGTGAACGATATGCGCAAATTGGTAGTAATGATTTAGGTTATATTGATGATGCGTTGGGCGCGGTAATGACAGTTCTAAATGAAATAGTTGAAAATCAACAAGTACCACAGGATTTAAGAGAAAAAGCTGCCTATGTGGCAGCTAATCTATTAATCAGTGATTATGATGTTAAATAACCGTCGGAAGTTTAATAATAAATCGAGTTGAGATATCATCCGATTCAGCATAAATATTACCTTTGTGGGTGTTGATAATCGATTTTACAATCGCCAAACCAATTCCTGTTCCTGAACTGTCTTTATTATTTCGGTGACGAGATTCATCAACTCGATAAAAACGATCAAAAAGATGAGGTAAATGACGACTTTCAATCTTTTTACCCGGATTGGCGATTATAATCTGAATTTGTTTTTGGCTTAATTGACTCAATTTAATTTTAATTGTCTGATTTTCCGGTGTGTAGCGAATCGCATTGGAGATTATATTGCTTATTGCACGCCCTAACATCATTTTATCTCCCTGAATATGGGAACAATTACCTTCAAGCTCAAAGGTAATATTTTTCTCATCAGTCAAAGGTTCGAAATATTCACACATCAAACTAATCATTGAGTGCAAATCAATATCGATAAGATTTGGTACCAGTTGATGATTGTCTGCCTGAGCTAAAAAAAGCATATCTGATATCATCTGCGACATTTTTTCATACTCTTCTAAATTAGAATAGAGGATCTCTCGATACTCTTCTGTAGAACGTGCATTATTTAACACGATTTGGGTTTGGGTGGTTAAATTGGTTATCGGCGTTCGCATTTCATGAGCAATATCGGCAGTAAAATTACGTTGTCTCTCAAAAACATCTTCCATACGATGAAGCATATTATTAAAAGCTTTAACTAAGCTTACATATTTAACCGGCACAGAGGCCGTTGAAATACGGTAATTTAAGCTTTTCATATTGATTCGTTCAATTTTTTTTATTAAACGATTAATCGGTTTTTGTGTGTAATAGATGGAAATTAGCGATCCAATCAAGGCTAACACACAAGAAATAGCAATAAGTAAACCTAATCCATTTCGTAATCGATTAATAAATTCAAGTTGCAAATCACGCGCTACTGCAACAATCGTAGTATATTGACGACCTTCATCTAATAAAACTCTAGATGCACCGATACGATAAGATGACTTACCAATATTCCAAATTGTAGTACTATTTTCGGTAATTAAACGATCAAAATCTTCTTGAGATAAAGCAATGGATAGATTTGGGCCGCGGGTGCGATAGACAATTTTTCCTGAATCATCAATAATATAAACAAATAAATGATGATGACCGGTTAAAATAAGTAAAAGATTTTGAAAGAATTCATCACGATTTTCATCGGGCGAATAATAGGTAAGCTCACGCTCGATTGAGGTGATGACAGAATTCAGTTCTGTGACATTTTGTTGAATAGAAATTTTTTCAAAAGTATGTTCAATAAGATAGCTAAAACAATAAAGTAGCCCACATGTCAGTAGGCATACAATAAGTGGTATACGAAATGATATGATGTTAGTTCTCTTCATCCAATACATCTAATTTATATCCCATTCCACGCACGGTATGAATTAATTTCGGCTCAAAATCGGCATCAATCTTGTTCCGCAATCGCCTAATTGCTACATCAATAACATTGGTATCACTGTCAAAATTCATATCCCATACTTGGGAAGCGATAAGTGATCTAGGGAGCACTTCACCAGGATAACGTAAAAAATATTCGAGTAATAAAAACTCTTTATTGGTTAAATCAATTCTTTTATCACCACGCGTTACTGTTCGTTTAGGTAAATCCATGACTAAATCAGCAATGCTTAATTGGTAATTATTAACTTGGGGAACATTGCGTCTTAATAACGACTTAATTCTTGCTAACAATTCTGCGAAAGAAAAGGGTTTAACCAAATAATCATCAGCGCCTAAATTGAGCCCTTTCACTTTATCTTCGACACTGCCCATTGCAGTAAGCAGAATAATCTGAGTATCTTTGCCTGCCTCACGTAACGACTGAACAATCTTCCAACCCACAATATCAGGGAGCATTACATCTAGAATAATTAAATCATAATCTTCCGTCATTGCTCGATGATAACCATCGAGACCATTATCGGTAAGATCTACAATAAATCCTGATTCAACTAAACCTTGGCGAAGATATTCACCTGTTTTTTGTTCATCTTCAACAACTAACAATTTCATATTGAATATTCCTTAATGTTTTATCAGGTTATCGAAATTGCATAATGTAGTAATAGGATATCTTAGAAAGTCAAATGACATCATGACAGTTCAATGACTATTTTGTAATTTTACGGTCATTAATTAGTCGGTTTTAGTTTGCTATAGTAACACCACAATGATTCATGAGGCTAGACAGTATTGTTTCATTGTTTTATTTCCTTTCATCCATTCCTTGCAATTTAATGCAGCCCTAGTTTATCTAGGGTTTTTTTTTGCGTCTTAAACTACTTGATATGCAATAATTAGAATAAAACGGTTAATTAAGCATAAAGCTAGTCTTATTTTAGCAAAATTAACCTTAGTTGGATATTATTGATATTATTTTTTACGAAGAACAATACCTGTTTCAACATGATCTGTATAAGGAAACTGGTCAAACATCGCAAAATGTTCGATATAGTGCGTTTTAGTCAGTTGTTGCAAATTATCTTTTAGGGTTTGAGGATTACATGAGATGTAGACAATTCGTTGATAACTTTGAATAATATTAATCGTTTTACCATCCAAACCCGCTCGAGGTGGATCAACTAACACCGTTTGACAATGATAATTATCCAAATTAATCCCTTTTAATCGATTAAATTCTCGCTCTTTTTTAATTGCACTACTAAACTCTTCAGCAGATAATCGCACAATACTCAGGTTATCAATATTATTGATTTTGATATTATGTTGCGCTGAATAGACTGAAGCTTTGGCAATTTCGGTCGCTAAAACCTTACGAAAATTTTGTGCCAAAGCAATCGAAAAATTACCATTACCACAATAAAATTCAAGTAAATCCCCTTCCGACCCTTTAGTCACCGAAATAGCCCATTCCAGCATTTTTATATTGATAGCCGCATTAGGCTGAGTAAAACTATTTTCTACTTGTCGGTAACTAAAAGTTTTATCGAATATTGGTAAAGTCTCATCAACATAATCAACATTGACCGCAATTTTCTGATTGCTTGCTCGACCAACTAGATTGGCTTTAATACCTCGTTCAGTTATTTGTTGCTTCAATTTCTCCGCGGCAATTATCCACTGTGCATCTAATTTTTTATGATACAAAAGTGTGATCAATAACTGTCCACTAAGCGTTGAGAGATAATCGATTTGAAAAAGTTGATGACGTAAAATATCGTTATATTGAATTAACGGTAAAATGGTCTGCATTGCATTATTAATTAATTTTACGGCAATAGGAAAACTATCAATTCTTACTCTTTTCTTAGTTTTTTTATCATACATAATATGATAAATCTCATCACCATTATGCCAAATTCTAAATTCAGCACGCATTCGATAATGACTGATTGGTGAAGAGTAAGTCACTAATTCAGGCAAGGAAAAATCTGAGAGTATAGTTTTTAAATTGGTTATTTTTTTGTTTAGTTGTTGGTTATATTTATCGTTAGAAAAAGATTCTGTCATATTTTTAATTCGATCATCAATTTAGATAAAGTGTGAATAGTATTCGCTATCTTATAAAGTGTTTAATTCTATCATAATCCCCAACCTATGATAAGGTTATAGGCGAGTAGCTGCTTTATTATCTACCGTGTTTGTCGTCAAAACCAGTTTTATGCTTGTTTAAAGCTAAATCAGTTGCGCGTCGATAAAGATTGTAGTTATAGCGATTGCCGTTATAATGTGGAGCAAAATGATAGATTGGAAGAGCACTATGACAACGCAAACTTTCACTGATTTACAGTTAGATGATATTTTAATTGAAAACCTTCAAGTGCAAAACATTCACGAACCCACCGCAATTCAAGCACAAACCATTCCAGTAGCTTTAGACGGTAAAGATGTTTTGGGGTCGGCGCCGACAGGTACCGGTAAAACGTTAGCCTTTCTCATTCCAGCCGTTCAGCATTTACTTGATTTTCCACGTCGAAAACCAGGGCCACCAAGAGTTTTAATTTTAGCCCCTACTCGTGAATTAACCATGCAAATAGCTGAACAAGCCAAGTTACTTACCGAGTCAACTCACCTAAGTATAGCTACGATTACCGGTGGTGTTGCTTATATGAACCATGCTGAAGTATTTAGTAAAAATCAAGATATTGTCATAGCCACTACTGGTCGATTATTACAGTATATTAAAGAAGAAAACTTCGATTGTCGTGCAGTTGAAATGTTAATATTGGACGAAGCAGACCGTATGTTAGATATGGGATTTGCTCAGGATGTGGAAACTATTTCGGCTGAAACTCGCTGGCGAAAACAAACCCTACTGTTTTCAGCAACATTAGAGGGTGAAGGTTTACACAGTTTTGCTAATCGTATTCTTAACGAACCAGTTGAAATTAATGCCGATCCTTCGCGAAAAGAACGAAAAAAGATTTTACAATTCTATTATCGTGCCGATGATTTGACTCACAAAGTGGCATTATTAACACACTTGTTGAAACAAGAGGAAGTTAAAAAAACCATTGTCTTTGTGCGTAAACGTGAACGAGTGCATGAATTAGTATCATTACTGCATCAAGCTGATATTCATAGTTGTTATTTAGAGGGTGAAATGGTGCAAGCCAAACGTAATGAAGCCATTAAACGAATGAATAATAACAGCGTTAATGTACTGGTCGCCACTGATGTTGCTGCTAGAGGAATTGATATTGATGATATTACTCATGTCATTAATTTCGATGCACCTAAAACAGCCGATGTATATTTACACCGAATTGGGCGCACCGCAAGAGCAGGAAAAAAAGGTACCGCCATTATGCTCGTTGAAGCTCACGATAATGAATTATTACAGAAAATTGAACGTTATATTCGTGAACCAATCAAATTAAGAACCATTGATGAACTACGTCCAAAAACCAAAGCCCCAAAACCGGTGACTAAAAAGAAACCTTCGCAAAAAACTAAACAAAAAAACGCAGCTAAAAAACAAGAAGAAACGAAAAAGAAAAAAGTAAAACAACGTCACCGAGATACTAAAAATAAAGGAAAACCCAATAAAATGATAATTAAAACCGAATAATAATTTGCTTATCATAGGTTAAACTAATGAAATCAATCGCTGATAACAACTTGGCGTATTGTCATAGATTGCTATAATGCACTGCATAGAAAATATAAATATTCGTTACACAAGGAGACATTTTATGACATTAGTAACTCGTAAAGCACCAGATTTTACTTCAGCAGCGGTGCTGGGTTCTGGTGAGATTGTGAATAATTTTAATTTAGCTGAGCATATCAAAGGTAAATATGCTGTTGTATTTTTCTGGCCTATGGATTTTACTTTTGTATGCCCTTCTGAAATTATTGCATTTGATCATCGTTTAGAAGAGTTCAAAAAACGTGGTGTTGAAGTAATTGGTGTCTCTATGGATTCTGAATATGTTCATAATGCATGGCGAAACACGCCACAAGATAAAGGTGGTATTGGTGAAGTAAAATTCCCAATCGTAGCTGACATTAAACATAGTATTATGCAAGACTACGGTGTTGAACATCCTGAAGCTGGAGTTGCGCTTCGTGCTTCATTCTTTATCGATAAAACCGGTGTGGTGCGTCACGAAACCATTAATGATTTACCAATTGGTCGTAACATTGATGAAATGCTACGTATTGTGGATGCTTTCCAATTCCATGAGGAACATGGTGAAGTATGTCCTGCACAATGGACTAAAGGCAAACAAGGTATGCAAGCAAATCCAAATGGTGTTGCTAGCTACTTAAAACAACATGCTAAAGAAATCTAACCATTTTTTGACACTAAGTAATAATATTCTTACTTTCTTTCTGACTTTAACCGGAGTTTATCTCCGGTTTTTTTATTTCTATAAACGCTAAAATAATTTATCTAAATAAAAGTTTAATCATTAATTGTTTATTAATGACCAGAAATATTAGAGAAAAGATTGATAATTACCACGCCAAATATAATAAACCCCATACCAATTAATGCGGCAAGATCTAATGATTGCTTTAAGAAGATCCAGGCGATTAAACTGATGATAATAATCCCTATTCCTGACCAAATTGCATAAGCTATGCCCACAGGTATAGTTTTCAAGGCTAGCGATAGAATATAGAAAGAGGCACTATAACCGATTATGGTGATAATCGAAAAAACCAAGTTGGTAAAACCATTAGATAGTTTTAATGAAGATGTTGCAATGACCTCACAGATAATTGCCCCCAAAAGTAGTAGATATGCGTTCATATGATTACTCTTTAATAAGTTAAAATTTTAATCAATAGGATATAGACTCGTTGTGGTACATTTTTATAGAGTATTGCGATATTAAAATGCGCTAAATAGATTATGATTTATGGAATATTACAACTGTTAATGGTGGTTTAGGTACCTACTAATAAATGATTAGCTTAAATGCCCATATATAAAATATAACCAACATCGGCTATTGCTGTTTATTATACCTAAAAATAAGGAACTTGCAGTCTCTTTTATTAATGTAGAGTGATTAACGTCAGCAAATTAGCTGATTTTTTAGACAGAAATTTTACTAAACTTGAATACTCTATTCATTTTAATGTTCATCTATTTCAATATCAGACAATATAAATTGCTAAAAAAGTAATAAAATCTTTCATATAGTGCTAGTGTAGTTATGGTTATAATTTATAACATTTCTTAAAAATCTTAATATTTCATTAATTAGAAAAACACTCCTCAAAGGTTAAGTCTATCAAGGGTGATGTAGTTATTTATAACACCGATGATATTGTAACTCGATCATTTATTACTAACGTTACGCCTTTAATAATTGGATATAGTAAAAATAGAACAATGAAAAAATCAACAAATGATTTATCAACAATAACTATAATGACAGATATCGTCTCATCAATTCCAATAGAAACTTTTAGTGATCAGATTAATTTTATAGCAATTGTTTTTTGCGGTAGCTAAAAATGATGTAGTAAGTTCAGTTTAAAATTCACTGGAACAGTTATAATGTTGTTATGCGCTTTAGCTTCGGCGAGTTGGAATTTATATCCTTTTTTTCTTTTTTTGATAATTCAACACCAATTTCATGCTGAATAGAGACTTTTTCACTATGAGAAAAATATGGTTGAAATCTATCAGAAAAAAATAAATCAACACCATCAATTGAAATACATGGTATAACAGTATCAGTATTGATTAAAAAAATATTCTCTCCATCTGATTTAACTTTTGCATGTATTTTATTCAAGGCTTGTTGTTTATTAATCAATGTATCTGTCTTAGAATTTACTGAAACAATTTGATTATGGTTTATGATAAAATTATCTGTCTTTCCGTCATAATAACAGTTGAATGTTGGTCTTTTACTTAACCAACCCTGAATCTCTTGACAGATAAAAAGTATTTCGTCTTTACCTAGTTGGATAGGTTTAGGGAATAAAAGAGTTTCATCTTTTATCCAGCTATCTAGAGTAGTTCTATCACAACCTAACGCTTCAGCAAGTACATAAATGCTAATAGTATTTGATGATTCAATATAGCTCGATAATGTTTTCATAAAAATACCGCTGACAAAAATACAATTAATTTACTATATACGCTATATTATTATAAAATGGAAATATTACTATATTTATTCAACATAAATCACCGCCTTACCATAAACTCAACTCTTTCGCTGAAATATTTTGCATTATAATAAATAGCCCGACCAGTCATTCTAAACCTAGACAAAGATATTTCAATAAGATCAGGATGAGCATTTAAACTCTCATTTTATAACAGTGCAGCAGCAAGTCGAAAACTTTAAGATAATATTGTGATAATAATTTGGTTTTATAGCTGCTTCTTCTATGCTTTGTATTGGTTGTTTGGTTAGTTATTTGGCTGCTTAATTTTATCTTTCAACTATTTTCTATTTAGCTAAAATAGCTGTTATTAGACCGAATAGCTCTAATTTTTAATATTTCTTAAATTGGAGAAGGCAATGGCTTATCTTGGAATATCTACATTTGCATCCAACAAAATTAACAGATACCTGCTTATGCAATGCTATCGTGATTAACGAACCTAAACAGCATTCCCCATTACAACAACTATTTAAAATAAACGGCAATAAAAGATTATTGTTAACGATATTGATTGATGCTTTATAAAATAGCTTATTTTTTGTAAAAATTATTAGGGAATCTATAGCATGTTCCGCTATTTAAAAAATATAGTGACCTAAAAGTAGGCTTTTGCAAAATTTAACTTGATTTTGATAGTGGCGAATTGCATCAATCTTATACTGGCTAAACAGATTCATGGCGTTAATCAAAAATATAGATACAACATGACTAAATACTATTACAATAGCCTTTTATTTAAAAAAATTTCTCCACCTTAATTATGGAGTTACCGAATTAAAAGATGGAACAAGAAGCACGATTTTTTGCTACAACAATAAACTGTTATACCGAAAATGACGTCTTGATTATTGGTATCGGTAACCATCCGACATCCCCCGACCGTTATTTAATTATTTCGCGTTTTGATGATGGTGAAATTGATGATTCAATAGCTATACAAACCAACAAATCAACCATGGAAGTCGCAAATGCAATCAACTATCTGTTACTCGAAAAAAATGCCCTAACCGTAGAAATAAAGGCGGATAAACAACATCTAGTCGGCGAACAAAAACTGATCGCTGAATTTGCTGATCAAGATATCGCCTTATTAGAAGAATATATTAAAAATATTTTTCTCGATAGTTCTGTTAATATCTCAATCGAGATCTAATATGGCATGTAATCTTTAATTAAAATAATCAGTTATGCAAATCAGAATATAAAACTTTATATTATCCTAGATGAAAACATAGCGACAGATGACATTTCGACAAGCTTTAGCTAACATACGCTGGCTATCATCTGCCCAGAATCATTGGATTATAATCAGAATATTTCCACTACGATAAAATCTATTACTTACTATCAAGTGCCACTGCAACAGATTATTAAGCATGCAGTTATTGTTTATATTACATCTATTAAGATGGTGTTGAGGTGTAACGCAACATATCATTAATTAAAAATGTACTAAACACCTGATGAGCTAGATGATAATGAACATGGTAAAACAATTAAATTATAAACACTTTCTGTGATTAAGTTTGTAGGTTGAAACGGTATTTGTTTAATAGAGAGCTTCATTGGCGAAATAAATTCAAAAACTAGAATAACCAGTTCTTTAGTTAAATTTAGTGGTGACTTGTAGCAAAAATTCAGTTAAACAAAAATAATGATAATAATTTTGATAAGTTCTAAACCGTCACCGCTACCACATAGATTGCAGGAATAAGTACCGTAACCACTTTTATTATCAAACCAGAATCTATCTTTACCACCAAAGATAGGGCTAGGGTAATGTTTACCATTACCCACCTCAATACCTAATTAACTAAAGATTGATTCCCATTTGCCTATCGCTTCGGCTGTAATTTCGTTTATTTTCATTACTGTCCCCTTAATGGACTGTCGCGTTAGATTCAGCTTTGATATCTTCGGCTAAATCAATAAACAATGATGAAAGCAATTCTTGCCCGAATAGAGTTAATGAAATAGGTTTATCTGCGCTTTCTGTGTACATGTCTTTTAACATTCCATAAGTGCGATTTAATCCCTCACTTTCACCAAAATCCTCAATTAAACATTGCTTAAGATTGATATTTAAACCTAAGACTATTAAATCTTTATTAATATCAATCTTGATACCCTCATGAATAAATACCTGACTATCATTTTTGTTAATCTGCTCAATTAAAAACAAACCTGCTACTATCGCCATAGTTGAATCAACGATGATATGGTGAATTGCGGTTATTTTTTGATTATTATTCATTATCGTTAACTTCCTTAATCATTAAGTTTATCGTCGAGTAAATTAATTTGATTGGAAGCAAAGCAAGCAACATTTTTTAATTGTGCTAACAAGTAACCAATGTCGCGTGTATCGTCTTTAAATTGTTGTTCCTCATATTCTTCACATTCAGAAGCCCAAAACAACAAATTACCAATAGCACCGATTCCCCATATAATTGATTGTCTAAGTTCCTCTAAGTGTGCTTTTGCGTGTAATAAGTTTTGTGGTTGAATATCAGCCTGATATAAATTCAAGACAGATAAAAGGTTAGTTAGGTCATATTGCCCATTTTTAGGGCATAGGGTATCATTACTATTAGCCATAATCATTACCTCTTTTAATGTTATTGTGGTTAGATCCCTCGATAGTGTTCCACCACTTCGAGGGATTGATTTTTTGGTCGTTACCATTATAATGGTCGTTACCATGTAATTATAATAATATAGGGTAAGTACCATGTCAACACCAAAAGAAAAAAGATCACCACAATACCAAATGCGGTTAACTGAAGAATTCAGGCAACAGCTAGAAGAAGAAGCTGCAAAAGATGGCGATACAAATTTAGCAACTTGGATAAAGAGGGTTTTAAGAAAAGAATTGCAATCAAGAGGAATCACTCCAAAAGCATAACTAAAATTCGTTCAAACGCTTCCAAATCTACCCATGTTTTTAACCCTGCGTTATTATAAGAACGTGCTTTAAACGCGTTACGCTTTGGCACGAGTTCAATGCTTTTGATTAGTTCTGTTGACATTGATATACCTTAATTAATTGATTTTAGTGATTGAATATATGGGCAACTGTGGCAAGTTGCCTTTTTTATTAAATCAATTCTGGTTGATATTTTTTCCATAGTGCTTGCTCTTCTGCTATCAAATTAGCTTTCCATTTTTTACAAGCTTCTAAATTGCGTCCTCTTCTGCTTGATTCAACAAGATATTCTTTTTCACGTTTAGCATAATCATTTAAGAAAGACCAAGGCACACCATAAGCACCCGTTTTACGAATTGCTGGAATAACTTCACCAAATACCCAATTACTAAATCTATAGGCAAATGTTCCTTGCTGAGTCGCCTTTCTACTTCGTGAAATGAGTTTATAAAATCCTGATTCTGAAACTATGGCATAAATTGGATTACCGCTATTTTCGTAACTTAAAGTTACAGTATTCCGTTCATGCTCATTTAATGACATTAATGCTTTTCTTGAGTTTGTAATTTCCAATGCTTTTGCAATATCAATAGCTATAAACCAAGGTTCACCCAAATAAGTGATAATTCGTACTTTGATGCCATCAAATTTTATGATGCTTAATTCATCTTGTTTAACTATTATCTTAGTAGCTTCCATTGGCAAATCCTCGGCGTTTAGTAGGTTGATTAATTTTTTCAACTACTGGCGGATTATCGATCCAGTGAAGTAATTCCACTAATGACCAACCGCATGAGTTAGCACCTAATGATTTTCTTAATGGATATTTACCGTCTTTCTCAAGTTGCCATGCTGTTGAACGGGCGATACTAGTAATTTTGTATCTCTCATTTTCACGAACAAGGCGATCATATTGGATACCATATTTATCCCTAATGACTTTGTGTTGTTCAGGTGTGATTGAATATGACATTGAAAGCCTCCTACTGTACTCGGTTGCTTTCTAAGTAGGTTTTAACCTCAGCCATATCGTAAACGACGCGACGTTTACCTACTTTTAAACCTTTTGGGAAGTTTGGATCATAGCGTAATGTGTTTTTAGCACAGCCTAAAATTAACGCCAGTTCGTCAAGAAAATAGTATTTTGGAGTGTTTAATTGCATTGTTTACCTCAATAAGTTTGTTTGTGTTTAACTAAAGAGGTAATTATTGAGATTTTTATCGGAAATGCTCCGCACGCGGAATCATAGTTTGGCTTGCGGAACAAATTTTATTGATTTAGTTAGCTAACTTTTTATTTACCTTTAGGTTTACTAGGTTTTACGTCTGGTCTATTTCCTGGTGTATCCTTGTTATCTCGTTGACGTTGATCTGGTTTACCTGTTGATGGAACAATTCGTTTTGGACCTGGTTTAAGAGCCATATAGTTCTCCTTAAAGTTTAAGAGGAAAAATCCTCTACATAAATATATATTATGCTAGACAAGTTATCAAGAAAGGGGGGCAATTTTCAATAATTCACTCATTATTGAGACTCAGCCTTAGTAAAATAGAATGCTATATCATGATTTATATTTTTTGTTTAACATTGACCACATTGATTCTAGGCGTCTTTTTACTCATACCTTTTAATGTATTATCTAATTCTTGATTAATTGTCTCTTGCTTCCATTGACGAGCTTTAGAGCATAAAAGTTCTTTTAATAAAAAAAGAATATTTTGAAAATTTTCAATAGTAAAACTATCATCTTGTATTTGTTGGGTGAATATATCCAATTCTTCTTTAGTTATAACGACATCATTTATAGAAAATTCAAATTGAACAGGTAAGAGAACACGAGGTAAAACCTTCTCAAAATTATTTGGAAAACTATCATTTTCTATTCTATTGTTTGAGGCATTAGAAAAATATTAGTTTTTACTGTTTGTCCATTTTTTAACTTATCAATATCACCATAAGATATTCTTAAATAACTACTGATAAATTCCAATAATAAGTCAATTCTTTGAAAATTTTCATTTTCCATTTTAATGAATCTAATATTGTAGATATCAATTTCACTATAGTTAGTAAAGTTATTGCTATTTCTTTATTGAGTTTATCTTTTATCCATTCAGCTATTTAATTCGTTGAATCAAAATCATATTCTTCAGTAACAAAAGAACAACCCAATTACTTCTTGCTTACCTAAATCAATTTGATGCGATACAGGATAAAAAAGCCCAATTTCACCGATTAAAGCATAATGAAGCTAGTCATCTAGATCAATATGTTCTTTATCTGGAATATAGGAATTAATTTTCTTAACTGCTTTATCTAATGAATAATGTTGTCTTTCTGGTAATGCCATTGTTCCCCTAAACAATCACTTATGAAATGATTACGCCAGTCCGTTAGCGTTACGGATATTCGGGGATCAGCCTAAGCGTAATCTTTTCATTATACCATTACCGTATAAAAAGCTATTATTCGAATAACCACATTTTTGGATTTAGCCTGCCAAAGGAAAGGATCTCATTGGGAAATCAGCACGGATTTGAAATCCGACCTAATGACATGTTTTAATGTTATATATGTTATTACTTTCTTTTAATAACACTTAAAAAATATATATAAATCAATTATATTATGTTATTAGTGTTGTTAGTGCTATTAAAATATATATAAAGTGTTTATTAAATAATAGGTAATAAAAAACCAGTCTAATTGACTGGATTAAATATGTGATTATGGCAAAACTTATCATTAACGGTTTTCAAAGCATTACTCTCTAATAAAGACTCATTCCCTTGGCTTGGCTGACTTGATTTGAGTATCATTTAGAGGTTTTATAATCTTGGCCATGTTATACGAATTTAAGTTATATTTGAGCGTATAACATAATATATAACATAAAAGTTTGAATTTCGCTAAATCTACTTGAACTTAGTTAAACAGTAAATTAGCTAAAAAGCTTGTTAGATAAAGGTTTTTTGAACGTTATTGAATTTTGATGAATTAAGGGATGGTGGGTTGTGAGGGGATCGAACCCGCGACCAATTGATTAAGAGTGACACGCTCAGCTTAATAACTAAAAAATAAATCATTAAAAATCAATACTAAAAGAGGTTAGCCACCCTTATTGCTGTATATTTGTTCACTATTTTTTACAGATTTTTACAGATTTTACGGCACAAATATGTCACACACCCTACTTTATGCCTCGATCAATCTTTCAAAATTTCACATCAATAATTAACATCCAAATATTTTAGTTTATGATACATAAAAACTAACTATTTTAATCTCATGATAACAATCAAATACACTATACCGATTTATGTACGAATGACGCCCGATGATTACGATTTAGAACTATCGGGCGAATGCTACATAATCAACAGTCACGACGATCATAACTACGTGTTCTATCAAAATGATAAAACTATGTATGATATCGCTGATTTTGTGATGTTGTCTGATGCTGTGGATAATTGATATTTGGTGCTTGATTAACATCAATACGATTTAGTAATGCACGATATTTTTTTAGCGCTGTAAATAGCTCTTTTTCTTCATCTGTCGCTATATCTGTATCAATTGCATCTTGTAGATATTCAATTTGTGAACTAGCTTCGCTTAATAACTGTTTTTTCTGTGATGTTGCTACATCGATATCATGTTGATGCTGTTTTTCAGTATCTAATACCCATTTCTCACCATCCCAGCTATCAAATTGACTGGTTGGTTTTGATGTTGTATAGCCATCAGGGATTTCACCCACTTCTTGCATGGTCGTTTCTGCACCCGTTTCGGTTGAGTAAATCATTGTACCACGCAAATCTTTAGGGTAAGTCCATTGTTGGCCATTGTGAATAATGGCTTGATTATCTTTAACGCTTTTTGGTGCGTCTAAATAAGCATTAGCTGGCAAACCAACACCTACTGGTAAATATTGATAGGTTGCTTGTAAAAATTCACCTTTAGCATCAACATTATAAACAACTGCCCAACCTGCCGAAATTGTTAAACCATTATTATCTAATACTGCCGTTTCTGGTTGTAATTGATATTTCATTATTTTCTCCTTTATTCTGCTTTAACGATATACATAAATGCGAGGTTACGAGGTCGGTTTTCATTAGCTGTTGCTACAACTCGTGATGCGTCGAATGTGACACCACCAACACTGCCAACGTCTATATGCGCAGGCGAATGATCAGCGTGTTTTTCAAAATATCTAAATGCGCCAGTGGCTATTGGAGATGCCCCGAATGACTCGGAAATCGGCGATATTTCACCATAGATATTGCGAATAGCATCATCTTGATAACTGAGAATCGACCTATTGGGATCAAGACCTCGACCATTATCTTTACCTCGAATAAAAACGCCTCGCAAATCTGGTAATGATCCTGACGGATATGCGGCGGCTAGTTTCGGAAATTGATTTTTATCGAACCACGATCCATTACACTCAAGCCATCCTGACGGTGGTTTATTAGTCGGCCATGGCAGGGGAACACCGACAGGGATATAATTATTAACGTTTGCTGTTGTGATTGACTCATAAAATTGTTGTTTACCTTCTGGTGTTGCACAGCGATAGTAAATTCGTGGGATTTTACTATAAACAACCGCCAATTTTTCAACGTACCAATTTTTTGACCACGCAGGGTAGGCAGTTAGGCTTGAAGAGTCACTCCGATTTTTATATTCTGTTAGCTCTGGAAATGATGTTGTTCTAGTTGCATAACATCCGCCCAACAATGTCTCATCTGGATTATCTAGTTGTGCACCAGTTAATGAGCCTATTCCATAGTCACCAGTTTTCAATACTGATTTATTGTTAATTTTAACATCGTCAATACTTGGAAAATTCCACGAATTTGTTGTCGAGTTATATACTAATTTACTCAGCCATTGTTTTTTTTCTGCATCATAGAACATGCAAGAGTAATTATCGCCGAGCGTTCTCAATACTATTAGATTTTCACTATCAGTATATCTGTGTTTTATTCCGAGTTCTGACAGAATTAGTTGCCCAGTCATTGTGTCGCCTGATTTTTTTACCGCTTCGTTTGCCAAATCATATGCTTTTTTGACGGCTAATGACGTTGATGCCTCTGTTTCTGATGAGCTATTTGTAGCCGAGCTTAATTTAACTACCCCTTTTTTCTCCGTACTGGCGTCAGGTATTTCAGCCTGTGTTTTTTTCCATTTAGTTGTATTTGTCGATGGCTTAGCATTGTCATTTTCAACTATAGCAGTATATAAAACGCCGTTATATTTGATAATGGCATTAACTGGGTATTTGACATATTCACACCACTCAGGTATACCCTGTTGCAACAAATAAAGCATATTTTTATCAACACGATTAAATGCACCATTCATCCACTCCATTGGAGGTTTGGATGCTGTTTGATCTATTGTGACACCCCAACCTCTACTAACATCTGGAAATTTAACGCATTCGCCATTTTTTGCTGAATCAGCAAATATTAAATAATCTGGTTTTTCTTGAATTTTCATTAATTAATTCCTATTTCCTGTAGTCGAACAAATCTACCGATATTGAATCCATAACTACCGTTATCGTGAGCAAATCCAAACGGTTTATCATTTACTAATACTGTGTATTCATACATAACACCAATCGGTCTAACCAAAATATCCATTTTGGTTATTGCATATAGCGTTAATGAATTTAGTTTGTCGCTGTTAACGATAATATTCATTGTCATGTTTTGAGTATCGATAACATTACTATGATTACCAACAACAAATTGAATTGATTTAACAATGTTTTCTATCGTTCCCGTTTGATAATTTTTGGTTATTTTTGCTCTAATAAAAAAACGGTAGTCGTTATCATTTAAAACAACTGATGCTGATAATGCATCGCCATACCTATAAAATTCACCAATACCAAAGGATAAAGCACTGTCATCTTCGAGCCAGCCAAAATACTCTTTTGCAATTGCTGTAGGTAAAACCCGTGATACACCTACATGACGCCCGACTAAATCAAGCGCATAACCTGTGGCTGTATCAATATTTAAAATGTCGGCAATTTGGATGGTGTTTTGAAATGTTAAATCAGTCTCTTTGTAGATAGCCCTGATAGTTCCGAGCGATTTAGGTTTAGTGCGATACTGCCAAATAATAAAATTTTCTCTATTCAATCAACACCTCCACATTGTTTACCTGTGCGTATTCACGATATCCAATTTCAGCAATATTTGAGCCATTTACAGTGAGTGATTTAATGTAGAAGCCATCTACTAAATTGATGTTAGATATGATGCGTGATGCATAAACATTTTCGCCGATATCGAAATCCAATTTTTTTAAATTTTCCTTGATTTGCTCTGTGTTGATGTCATCAAAAGATTTATAACGCCCTATTATCATTGAAACATTTACGTTAATTTTTGTAGGCCTGTCAAAATAGACTTTTCGTAATAATCCGTCCTGTGCGTGTGTTGTTTCCATTTGGCCAAATAAACCGCATCCCCCTATTTTCTTTTTAGTGATAACTTCCGCTATTTTTTCATCATCACCACCTAGAATTACAGCATTTAATGAGTGGGCAGGTACACCTTTTTCATCAGTGTTATTAGTGAAATTTTCATAGACAGTACATTTCCTAACGCCAGTTATATTTAGTAATGCTGATTGCATACCTTGCCGATCATCATAGTTATTAATCGAATGAGACAGCATAAAACGTTTTAATAGCTGTTCGTCGGTTTCCTCATCAGCCCCACCATAGCTGTGAGTATTTGCAATCACTCTATCGATACCAATAATAACAGTACTGGGCGTAAATTCTTCTAGCGCATTAACTGTGTAGTCACCAAGTTCTAATGATCTAAATTTAGTTCGAGCACTACCTAGATCGTTTAACGTTATCGGCTCGGTCGTTACCCATTTATTTTTGTTTTTATCAATATAAATAGAGTTGATTGGTACGGTTGTTTTTGGTGAACCAGTAAAAATAACATCATCGATATATGAATATGATGCAGTTATTCGTGTTATTCCTGCATACATAGCTCGCTGTTCTAACCACTGTCCAGCGGCTTGATATGGATCTAACATTTGCACGATAAATGATACAGCCTGATGTACATTAGCTAATTCCTGCGAAAACAGACCTAATAACTGTCCATCTGGCGTATCACTGTCAAGGTTAATATCCTCACCGTAAATAGATTTAAATGCATTCACTAGTCGATCTTGAATAGTATACAGATCATCTATCTCGATCCCCTTTTCACTTATCTTTAACATTGATTGACGCCTCGTTAGAATTATTAAATTTGTCTGTATAGGTGATTTGAATTAGAAATTGGCGATTTTCTGAATCGAGTAAAATATCAAATTCATCAATATTTAAAACGCCCTCAACCTTAAAAATCTCCGTTCTAACATCAATTTCTAATTGTTTCGTATTTGGGTTTTTAGTGAGATAATCAAACCACGCTATACCATCGTCACGATTCAAAAACCAGTCTCGTTTTAGTGCTAATAATTTGGTTTTCACGCACTGTGCTATAGCGTCAGATCCGTTTAGGTAATTTGCAAAACCTCGCCCGAACGTCCAATCATGACTACTATCTAATTCTCTAACAATCATTCTGGTGCTCCTGTTGTGCTGCTTCCACTTTGTACATCTGTATGAACATGCGTATTCAAATCAACACCTCTGTTAGTTTTAACATCCTCAGCCATAATTGTTCCTGTGCTATTTGTATTCCCTCCTGACTGATTAAAATTTCCTTCCTGTTCAATGTTGCCTTTTATATAGATTGTTCCCTCCGTTAATCTGATATACGTAGATCCGTCATCAGTTTGCATTGATGCACCGTCATTATAAAAATCAGGTATTTTATTCGGCACGCTATTACAGCCGACGATAAAAAAACCGTCACTAAGATCATTAATTCTGTTATCAAGAGGTTTTGATTGGCTACCGCTGGCATACCAGCCATCGATACATCGACTTGAAAAAACAACTAATCCCTCGTCGCCTGCTTTGATTGGAACTGTAATACAAAATCCTCCAGCATGGGGGAATTGTGCAGGTACATCAACTAATGGGGGGATCGTGATTTCCTGACCGTTGGCGTTGACTCGGTTGATCATCACTTGGCAACTGACCGTGTGCCCATTAAAACTAAGCACTTTTGCAGGTAGTGCGGTATAAACATTTGATTGCGCCCGTTTAATTTGGCTTTCGATAGCGTTATATAGTGAATCTGTCATAAATTACCTAATTAAAA
The DNA here is from genome assembly GCF_002142215.1 of Gilliamella sp. N-G2. Taxonomy (GTDB): domain Bacteria; phylum Pseudomonadota; class Gammaproteobacteria; order Enterobacterales; family Orbaceae; genus Gilliamella. Next base: position 199,419 of record NZ_NAST01000001.1, read on the forward strand.
ATGTTGACTCGTGTGTATATGTGTGTATAATTGTATTCAGGTTAGGAGGTAATACATGAAATCAACTGACCTGATAAAGAAACTTACTAATGCAGGGTGTGTTCTGAAACGAGTTAAAGGTAGTCATCATATGTTTTACTCACCAATAACTAACAAAACGTTTCCAGTTCCTCACCCGAAATCGGAACTACCGATCGGCACAGTAAGATCAATAAAAAAATCGGCGGGGCTTCTATAGCCCGCCACCTTTTGGAGGTATTATGTTTTTCACTCTCGGTATTGAAACGCCTACTGACGGCAATACCGCTTATGGTATTGTTGTGCCAGCTCTATGTAATGATAAATATGATTGCTACTCAGCCGCTGATAAAGAAAGTGATATACCAGCGATGGCAACAGAAGCTATTCTGTTAACTATTCAAGATATGATTGAATCAGGTGATTATGATATTAAAGACATTCATAATGATCACGTTTCATATAAAAGTAATGATGAATATGCACACTGTGACACATGGGTTATTATTGATGTCGATTTATCAACTTTTACAGGAAAACAAAAACGAATAAATATCACACTTCCTGATATCCTGATCGATCGGATTGATAATGCAGTTAAAGCGCCAAATTCGTTTTATAAGGATCGCAGTAACTTTTTAGCTGAGGCGGCTATTAACGAATTGTCATTACATAAATAGCGTTAAATAAAAACCGCCACTAGGACTGTTTGTGTGAATTTACAGTTAATCCCTGTATACACAGGGAACACTCTTATTATAACCTATTGTTTTATAATTGAAATAATTAGTTGAAAATTTCTACCACCTTTTTTATGGCAAATATATTTAAAAAAGGCGGTGGTTTATTACCATTTAACTTTACTCAGTTTTGAATTAGAAACGTCCAATTCACTACGAACAAAATTCAACGATAAACCCACATTAATTTGAATTTTATTCAGTGCTGTTGAAAAATTGTAATGCAGATGTGGACAGTTTTTTTCTAAAAACATGGCTAACGTATCATTATACAAATCAAATACTCGGTAATAATATTCCTGTATTGTTGCTAGATAATTATATTGTCGTTTCAAATTATCTAAATTAACAGCTCTGAAATCTCTACTATGCACACCGCCTAGCCACTGGATAGCTTCATCAAATTTAGACGCTGGCAAATCTTGATAGCGAGGGATTTTGAATTGCTCATAGAATTTAGTATAGATGGCTTGGTGATGTTCACCTGTTCTATATGAACGCTCATTGACCGCTTGCTTGATGGCTTGTTGTTGTTCTATTGAAATAGTATTAGGATACTGGCTTGCAACTTTTGGCATGAAATGATTATAGAGAACGTCAAAACACTCTAACTGGTATTGTTCTAATTTTTGCTTGATTTCTAGTTTTACACGATTAGTATCGATTCCAAATAGCCAACCGTTAATCATTGAAATGGGAAGACAAGCAAGCTTTTGTATGCCTCCCTTAGTGGGTGTCGCTATCATGACGACACCTTTATTTAAAACATTGTGGCGATTGATTCTGTTAAGTTGGGCATGCCAATCTAAACCTATATTTTCACACACAGGTTTCATGGCAATATATGGTTTGTTTTCGTGATTGAGTACGATTAAAGATTGATTGTGAAACTGAATTGTTTCTAATTGTGTGTTCATTTCTACATCCTTTGAGTTTTATTGTTAGACCCATTTTGAGTGGGCGATCAGGAGCTCAAAACTGCTCAAAGTCAGCGGACGTATTTCTCTTTCGAGTATTTTATTAGTCTCACTCCCGATCATAAAATCTGGATATAAAAATACCGCATAAACTATCGGGCGCGGTTTCCGCTTTGAGTTAGTGTTTTGAGCACCTGAATACAAATTTAACTTAAAATATGTTTACAGTCAAGTCAGTTATGCTATAGTCAAAAAACGATCAATTATAATTAATACTTTTATGAAGTTTTTAAAAAAATTATTTGGATTAAACAAGGAAAAATCAACAACGACTACCAAAAAGCCAAGTGTTCCAGTAACGCAATCAACTAGCTTAGAAGAAATGCTTACGCTCGAAATATCTCGTTGCGCTCAAATAAAAGAAGATTGCAAACCAACTTTAATTAAAGAATTTAATTTATTATCTTCTCCAAATTTTGGTGATGAGTTTTTAACTCTTGAAGAAAAGAAATCATTAAACCTTAATTCAAGAATGAAGATTCATAAAAAAATTATTAGCGTTTTAACTGATGATGCGCTTGATAATGAAAGCAATCCAAAAAATATAATTCTAAATTTAGTATATTCAGCTAGAAATAAAGTTAGCTTGAATGAAGAATTAGAAAAAATAAAAGAGTTAAAAATAAAGAACATCAAAGTTTTAAACGTGGGTGATGCTAGAGACTGTGATTGGTGTATTTCTATGGATAAAAAAACTATATCTGCAGACACCGATTACGTAGCATTAATTAATCAAAATTGCACTTGTGATTATTATAGAGGTCGTCTTCTTGCTGATATCAAGATTGAATAAAGCCCTTTCGGGCTTTTTTTATGATTTTGGCATTGTAAAGTTTTTTACCTCGTCTGTCGCTTTGCTTTCAGCTAAAGCCAAAATTTTATCAAAATCTGACTTGCTTTTTGATAATTCAGATGCGGTTTTATATTTATCTAGTGTACCAGGATTTTTAATGTCGAACTCCCAAAGCCCTAAATAAAACGCTTCAAAACCACTATCAGGCTTATCATCCTTGTCTAATTTATTTATACCTTCCATCGTTTTTTCAAGAAATTTTTGAAAATAACTATCAGTAGTTACACAATTTTTTAATGTTGGAAACATAACATTATTTTTCGTGCCAACGCAGATCATATCAATTTTACTACCTTTATTGATATTCATCGCATCGTCTTTGTTTTTTAGTTCAAGAGACACATATTCAAATTGATTTTTACCATTAGCTACAATATAAGGATCGCCTGATAAATCAGTTTTTACGCCCGAAGCAACTGTTTTAATGTTCACTAGTTGCTTATCGTATGCTTTTTCATATTTATACTGATTGTTACTGTATTCACTAATTAATTGTGATGCATTAACGGATGGTATATATTCACTTAATATTGCACCGCCTCCTTTCTTAAAAACTGATATATCATCTTTAATCAAGAGTTCAATAAGCCTTTTTGCATTATCATTTGCATATGCATTAAAACCGATCAACGTTAACAGAGAGATAGCAATTATTTTTTTCATGTGTTATTCCCTTTCATCAGATAAATGAAAAACAAAATAACAAATTAATCATACTTTTTCAAACTTTCCGCCCGTGCAAACTAATTTACTGTGCCAGTTAGTGCCGTACAAATCGCCATTATGTTCAATCGATTTAACTTTATAATCGCCGTTATACTCGGTGAGTTTTGATTCAACACGAACAAGCGAACCGATTCTATAATGCGGATTGCATAGTGTTGTAATTTCTAACCCGTCATTAGTTTTTTTAGGGCTTCCTATCATTCCTGTGTTTCTAGAAATAACCCAACCCTCGTTATTAGAAAGGGCTTTATTTTTGGGGATAACAACTAGGTGATCATCTTGTATAGACCAGTCCGCATTATTGTTAATAGCGATTTTATGCATTGCTTCACGTGTGTCACACATGAGTACTTTACCACGTGGTAAAGCTCTATCATTTGGCAAATTAATAGCTCCTTTTTGAACACCAAAACTGCTTACCGCTTCGTTTAAAAAGTCGCTGTCTTTTTGCCCTTTTTGCATTGTTTTAATAATAGTTTTTTCGGTATAAGCTCGGTGACCATCACCACAACGCATTGTGGTGATGATATCTTGCCCTGTCAGTTTATTTTCAACCGTCAGAATGTCACCGCAGAATATCAACCGTAAAACATCTTCTTTATAGCAAACCGATAACTCTAAAAAATGATACTGTTTGCTAGTAATAAGATTGCGGTTTGAATCGTTGAGATTATAGACCGATATTTCGCCCGTATTTGGCTCTGATGTTAGCGTTTTTTTAATTGAAAAAGCCACTCTGAGATTATTAATAACAATGCTTTCTTTGCGATTACCGATTTTAAGTTCTAATACCCTGCCGAATTGCTTCACGATACTCACCTTTAGTCATTATTAATAATTGCATACGATTATTAAGATCATCTTTAGATATAGCATTAATTCCAAGCCTTGACTTGTCATCTAAAACTAATACAAACGGCAAATTAAACTCAATTAATGATGGGCTACCGACAGATAGTCCTTTATTTTTTGTGATATAACAGCCTTCATCAATATTAAATAAATCAAATTGATAGCCACGTAATACTGCATTGTAACGCAACGTTAATTTTAGATTCATATCGTATAGTGAGAATGATTGTTCTAACACGTCATCTGATGTTGTTTGTATAATGTGCATTTTATGTTCTCCTCCCAGTAAATATTCCCTTTCCAGTTCTCAAAACTGATTTATCCACCTCTTTCGGTTGAGTTTTTCCCAAATTTCTAACTTTCGGCTTAGACATTTTAAAGCCGTTAGCGATTTGCGTTTCAACAATGAATATCTCACGAAATGTTATGATAAACTCACCTACTGTATTTTGTTTTTGAGTAAGCCCGACTGACGTTATCACCATATTTTTATATTGCCGTGAATTTGTCTGTAACGTAACTGGCTCACCACTACGTTGTATTGCTAACAGTTTTTCATATGCATCACTAATGCGGTCTGATGATAGATTATTGAGTAATGGTGATTGATAATCGGGGAGAAAATCAGCAACAACATTATTAACAATTTTTTCAGCCGTTTTAAGGTGTGATGCATAACGATTAATTAAGTTCTCAGCTTGAGCAGTAACAACTTTCACCTCCATTGGTAAGGGATATTCAGACAGATTAAAACCTAGAACATTATCAAATGAAAATGTGTTAGTTTCATAGCCAACCACTAATCCGTTAACAGTAACTTCTTTAGGATCTAACACTGCATGATCTGCAATATTAGCGCCGTTCTCTATCGGATTTTCTGTTACTCGTAATTTTGAAGTATGTTGCTCAACAGTGTTAATATCAAGACTAAACGTGCCAGCCTCGGAGATGATCAAACCTGTGTTTGATGCTGATTTATTTAATATAGATTGGAACATTAGTTAGATCCTAGTGCAGTTGTTGAATTGTCGGCTATTTTTTGGATTTCTCCTGAAGCCAACGCATTTAAATTAGCTAAACCTTCTTGTGGTGTTGTCACGTTCATTGTGTTATTGATTGTGACAGCATTATTATTGTTGATATTTTTATTTGAATTATTTGGATTTGTCACACCAGCACTAGCCGATAGTGCAGGATTAATTTTTATTTGATTTTCGCGTTTAACTAAAACTGTTTTGTCGTCATCATCAAATAAACCAGTCCACGACAAAGCGCCTTTAACCTTTGCGCCAACTGTATCAATAAAGCCCAAAAATTTATCTTTTATCCATTTGATTGCGTCATTGAACGGTTTGGTGATGGATTTATATATATCAGTGAATTTTTTCCCAATTTTATTTGTTGTATCGCCAGCATCATCGATCCAGCCTGTAAACAGATTTTTAACAAAATCCCATGCGGTTTTGAATGGTGATGTTATGTAACTCCATATACCGCTAAAAACTTTACCTATACTATTTGTTGTCGAAGTTGAATCATCGATCCAGCCAGTAAATAAGTTTTTAACGTAGTTCCAAGCTGCTCTGAATGGTGATGTAACAAAATCCCATATTGACCATAACGTATCACCGATTTTGTCTGTTACTGATGTTGTATCATCCTCCCAGATATCAAATAAATCATTTACAAACTTCCATGCAGCTCTGAATGGCCACGTTATAAAATTCCAAATCCCTTTAAATATTGCACCAATACCATTAACTACATCACCAGCATCAATACCCAACCAATCCATGATGGCGCATATTGCTTTATAAGCCATGCGGAATGGAAATGTAATCACATCAAAAATAAAACCAAAAATTTTACCAATTCTATTGACCGTTTTTTTTGCGTCTTTTTCTGACATTCCAAAAAACATCAAAATATTTTTAAACAAATTAGCTAATGCTGATTTGATTTTTGAAAAAAGAGATTTGATGCCATTTATTAATGACGTAAACAGTCGATTTGATAATGATTTAACTTTTTCACTATCACCGCCCCATAAAGCCTTAATCAGCTCCCAGACATCTTTGACAAATTGCCACGCTGCTTTGGCTCCGTCAATGAATGGTTGCCAATACTCACCAAAAAGACTGTTACCGCCATTCATGTAGACCATTAGGTCATCAATCAGCAACATTAATCCAGTTAAGAGCATGATGATTTTACCTAGTGGACTAAATAAAAAGCCGCGATTGAGAATTGCCCAAGCTACACCAAAGGCGATAATTGCATTTTTCCAACCTATCGTCCCTCGAATAATCTTATCCAGGAATTTAACAAAATTAACAACCACCTGAATAGCCAAACCAACGGCTTTAATAATTTTAGTGATTCCGTTAGCAACCAGTTCTTTATTGATTGTTAACCAGTTACGAAATCCGCCGATTAGATTAGTCAGCGCAGGAGCCAAATTTAAAGCGATTTTTGTCTTAATGCTATCAAGAGCGAGACCCGTTTTATCCATTTCCCGCTTGTATTGATTAGCTTGTTGTAGTTCTTTTTGAGAGACTTTAAACAATGTACCTTTTTTAGCTGCTAACTCTTTAGCTTTATCAATAGCGCTATTAAATGCACCAATTAATTTTTTACCATAAAGAACCGCTGCCGCCGCTAGTGAAACAAGGATAAGTTTTAACGAAAATAATTTAGATTTTGTTTTGTTAGCGGCGTTCCCTGCTTCTTTTGTCGATTTGTTGGTTTCTTTGATAGCTCGGTTTACATCACTTTGCATTTTATTTGTTGCATTTGATAGCTGATTAGCGCCTGTTTGCAGGGTGTTAACCACCTTAGCAATCTCGCCAGCTTTTGATGCGTCAACGCCAATTTTAATTAAAAATTCTTCCAATAACATATCACGCCTCGTTTTGCCGTTTTTCAGCTAATTTCATTTCAGCTATCACGTTATGCATATCAATAACATCATCAAGAGAATAAACCGTCCTGAGTTCGTGGAGCGTTGCATATTTATTTACGATAACACCCCATACAAACCAATCTACATCGCTCTCTGTGCTATCTCCTCCAAGTTGGCTGTATTTAGCTTGGACGCAATCCCACTTGGTAAAAAACCCAAAAAATGAAATTTTAAGCCTTCAACAATAACTTGGTAGTAATGGCTTCGATGAGTGTTAAAAAAGTCACTAACTTCCTGAGGTTTTTGGAATAGAACGGTTTTACCATTTTCATCAATAGCGGTGACATAATTGAGAATGAATTTTTCTATTTCCTCAAACTGTTCAGTGCCGATATTCGATGCTAGTTGACCAAAATCAAAACCTGTATTATTTCCGTCTAAAGAAAAACAGCCTTTTAGTAAGGCTGTTAATTTTTTTAGGTATTTGTTGGCTTTGAAAAAATCCGCTTGTCGAAATGTGTAGGTTATATCATCTAAGATAAAATCTGTATTTTGCATTATAAACCGCCTTTAATATTAAACTCTGCTTTAGTTGCCTTAAATGTCCACGTCACACCGTTGTGAGCTGTTCCACGTGCGTGCGTAGGAGGAGTAGTAAACCAACAACCAGTTAATAAAAACTCATCGCCATTCCGCAAATCTTTGTATGTGATTAATTTACCTGTTGCGGTTGTTGGGTTATTAATTTGAGAATTACGTGATTGATTTAGTTTTTCGTTAGTTTCTGAGTGTTGCAATGTTTTGATGGTTATCGTTGCACCTCGATTGCACGAATGAACAAAAACGCCTTTTCCGTTAATACCGTATGTGATATCGCCGTCATCACCCACAGGCGCAATACTGATAGAATCCTGCGCATTCTCATATCCTGTAATTTCGTAGCCGTCAATTGTGAGTACGGCATCTTCCATTGAAAATGATTTAGACATTTAACCTTCCTTATCGATTGAATTGGACAATGATATCAACGCTATGACCCGCCCCAGCTAGTTTTAGCGCACAATTAATAGGCATCATTTTTCGAGCTTCACGATCTGCAGTATCTTGCGTTTCGAATGAATCAGAATAGAAATAATAGCCATTGATTTGATCGCCGTATGATAGTTCACCCAAGTCCCCTAACGTCCATTTACCCAGACCTAAAAAACCGTTATCTTTAAACTGTTCACCGACAATCTTAATTGAACTGATTAAAATTTCTTGGCCTCGATCGGTTTGTGGAATTTTAGTAGGCTGACCTTGTAACGTGTTAAACGCCTGAACCTGTACAGCATTAATAAATGCATCTAATCCAGTTGTTTCATCAATGAACGTGCCACCAATCATCACACCTTCTGCTAGCATATTAACGCCCGCATAATCGGTATAATAATTGATACCTAAGCGCCCACATTTTTTAGCCTCATTAACCGTGATTTTGTCATCAGATGTTACGCTTGCTTGCTGTTTAAATTTAACTGTTTTTGCAGTATTAACACCTGTCCAAACTGTTGTTAGTGCAATTCCCATTAATTCAGCGGCAGCATGTGTATTGCCCTTATTGTTATACTGAACCATCAAACGACCGCTATTTCGCTTAGATAGTGTTTTCAGTACGTTATCATCTGTATATTCAATGTTAGCCGTTCGTGTTTCGGTAAATGCTATAACCTTAGCGTTTTCGACACCTTGAGCGACAACCCAGTCATGAGCCTCGACCAATTCACTATCTGTAATCGTGTTAGCAAAATAAACACCGTACCAGTTCTGATATTGATTTTGTAATTTGCTCAAGGCCTCCGCTGGTGTTTCTTTATTATAAGTTGTAGCATCTTCGCCATTAATTAACGTGCCTTTACCATCGATAAGATTAATCATACTACCGATATAAGTACCGTCCAATTCAGCATTAAATACATGGCCGAAATTAGCACCTTTTCCTTCTGTTGATGATGACAAAATAAAACGACTACCCACCGCATCATAGATAAATTTAATACCCACATTTTCAAGCTTAGCGTTTATAATGTTGGCTACATCATCCATGCTTGACACTGAATAAAAATCAAGCCCAGTGACGTCAATTTTCTCACTACCAAAATAAACCGAAAAATAACCATCGGTAATATTTTTGAATTGAATATAACTTACAGCTAATGCCGAACCATTGATTTTTGAACTGATAGCCTGTGTTGTTATGCCATCCCTCATGTATTTAGCAATTAGCGCTGTTTTTGGTTTTGGTCTTGCAGAAAATAATGCCGATGCCGCTTTGTATGCATCTGAATTAGTTCCGAATAATGACGCCACTTGATTTGTATCTGACACCACAATATAGCGAGTATCAGGGTTGGTAAATTCGTCGCACATTTCACTAGTGAAAATAGCAACGACACTAAGATCACGTTTTTGTGCGCCCCGTGGTGATTGCTGTAGAGTTACGTCTACAATCTGACTAATTGGTAAACTCATTATTACCCCTTCTCTAAATTAAATTTTACTGTATCGCCACGGTTCACCTGAGCCTTGACGATTGGATTAATTGAAAATGTAAGATCGACCTGCGCACGCTGTTCTTTACCGCCTGCGATAGTTGTTGGCAAGCTTCGAATTTGTGAGCATCGTAGATATCCCATACCTAGATGTTTTAATCGTTGCCAAACTGGCGTTAATCGCATCGATTCGGTTAGTTTGCATAGCAAATCATAGGAATTTTTACCATAAGCATTAACTGAAATGGTCAATTCTCTAGCTGTTGAAGCTATTTCCTCCTCATTTACACCATTGAATTTTATTTCAGTTCCGATATCGGATTGGTAGGAATTCAAGACAGTGATAAATCGGTCGAGCCTTGAAACGTCCTGCATATTATTTGCATCAAATACAATAGATTCAGGTAACGTCAAAACCTCCGCTATCGTGCGTCTGACTTCCATCATATCTAGTCGCGAGACAGTCGTAATAGCCATAATCACTCCATATTGCTTCCGAAATAACTTTAAATCTCATACCGTGATGATGAAACAGCATACCGTTCGTTAGCTTTTCACGAGAAAATACTCTAACGGTTGGATTGTATCTGTCTCCCTCGGGCAGTATTTGCAAATCATCATTACTAGCTGGCTGAATTATGCATGTGATATCACCCAAACCATCAAAATTAACTTTAGTGGCAAAGAAGGGATCGCCTAAAAATTGGGATATTAGTTCACGTTTCATTTTTCCCTAACCTCGTAAGTTATTGCTCCTCTTAATTGACCAGTATCGATCAATGGTTTATTTGCATCGGGTGCACGTTTCTTTCTCTTATCTTTAACTGGTGCTAACTTTCGTTTGGTTGTTTCTGCTGTATTAGGTTGAAATTCACCGTCAGTGATTTTTTCCACAACCTGCCCTTTTAGATATGCTCCAATTTGTGAAAATGCCTTTCTAGGTGTAATTTGACCAGATAAGCATTCGGAAACCACGATTTTAGTTAGATTTCCTAAGTTTTCGCTTTCTTCCGACATAGTAGAGCGCATGAAAGATCGCTCAGGGATGCCACGTTCAGGTACGCCAAATTCATGAATAACACCTAGCTCAGCGTTGGTTATTTCGTTCGAATCCTTGCGTGATTTTCCATCATTAGGAATACCTACAACTAATTGCAATTGGTTTAGTTGTTCGGCTCGTTTCATCACCTGTTTTAGCCGTTTACATATTTCAAGCTCACTCATCCGATAATTCCTATTGGCGTAATCAAACGGCGCAACCTTAGGTACTCTTGCCCGTAAGATGTCGATGTTAAATCGTAGTCACTAGGATTGCCTGATGATGTGTTTTGAGATGTGTAACCAATTGATAGACCGCCAGCCGATTTGCTCGATACTGATTTAAAATTTTCACCATTATTAAAAATGGTGTTGCCGTCTAAATCCTGATTTAAAAAGCCTTTGACAGCCAATCTATGCGCCGTATAGGCAAAAAGTCCAAGTTCGTAAAGTTTTCCCCAGACTTTTTCACTTACAACTAGCGCACTGCTTTCTAAAAAATGATTGATTGTGCTGTCATCGACATCTTTAAATTCAGGGTATTCATTGCGAAACTGCATAAATACCCCCATTTTTAGGCGGCAGATTTATAGTCTAAATATTGCGCTGAATTAGGCTCTTTCCACATTACCCCGCTAAATGCCGAGCGATAACCGCTTTGATATGTAAGCAAGTCTTTTCTGTGGGTTTCTAGAAGTTCAGGCATATGTACCTTCATTTCTAAATAATCTTCGTCGTAGGTATAAACTACTAATCGAGAAACACCTTGCTTAGCTTTCTTAGCATAATCAGCAGGAATTTTTACAAACTCAATATTGAAATTGTCATTTTTTGAAGCTTTACGCAATGCCGCCATGATTCTATCCATTGCGGCGATCGGTAATAAATCAACACCAACAATTGTTGAATTTGGATCAAACTTTTGCATTAAATCCATAAAATCTGATGCATCCATCGCAATATGAGTTGGCTGTACAGTAAAATTAGAGCGCTCCCAAACTTTTCTGTATACTAACAAAATCACTTCCACGCATTCCTCACAGGCCATCTCTTTAAATGATTTGTTTACAGAGTGGATGTCAATTTTTTTCCCTGTTAATAAACCTTCTTGCCCCTTAGATTGCTTATGCCCTAAATAACCTGCATATTGAATGGTAGCTAGCGCATTAGAATATAGGTCATTTTGTTTTTTTAGTGTCAAGTTAATATCTAAGCGTAAAGCCTTTTCCACTTCTTGCTGTGTATAAATTAAACCCTTAGCCCATTGAGTAACGGGAGTTTTTTTGTATATGATTTCACTATCAATGGTTTCTAATGACGTTGTTTTAATGCCAATAACACCATTTTCAAGAGAGCCTCGAACCTCTGTTACACCGTATTCAAATTCCTCAACACCAAACTCTAACCCTTCTGTGACAGGAACGGCTTCACCGATGTTAATTTCTGGTAATTCTTTTTCTTGTAACTGATTATCACGCTCTAACAATTGTTCTGTAATAATGTCACTATAATCTACATTTTCATAAGCCATTATGCTTTAGCTCCTTTTACTTAAATTTTTACTGATTGAGCATAACCTAACGTGATTGCGGCGCAGTGATTGCCGTTACTAACACGCTCAACCCAATAACCTAAATCAAGGTTACCCTCAGATACATTTGTGATTTTTCCTGCATCATCACCTGAAGCGACAACATAAACACGATCACCTCGTTTTAGCTCCGCATCATCGACAGCTAACGCAACGACAGCATCACCGTGTGAGAAATGACCAATATTGATTTGACGATCGGCAGGATGTACATCACCATAAACATCACGAACAATAATGCCGTGAATTAAATCATTAGCCGATTCGATAGGTTTAATACCGCCATCTGGGTTAACTGCTACAAACGTACCGCTTAACAATTCTTTCCCTGTCAGATTTTCTTCACCCCAAACTTTATTGTCAGAACTGGATACACGATAAATTGCACCAGCTAACATTGTGCCGGTATCGGCATCCCAACTCGTAAAACTGTAACCCATTATTTACCTCCTAAACGTGCGCTTGCTGATTTTGTTGGTTTACTCTGACTGTCATTAAGCAGACTTGAAATAGTGCTGTTCTTTTTCGCACTTGTAGCCACAAGACCTGCATAAGCCGCCCTAATTTCAGCATCAGTTAATTTCGCCGCCTGCTCTTTGCTGTAAATACCATGATCGACCAGCACATTAATACGAACACCACGCCCACTTTTAGCGTCATTTAACTTAACTTTCGGGAATCGTGCTTTAGCATCATTCATCACGCTGTCCTTGTCTTTTTCAGCTTCAAGTTCTTCAACACGCGCTTTGTATTCGTCACGCTCTTTCTTAACTTGTTCAAGCTCTGCCGTTAAAGCTGTAATTCGTGCGTCTTTATCATCTTCGCCAGCAGTTGGCTCTTCATCGTTCAAAGTTTCAAGCTTTGCTTTTAGTTCATCGATTTGTTTTTGAAGCTCATCAGCCTTGGCTTTTGATTCTTCATCTTCTTTACCTTGAACCTCTTCAAGTTGTTTTGTGAGTTCATCAATCATTTTATTGATTTCCTCTTTTGACAACTCCCCCTCAGCATCATTTAGACGTTTACGAAACGAATCGATCAATGCGAGTAATTTATTTTTTTTAGGCATTAAAGTTGCTCCTATTTTTGGTTTACTATCGTTTAATCTACAATCTGAGCCAGCGCGACCTTCGGCAACGATAGCAACATGATTGACTTTGATATTTTTGTGATAAAACTTACCGTTAACTTCTTGAATATCCGCTGGCTCATAACCAACCGATAATTCGCGAATGTCTTTGTTTTTGAGTAACTCAATTGCTGACGCATCTTGAATATATGCATCGCATACAATGTAATTACCGAAGGCTCTCGGATTTTGAACATGCCCAACTGTTTTATTTTTCCAGTCAGTCGCATCAACTGACTTTTTATCGGGATGTGTGATAGTGATTGGCATGCCGTCAATCGATTTAAGCGTGTCGGGCTTGCTGAGTTCTTCAATTGTTCTATTAACATCAACAAGCCTATTTGCCCTGCTGTCAGTTAATCCAATTTCACGACCGTAATACTGTAAAACTCCGCCTTTGGTAATTTTTGCAGTTGTTTTTAAGTAGCCCTGCGGTGTTATTTCCCAAGCCATAAAGCCCTCTTTTAGACGTAAATAATCCTACTCAGTTAAGAGCATAGATTTATCAATTTTGATTAGAATTTAATGTAAGGAATGGCTAAACATCGGCACTGATAGTCCTCACCACATTTACCGATATAACCACCAATTGACTTGCGCTTTTTCCATGTTTTACCCTCATCATCTGAGTAGACTGTGGGGTCTGAATACTTACATAACATGTTATTTAAAACTAAATGCGATTCACGCTCTCGCGCATCTCCTGTGCCTTTCCATTTGTAGATATCGAAACCAAGTTTTTTGTTTCGCTCCTCTTCAAAATCGGCATTGATTTTTGCTGTTTGGTCTCTCGCTATGAGTTTAGCTCGTGAATAAGAAACATTGCCACGCTCTCTAATCTCATTGATCAGCTCACCATGCCTAAAACCCTTTTTATAGTTAGTGAAAACATTTGAGCCGATGTCTTTGATAAAGTCATTTTTAATCGATGTGATTAGCTCAACATTTCTATCAATTGCTAGCGCTAACGTATCGCCCAAAATTTCTTTTTCAACAATACTTGAAAGGTCAATATCAAACGCATTTTTAAAATTTCGAGTAAATTGTGTCTTGTTCTGATAGTGAACTTTACTCACGAATCGAGTGGCCAATAATTTAGCCCGTTCCTCAATGCGCTCGCCAGCAATTGACGCTAAAACCTCAATGAGTGTATTAATATAATCATCATCACTAATCGCTACAGCATCAGTTAGATTTTTTTTGCTCAGCGCTGTAGTGATACGGTTAACCATTGTGAGGATGAAATCAGCTAGAGCCTTACGATAATAGACCTCAGCGCGTTTACTCGGAGTTGTCGGCGGTAAAAATCTGTCACGCCGCTGTAGGGAATTCTGTAGAAGGGAATAAATCTCCATCTTTCAAATCCTCCTCAGTCGTATTGATTAGGAGTTTACGCGCGATTAGCTCAGTTTGAGCAACTTTATCAGAAATGATATTGGCGGTAACCAAAGCAGAAAAAGCACTAGCAAATTGTCCAAATCTTGCCGCTTCTTTGTCTTCGTTAACTACTTTTATCGACGGGTATTCAAACGTTAATCCATGATTTGGCATCATTTTATCGAGAATGAATTTATCGATAAACTCCTGTGCTGGTCGCAATCTGCTTTCTTGTAGCGCGTTGATTGTGCCGTGGTACGATTCTAAGTCCTCTTCACCAGTTGAAAATCCGCTCGCAGATAGCCCAAATAACACCGTAATTGGTCTGTCTAGCGCACCTGCCGTAACAGTAATAAGTTTTGTCAGAACATCAGACAAACCGCCGTATGTTGCTGTTTTTTGCTCCCAACGACCTTGAGCTTCGCTATTGCCGGCATCTAACGCAATAGCATTCATTGACGATTTAGTATGATTAATTAGATTGATGAATTTCCTAATATCATCTTCCTTACCCTGAGCAACTTTTGCTATCAGGTCGGGGATAAACAACACATCAACATTACTATCTTGAATAATATCGCCAATACAGGTAATTGTCGTATCAAACAAACGGATAGCATTGTATTTGTTTTGTAAATCAGATGTGCCAAATTGGTTTCTATCTGTCAGTTTTGATTTACCAAGTTTCAATCTGTGACAACGTGAGTGATGAACTTTATTATTTTTTCCAATTGTGTAGTAAATCGGTTTGCCAAAATTCGCCGATTTCAAATCATCATCGATATTACTATCAGGATCGAACTCACCTTTAGTTAATACAATGAAACGCTGGATATCCTCAACATCGGATAGCGGTTGAGATAAATCACCAGCATCAGTAATAGCGACAATTAACGCATCACCGAGTAGTGAGCTAAACGCTAAAAACTTCTCTTTTATCTCGTTTAACTTTAATCGATTTTCTTTTTCGATAACGAGTTTTAGCAGGTTTTCATTATAATCACCACTAAAAACCCTCGGTAGTTTAAGCATGTCCTCTGCTGTTTTATCGATGTATTTACCAGTTAACCACGAACTGCTATACATATTCAATAATTGCCTGTCAGATATTTTTTTGTTTGAATATTTCACCGAATCGTTTTTGTTGCCAAGCGATGTATACAGGCTTTCTACTGAATCAGTAATATAATTTGCTTGTGTCATAACACATCCAAAATTGATAATTTGTTTTTAATGTAACCGTCTAATGAGTACCGAACAGCATCCCAACAATGATTATTTGCATCAACAATGATCGGTAGTACCTCGCCCGTCATTCTGTCAGTTTTATAGCTATATAATCGCGCTTCGGTTGCTGTATGTTTACATCGAGGGTGGATAATAATTTTCTTAAACCCTCGCAGATATGCAATACCGTCCTCAACACTGCCCTGCCATTTTTTTGCAGCTGAAATATTAAAGCCTTTGCGCTTGATATGACTGATAGTTTCAGGTCGTGAGCAATCACCTTTAATCGGCCATTTTCTCGCTTCAGGTACTGAATCATAAAACGAACCCATTTCGTCGAGTTCGATGTTAACGCCGTATGCTTCATATTCGATATACAGACAATCGTTAAGAATAAATGAGCGAATTAATGTGTTCGGGTCATTAGCAAAGCCGAAGTCAGCACCAAATAATAAACGGTCTGCTTGTTTGTGCAGGTTGTCATCAAACTCTTCAACAACATATCGACCGCTTAAAACTTGCTTATCTGAGTTTTCGAGATAAGCGCCTTCCCATACCCAAGCATATGAAGCGTAATCAAGCCTAGCCAAGTCATTTAATCGTTCTTGTTCTAGTACATCGGGGAAAAACGGGTTATCGTTATAATTCATCTCAACGATAACCGCATTTTCTGGTGGGTTTTGCCTGAATCTTACATCAGTCGGACTTCCCTCGGTTTCTGGGTTCCACGTCACCCATATTTCGGAGTTAGTCTCACGAACTGTTGGGGTGAGTTTTCGCCATGCGATTTCTGAAACATTTTCCGCTTCATCAACCCAACATAGTAATATACGCGCTTTTGATTTAATGCTGTCGAGGTTATGACGTAAACCACAAAACACATAGCTAACTAATCCGTTTTTTGTTCTGATATAGTTTTGCCCGATATCGTAGTAATAAGCTAACCAATCAACCGAGCGAATGGCCTGTTTCACTTCTTCCATGCTTGAATCAGCCAGCGAGTTCATAAACTCACGAGCACAAAGTATAACGCCACTTATTCCAGCCTCTGCAAATTGATAACCTTTAATCGCTGTCATTAATGCAAATGAACGAGTTTTAGCACTACCTCGACCGCCGTATGCGCCGCGATATCTGACATTTTCGGCTACAAACACAGATATCAATTTTTTTGGTAATTGTATTTGTGCTGTTGTCATAATTTACTCGTCTGGTGAAACTAACTCCACCCTGATAGGTTTAGGTGACATACTACCGTCTGATGATTGATGATCAACACGCGACTCATCCCTTAAACCTAAATCGCGAGCAATAATATTAGCGTTTAATAGATCAGCCGCCGCGCCAGTGAATTTTTGGTTATAAATAATATCTTCTACACGCGTAGTGATATCAATAAAATCTTTACGCCTTTTATAATCAAGCCATGTTTGCATTGATATATCTAGGAATATACATAAACCTGATATAGTCATAGCTCGCATTTTTGACATATTCGCATATGTAATTACACCTTGCGCACAAAATGCTTTTTGTTCATATAATGGGTTTTCTTCTACCCACTCGAAATATTCTACGCAGGCATTCCATAAATCATCGGCATTGGCAAATTTTGGTTTGCGCCCATGGCTACTGCGTACCTCCCAGAATTTGTTGCCTTTTGGTGCCGCCATAATTTTAATTCCTGTTTTAACTCAGTGGTGGTTAACTAAAATAAAAAAAGCCGCTAAATTTGCGGCTTTAAAATAACTAATTGATATCAAAGTAGATCAGATAAAAATTTTAATTGAATTTGAATCGTTAAGTGTGGCTGACCAACTACATTACCAGACGCCTCCAAATTTGAGCTAAACTCTTTAATATCTAAATCCAAATCAAACTCTTTTAAATCACCAAATACTGAGGTTCTTTGCGTGCTATGTTGAGTTACATGAAGAATTATCTTAGATCCCTTAATTTCACCTTGATAGAAACAAGCAAAATCCCCACCATTTACTTTATTTTCTTGGATAGTTATAACTCCATCACCCCAATCAGACATGTTGCTATTGAATTTTGCAAAATAAAGACCATTTTTCATATTTATATTCCCTGTTTTTATGTACATTTATGTAATTATATACAGTGATTTATTTTTGATCAATGCTTTTAAGGTGAATTATATTTCTTCAAATCTAAAATACCTTCGAGTTATTAGACCAGTCCTCAAAACTGAGGAGTGCTTTTTCCCTTAAATTAATAATTGAATTTGTGATTGTTCTTGTAGTTTTTGTATCCTATTTGTTAACTCTGGCTTTTTCTCTTTACCCCATCGCCTTAATAAGCGA
>NZ_NAST01000010.1 GCF_002142215.1 Gilliamella sp. N-G2
AAAATGTGATCTCATCTACAGATTTCTTCCATACTATTTAATATACTTCAAGAATGTAAATAATTAATGAAACCGGTTTCTTTTAAAAAGAAACCGGTTTCATTGGAAATTTCTAGTTATTTCTAATAGTTATTTTTCTAAACAACCAAAAATAAATCGATTAAATGTAGATGATAGGAGTAGTACCAATGGCAGTAGTTTTAACAACCGCTAGAGCATTTGCAACATGTGATGCTGCAAAAAAAGTTTTAAAGGACGCAGGACACGAGATTCGTATTGTGACTCCAGATAAACCATTAAAGTCTGAAGAATTAATACCATTAGTAAAAGATATTGATGCACTTATAGCTGGTCTGGATTTTATAACTCCACAAGTTATCAATGCAGCACAAAATTTAAAAATCATTGCCCGTAATGGTGTAGGGTATGATCGTGTAGATTTAATGACTGCTAAAAAAAATAATATTGAAGTTACAATCACTCCTGGTACAAATAGTTTATCAGTTTGTGAACTTGCATTTTCATTTATTACAGGCTTAGCTCGAAAAATACATGTTATGGACACGAGTGTTTGTTCTGGGTCATGGAAAAGAGAGAATGGTGTTGAATTAAATGGTAAAACTATTGCTATTTTCGGAACAGGCTCAATTGGTAAAAATCTTGCGATCCGCTGTGTTGCATTTGGTATGAAGGTTATTGCATATGATCTATATCCAAATGTAGAACTTCAAGAAAAATATGGAGTGACATATTATGATTCTATGGCACCATTATTCGAATTAGCAGATTTTATTTCTCTTCATCTTCCTGCTACAGAACAAACTCGAGAAATGATTAATAAAGAAAGTATTAATAAAATGAAAAAAGGAGTTTACATCATCAATACAGCTAGAGGTGATTTAATTAATAATGATGATCTCTACGAAGCATTAGTTAGTGGTTATGTAGGAGGAGTTGGACTCGATACATTCACTGAGGAACCTTTCACCGATTCACGATTTTTTAATCATAAAAATGTCATTTTAACACCACATACAGGTGCATTTACCCAAGATGCAATTGTAAAAACGTTAGTTATGGCGGCTGAAGATGTCGTCAGAGTACTTGACGGCAATAAACCCTTACATTCAGTAAGTCAATAAAATTTAGAATCAACAATCGATACATTCAATATTGATGATTCTTATATAAGTCTAAAAATATTTTATTCATTATTAGAGGTTAGTAACATGAAAAATTGGAAAAGATCAGCAGAAGAAATTTTATCTTTAGGACCAGTGGTTCCGGTAATTGTAATTGAAGATATAAAAGATGCTGTACCACTAGCAAGAGCATTAATTTCAGGAGGAGTGAAAGTATTAGAAGTTACTTTACGTACAGCTTGTGGGCTTGATGCAATTAAAAAAATTATTGCAGAAGTCCCAGAAGCTGTCGTAGGAGCGGGAACAGTCACATCGGTTGAACAACTCAAAGAAGTAACAAAAGCCGGAGTCGAGTTTATTATCACTCCAGGGTTAACTCCATCTATTCTAAAAACTGCAGTTGAAGGTTCTGTACCCGTAATACCAGGTATTGCAACAATTGGGGAGTTAATGACAGCTAAGGAAGCTGGGTTAACTGCATTTAAATTTTTCCCAGCAGAAATAAATGGCGGAACAGCAGCTCTTAAAGCATTTTCTGGTCCAATTCCAGATGCAAAATTTTGCCCAACTGGTGGAATTAACATAAAAAACTACCGTGATTATCTTGCACTTAAAAACGTAATATGTGTAGGTGGTTCTTGGTTTGTCCCAACGGATTTAATTAAATATGGAAATTTCGCAGAAATAACTAAACTGGCTAGAGAAGCGGTTGAAGGCGCCCAAGATTTAGCATAATAGGATTAATAGGAACATTAATAAATTTTAGTTATCTATTTCTGTTAAGTGTTTTTTAAATCAACTTCTCAGAATAAATATTTAAACAATGGAATAAACATATGCATGTAACTTTTCTTCAAGCATTACTAGTCGCTATATGGATAGCACTAGTTATGTCAAGGGCTTTTCTTGGCGGTGCTACTACAACTCTTAGATTTTCACCAATGATGACCGGTTTAGTAGTGGGTATAGTATTTAATGATGTTCATAATGCAATGATTGCTACTGCTGCTATTCAGCTAATTTATATGGGTGTTTTTTCACCTGGCGGACAAATGCCATCAGAACCTGCAATTGCAACTGCAATAGCCGTACCTGTCACATTACTTGGTAATATGTCACCTGAAACGGCTGTTGGTGTCGCTGTACCTGTAGGTCTTTTAGGCTCATATTTATATCAATTAAGGTTTTTTGCTAATACATTTGCTATGCAAAAATTTACAGATAAATATGCATCTAAAGGTAGTAGTTCTGGATTAACTTTCTCTATTATTGGTATTCCGATCATCATCGCTTTCATTATCTTTATACCATTTATGTTTACTGCTTTATATTATGGTGCACCGTTCATAGCTGATCTAATCAAAACTAATTCAAGTAGTTTTATATTCCATATTCTTAATGTTATAGGCGGTGGTTTGGCAGCTGTGGGGATAGCTGTAACAGTATATGTTATCGGTAAACGCAGTTATATTATTTTCTTCTTATTAGCATATTTTGTTGCTGTTATTGCTAAACCACTAAATATTACGATGGTTACTTATGCAATTCTTGGTGCAATTATTGCTTTCATCTTTGTTCTAGCAAAATCTGAAACATTTAATTCCATTAAAGATAGTTTTGGTTCAGGTGGCGTAGGATCAGGTGCTAGCCAAGACGAAGATGATTATTAATAGTATTAGCTTAATAAGCAAAATTTAGAAGGTATATACAATGAAAGAAATTCAACAAAAAAGTATAGATTTAAAACCAGAAGAAATCACAAAAAAAGATGTCGTGATTGCATGGTTAAGATTTTATTATGCTAATGAAATTCCACATGCATTTGATCGATACATTGCGGCTTCACTTTTATGGGCATTAATTCCCATTCTGAAAAAGCTTTATAAAGATAAAAATGACTTAGTTGCTGCTTATCAAAGACATTTATTATTTTTTAACACACAATTAGCATGGGGGGGAGGTACTATTACTGGTATCATGGCTTCGCTTGAATCAGTGCGCGCTAATGATACTTATGAAGGCAAACCACTTAGTATCGATGATAATTTGTTATATAACACTAAAGCTGGTCTGATGGGAGCATTAGCAGGAATCGGTGACTCAATAGACTCTGGAACTATGCAATATATTTTTATTGCAATCGCATTACCATGGGCACAAGAAGGTATGGCAATAGGTGCTTTATTCCCATTCATTGCATTTTCATTGTATCAAATATTGATTGGTTATTATTTCAGTCAATTAGGCTTTAAGCTTGGCAGAAATGCAGCAACTGAAGTAGTTGGTAATAGCATGCAAATGCTTATTGAGGGGCTATCTATTCTTGGATTATTCATGATGGGGATTTTGGCCGCTAATTATATAAAAGTAACATCAAGCTTATCTTTTGAACTCTCAGGTAAAAATTTCGTTATCCAAGAAACGTTAGATAAAATTCTACCAGGAGTTTTACCGTTAGTTGTTGTTAGTGGATTATATTTTTACTTCGCTAAAAAAGGTTTAAAAGTTACTAATGCATTAATTGGTCTGACAATAATTTTAGGTGTGTTAGCAGCAGTAGGAATTTTGTAATTTAAACTATTATAAAAAAGGAAGAAATTAAATTATGGGTAAAGTTGTTTTAGCTCGTGTCGATAGTCGTCTAATTCATGGACAGGTTGCAACAAATGTATCAAAATCGGTTGGTGCAAATGCTCTCTTTGTTGCTGATGATGTATCTGCACACGATGAGTTTACAAAAAATATCATTTTGGGTGCTGCATCACGTACTGGTTACAAAATCAGAGTACTAAAAGAAGATGGTGCTGTGAGATATTGGAATGACAGAAAATATGATGATTTCAACGTGATGCTAATTACTAAAAGTATCGAAGTTATGCATAAAATTATTAAAGGTGGTGTGCCAGTTGAAAATCTGAATCTTGGAGGAATACCACAGTCTCCTGGAACAACACCTGTGATTAGTCAAGTTGCAATAACTAAGTCTCAATTAGATCTATTAGTGGACTTACAGAATAGTTATCCTAATATGAATATTTTCTTCCAGGCAACGCCTTCACTAAAAAAAGTGACTCTAGCCGAAGCCATTAAATTATTTTCATAGATACTAGGAAGTTAACATGATTGGAATTTTATTAGTAAGTCATGGAAAAATGGCTGAGGGCATTAAAGACAGTGTAAAAATGATTGTTGGTGATGTTGAACAATTTGAAACATTGGAATTAATTCCCGGACAAGACACTGAAGAGTTAAAAGCTAATATTCTAAAAAAATCTAAGTTATTAAATTCTGGTAAAGGCGTAATTATTTTAGTCGATTTGTATGGGGCATCTCCATACAATGCTTCAATGGCATGCATTCCGGAATGGGAAAAAGAAGGTATAGATACACGGGTGATCTCGGGTATGAATTTACCTATGACGATTACAGCAATTTGTAATCGTGATTTCTCTACAGTAACAGATTTAACCCTAGAGGTGATTGAAGCTGGAAAACAAGATATCAAGGATGTAATTACAGAACACAAATCGTCAAAAAAGGATGTAAATTGTGACGATTATTAATAAATAAAATAATTTAACTTCGGTTATTACTAATACTGACTGATAGTAGTCAAAATGCTATCAGTCATTTTAATATTTTATTAGTTTTTGTAATTGAATGGTAATAAGTAAATATGGATAGCTTAAAAGATTTAATATTTCGATATTGTGTTTTATTTGGTAAACGATTTTCTTATAGAGAAAAAATAAGTTTTCTCAGGGTTATTTCTAAGGAATTGATCCAATTAGGTTATTATGTTGATGCAAAAATAGCTAAATTGCAATTAGCTAAAAAAAAGTATGAAAACTATTACAATGCTTATATTGGAGATTTAGATAATGCTGAGGTTATTGTTTGTACTTATTATGATACAGGAGTCAATTACTTTAATTTCACAAAAATTTTTGCATTTGGACAACATTTTAATAAATTACGTTACTTTTTGGGCATTATCCCAATTTTTATACTATTAGCAATAGCTATTACATTAAACCTATTTATTTTTCTCCCCGACATTGAACTATCAGGGATTTATAGTATACCTGGTGTATTATCTGCTATCGTTACCCTATCAGCCTTCTATATTATTTTGAAATTTAAAAAAGGTATTTCTAATAAAAAGAATTTTGTTTGTAATACTTCAAGTATTTTGGTTATGTTAAATACCATTAATAAAATGGATAAATATCAAAAAAAGAAAGTTGCTTTTGTATTATTTGATGGAGGTTGCTCAAATCAATACGGGATTAGAATGATTGAAAATTATTCTGACAAGCTAGAAAGTAAGCAGTTCATTTTTCTTGATAGCTTAGGCAATAGTGAATCCTTGTTATTTTTTAAACCTAAATCTTTCGATTTTAATGCTAAGCAGATTAATTTTAAAGAAGGTAAACTGGAAACAACATTAAAAAAATACTTAATGATTACAGCTGGTGAGTTAAATGAATATAATAAAGTTCAGATAAAAAATGCTCATTCACATAATGACAATAATTTATCTGATATTATTATCGAAAAACATTCAACTTCATTACACTCATTATTAACTTTATTAATAACGCCTCAAAAAAGCAAAAACACAAAAAAATGAATTAAATTGGAGATGTAACTAACTGTATATCTCCAAAATCATTTTTATATACAATCAACGCTGATCATCAACAGTCACCCCAACTGGTGGAGTAAATTTAAATTTTTCAATCGCCACTTTGCCTAAAGTTTGACGAGATAAATCATAGAAGCTATGCTGACCATCTTCTTCAATAATCGTAAAATTCGAAATCATGCCGGTTGGTAAAACCGAAATAACAAAATCTTGATTAGAACCATCAGTCGGTTTTAAGGTAAAAGAATCTTGTTTACGTGTAACATTATAGGCATTCCAAATTGGATTATGGCTATCAGTAATTAGCAACATTAAACGATTATCTACCGCTTTTTTCAAACTCATTACACTTACTTGCTCAACGGCTGGAGTGTAGACCCACATATTAGTTCCATCAGAAATAATCGAAGTTTCATCAGGTTCAGTCATTGTCCAATTAAAATAATAGGGTCTTGTCACCCATAAATCACCTTTTCCTTGTTGAACTGGTTGCTTATCAGCAGTTTTCACATCTTGTGAAAAACGGGCGTAAAATCCATCAATTTTAGCTAATCGTTCTTGTAACACCTCTTTATCGCCTGCCCATGCAAAAAGACTCGTAAGTAACCCAATTAACATTAAAAACTTCTTCATTACCAATCCTTATGTATTTTGTGTAATAAAATATATTCAACAATCATTTATTTTAATAACTAATTTAGTTCAAAATATTACCGTTTTTCTGTTAGCTGTGGAAGATATTTTCTTTTCTTTTTCACTATTATTAGTGAAGCGGTATATAATAACCATATTTTGTAATTACGGGTATATAGTGCACCATGCCTAGTCTCTCTTTTGAATTTGGTACAGATGAATTTAAACCTTTAGCTGCAAGGATGCGTCCACGCAATTTATCGGAATACATTGGTCAGAGCCAGCTACTGGGTAAAGATAAACCTCTACCTAAAGCCATTGAGGCGGGTCATCTGCATTCAATGATTTTGTGGGGACCGCCTGGTACAGGTAAAACCACCTTAGCAGAAATTATTGCCCATCATGCCAACGCTAAAGTTGAACGTATTTCAGCGGTTACTTCTGGCATAAAAGATATTCGAGAGGCAATAGAAAGGGCAAAAATAAATCAGCAATCTGGTGTTAGAACCATCTTGTTTGTTGATGAAGTCCATCGTTTTAATAAAAGTCAACAAGATGCATTTCTACCTTATGTCGAAAATGGTACGGTAACTTTTATCGGAGCAACAACTGAAAACCCATCATTTGAATTAAATTCAGCACTTTTGTCTCGCGCGAGAGTATATTTACTAAAATCACTGACCAATAATGATATTGAGCAAATTTTACAACAAGCTATGTATGATACTGATCGGGGTTATGGTAACTTAAATATCACATTACCTGAACAAACTAAACAACAGATTGCCGAGTTTGTTGGTGGTGATGCAAGGAGGGCATTAAATACACTTGAATTATTGGTCGATATGTCCGATGGTCAAGCCCTTACACCAGAATTACTAAAAGAAGTCATTGGCGAGCGTAGTGCAAGATTTGATAATCAAGGCGATCGTTTTTATGATCTAATCTCAGCTGTACATAAATCAATTAGAGGCTCTGCACCTGATGCTGCACTTTATTGGTATGCCAGAATCATTTCGGCTGGTGGGGATCCACTTTATGTTGCCCGTCGATTATTAGCAATAGCTTCAGAAGATGTTGGAAATGCCGATCCAAGAGCAATGCAAGTAGCACTAGCTGCTTGGGACTGTTTTACCCGAGTGGGGCCAGCTGAAGGCGAACGAGCTATCGCCCAAGCAATCGTTTATCTTGCTTGTGCACCGAAAAGTAATGCTGTTTATCTTGCATTTAATCAAGCAATGAAAGATGCCACATCTCAGCCAGATTATGATGTACCAGAACATCTACGCAATGCACCAACCCAATTAATGAAGAATTTAGGTTACGGTGCTCAATATCGTTATGCCCATGATGAACCTAATGCCTTTGCCGCTGGTGAAAACTATTTCCCACCAGAAATAGCGGCAACTAAATACTATTATCCCAGCCAACGAGGGGCTGAAAAAAATTACGCTGAAAAATTAGCGTGGTTAGAAGATCAAAATAAAACCAGCCTTATCCAACGCTATAAATCTTAAATAATTAAGTCAGTTTATTAAATTTAAATAATAGATGAGAATAACTATAGTTATCTTCTAGTTAAATTAAATTAATAGTTATTAGCTATTAATTTAATAATCATTATAAAAAAGTTTATGCATAAATTGATATAAATCAAATTCTTAAATTCCCTAATTAACAACAAGTTATTTAACATTAAGTTAATTTTTATAATGAATTAACAATCGTTTTAAATAAACCATTCACTATAAACTATCAATTACGTTATAATGATTAACGATACAACATATATTTAACCGTTTTTTCATAATAAATAATTAGAATAATCAAAGATAAAGATAAAAATTAAATATAGAGAATATAAAGTGAACAAATTTTCGAACAATACATATTTAATACATTGGTTTTATTTATTATTATTTATATATACTCAACAGACCTTCGCAAGTCTATCGCAAACAACAGCTAAAGTAATTGAAGGGACACCACCACATTTATCATTACCATTAGAATTAACTATCGATAATTTGAACTTATTTGGTTTAAAAATTTACAACCAAAATTATTATGGTGAAGAAGTTAATAAATTACCAATTACTAGCAATTACCCATTTAAAAATAAAATTCAAATAGCACCATTAAAACAACCAAATGAGCAAGAATATTTAGATGCTGATGGTGATGAATTATTATTTCTTACTGAAAGTCCAGAAATTAAAATGACTTGGTATTTTACCGATTCAAATGGAAAACAAGTTGAGTTTCAACCAAACGATACAGACACGTTCTGTAATTTAGGTAAAAAAAATATTTACGCACCATTCAAAATAAAATTATCATCTGATTTTATAACGCTATTTTCTAAATACGGCACCCCTAACTATTATCAATACCCTAATGATGATATAACAAAAAAACCATCTAAAACTTATACCATTATGGATGATGTTGGAATTTGTTATGCAAAACCAGAACTAAAACCAAAAGAATCTGGCGTAAATGCACAATCACAATGGGATAGTGATAATGGCTTTTTACCACAATCGAGAAATGATCCTAGTAAAAACTTTCCTTCTACTGGTTTTTATGGTGCGCAATTTCAATTAATTTTGACTAATGAACAAATTGCCAAAGATTATGAATGGTCAATTAAACAAGGTGGTGAATTAGTACAAGTTAACAAAGACGACAAAACTCAAGCTGTTACGGTATCATTTGATATGCCAGATGCTAAAGATCCAGCAAAAGCTTGGCAATATATAATGGGATCTGGTGATGGATATACGGTTATTGTTGAAGGAAAAAATCCCAAAAGAAATACCTCTATTCAATATTCATTTACCCTCGTTAAATGGTTTACCGGTTGGGATGAAAATAAAATTGGTGAACCCGGAGCTTCTATTACAACGGGACCCAAAGTGGATGAAAGCTGTAACGCACTAGCTGGCGGTGGAAAGTATCGTATAAGTTATACTAATGAAGTGGTTAATTCCAGCTTACAGGCAACTAAAGCTAAATATACTCGAGAGATAGGTACGCTTTTCAGTGAATGGGGAGACCCTAGTCAAAAAGCATACCCAAATTCTTGGGCGGCTAATGATAAACAAGATGTTAGATATAAAAGAATTTGGCTATATGATCCTGATAAACAAAAATATTGTGATTTGCATACTTATCAAGCCGTTTATCACTGTGTCGCTGAAAGTGGTTTAAAAAATGGCTTATGCACTGCAATACGTTGATTCTAAATAACCACTTTGTAGGACAATAAGTAATTAACAATAACTGAAAATCTACTTAATTCTTTGGAAAATATGAAAATAATAGAACAAAAATATTTTGATTTATTTCATACGAATACTTCGCCTAATAGGTGGATCGAGTTATTTAATATTTGTCAATAAAATCGATTTGATAGTAAATTATCAATATAAAATAACAAGCCAATTTTTATAAATTGGCTTTGTTCTTTTTAAGAGTTCAACTTATCTAAGAGCACTAGTTCTTCTTTGGGAATAAGGATTTTAATAAGGGTAAAGATGTTGTTGTACCTAGAATAAACGAGTGATTGTCTTAAATATAACTAATTAACAGATAACGCCAATATTTCAAATTTAGACTTGGATACTACAATTAATCGATAGTGTGATTTACTGCTCTATATGATAACAAACACTATTGCAACAATGCGAACCTAGATAAAAATAGCTTGTGTAAATAAGTCAATACACATTAACTTTGCCATTTATATTCGAACTCTATTTATTCATAGGTAAAACTTATCATCCACAATTATTACTTTCTACTGCTACTACCTGCTTTTATCGTTTTTTATAAAATTCATGCCATTTGCTAATATATAGCTGTAATCATTGATTTTCGTTAATAAATTTGAAATTGCTTTTTATTAAACACACTATATATAGTAATAAAATAATTAATAGGTACTATATATTGTATATTTTGATAAATATCAATTATTATAAGCGATATTAAAAATAGATGAACGGATGAAAAATGAACAAATCAATATTGGTAACCAAACGTAATGGCGAAAAAGAATCCATCAACCTTGATAAAATCCACAAAGTAATCACTTGGGCAGCGGAAGGATTAGATAATGTATCTGTTTCTCAAGTTGAATTACGTTCACATATTCAATTTTATGATGGTATCCGTACTTCGGACATTCATGAAACTATAATCCGTGCAGCAGCTGATCTTATCTCTCAAGATGCGCCTGATTATCAATATTTAGCTGCCCGTTTAGCTATCTTTCATTTACGTAAAAAAGCTTACAATCAATTTACCCCACCATCACTTTATGAACATGTAAAAAAACTTGTTGCCAGCGAACGCTATGACAAACACCTTCTTGAAGATTATACTCAAGAAGAATTTGAGCAAATGGATAAAATGATCGACCACTGGCGCGATATGAATTTTTCCTATGCAGCCGTCAAACAACTTGAAGGTAAGTATCTGGTTCAAAATCGCGTAACCGGTGAAATTTATGAAAGTGCTCAATTCTTATATATCTTAGTTGCTGCGTGTTTGTTTGCTAACTATCCAAAAAAGAACCGTTTAGATTATATCAAACGTTTCTATGATGCCGTTTCGACATTTAAAATTTCATTGCCGACACCAATAATGGCTGGGGTTCGTACACCGACTCGCCAGTTTAGCTCGTGTGTATTAATTGAATGTGATGACAGCTTAGATTCTATAAATGCCACAGCTAGTGCGATTGTAAAATATGTCTCACAACGAGCTGGAATTGGCGTTAATGCAGGTCGTATACGAGCATTAGGTAGCTCAATTCGTGGCGGTGAAGCCTTCCATACTGGTTGTATCCCATTTTATAAATATTTCCAAACTGCAGTTAAATCATGTTCACAAGGTGGTGTTCGTGGTGGCGCAGCTACAGTATTTTATCCACTCTGGCATTTAGAAGTTGAAAGTTTATTAGTACTACGTAATAACCGTGGTGTTGAAGAAAACCGAGTACGACATTTAGATTATGGCGTACAAATCAATAAATTAATGTACCAACGTCTAATTAAAAATGAAAACATCACACTATTTAGCCCTTCTGATGTACCGGGACTTTATGATGCCTTTTTCGCAGACCAAGACAAATTTGATGCACTTTATCATCAATATGAACAAGATGTGAATATTCGCAAACGTGTGGTTAAAGCAGTCGAACTTTTCGCATTATTAATGCAAGAACGCGCATCAACTGGGCGAATTTATATACAAAACGTCGATCACTGTAACACTCATAGCCCGTTTAATGCACAAGTTGCGCCGGTACATCAATCCAACTTATGTATGGAAATTGCGTTACCAACCAAACCATTGAATAATATTAATGACGAAAAAGGCGAAATCGCGCTTTGTACCCTATCCGCCTTCAATTTAGGAAAAATTGAATCGCTTGATGATTTTGAAGAGCTAGCTGACTTAACGGTTCGCGCTCTTGATGCATTACTTGATTATCAAGATTATCCTGTACCGGCAGCTAAAAATTCCTCGCTTAATCGTCGTACCCTTGGCATTGGGGTGATTAACTATGCCTATTATTTAGCTAAACATGGCGTTAAATATTCTGACGGCAGTGCTAACAACCTTACTCATCGTACTTTTGAGGCAATGCAATATTATCTATTAAAAGCTTCCAATAACTTAGCTAAAGAGAAAGGTGCCTGTCCACTATTTAATGAAACCACTTACTCACAAGGTATCTTACCTATCGATACCTATAAGCGAGATCTGGATAATATCACAAAAGAGACGCTCCATTACGATTGGGAATCGCTTCGTGAATCAATTAAAACCTATGGTTTACGTAATTCAACTTTATCGGCATTAATGCCATCGGAAACCTCATCACAAATCTCTAATGCCACCAACGGTATTGAACCACCACGCGGTTATATCAGTATCAAAGCATCGAAAGATGGCATCTTGAAACAAGTGGTGCCTGAATATAACAAATTAAAAGATCTCTATGAGTTACTCTGGCAAATACCAAATAACACCGGTTATTTGCATTTAGTTGGCATTATGCAGAAGTTCATTGATCAATCAATTTCGGCGAATACCAATTATGATCCAACCAAATTCCCGAATGACAAAGTACCAATGAAACAACTATTAGCTGACTTACTAACAGCCTATAAATATGGTGTAAAAACCCTTTATTACCATAACACCCGCGATGGTGCTGAAGATATTCAAGGGGATATTCAACCCGCATCAAGTGATGATGGTTGTGAAGGCGGAGCATGCAAAATTTAATTGCCCGGCTTAACACTAAACTAAATATAGTGGATAACCAATTAGTTATCCCTACTATAGCTACTTTTTCTGAATATTTCATGAAAAGCCACCAAATTTAGGAGTTCAATTATGAGTATGAATTACAGCACCTTCTCACACGTCCACAATGACCAACTGAAAGAACCGATGTTCCTTGGACAACCGGTTAACGTTGCTCGTTATGATCAGCAAAAATATGAAATGTTCGAAAAGTTAATTGAAAAACAACTTTCCTTCTTTTGGCGTCCTGAAGAAGTCGATGTCTCCCAAGATCGTATCGACTATGCTGCCTTGCCGGAACATGAAAAGCATATTTTTATCAGTAATTTAAAATATCAAACATTACTTGATTCCATTCAAGGTCGAAGCCCAAATGTCGCTTTACTCCCTTTAATTTCGATTCCAGAACTAGAAACATGGGTAGAGACTTGGTCATTTTCAGAAACTATCCATTCACGTTCTTATACCCATATCATTCGTAACATCGTTAATGATCCTTCAGTGGTATTTGACGATATTGTGACGAATAAAGAGATCAAAAAACGCGCTGGTGATATTGCAGGTTACTATGATGATCTTATTAGCTACGCCAGCTATTACAACCTACTTGGTGAGGGTAAACACATTGTCAATAATCGAACAATCACGATCGACTTGCGTGAACTAAAAAGGCGACTCTACCTATGCCTAATGAGTGTTAATGCCCTTGAAGCTATTCGTTTTTATGTGAGTTTTGCTTGCTCATTTGCCTTTGCAGAACGAGAGTTAATGGAAGGTAATGCTAAAATAATCAAACTGATTGCTCGTGATGAAGCCCTTCATCTCACCGGCACCCAATTTATGATCAACACACTACGAAGCGGTGAGGACGATCCTGAAATGGCAGAAATCGCCAAAGAGTGCGAACAAGATTGCTATGACCTCTTCCTACAAGCAGCCAATCAAGAAAAAGAGTGGGCTGAGTATCTATTTGAAGGTGGATCAATGATTGGCTTAAACAAAGATATCCTTTGCCAATATGTTGAATACATTACCAATATCCGTATGCAAGCGGTTGGCCTTAAATTACCCTTTGAAGTAAAATCCAACCCAATTCCTTGGATCAACAATTGGCTAGTTTCCGACAACGTACAGGTTGCTCCACAAGAAGCTGAAATGAGCTCATATCTAGTTGGACAAATTGACGCCGAAATCAGTGAAGACGATTTAAGCGACTTCACATTATAATTATCTCCCGAAAAAATCCCTCTCCTTAACTTTTTGCTAAAGGAACCTAAATGGGTTCCTTTTTTGTTAAAAATTCGCTAAATTCAGGAAATTATCAATTTATTTATTAGGATACAAATTAGATTTTTCTTGATATATTTACACTCTAATTTACTATTCATAAGAATTCAAAAATTGAAAGGAAATAAAATGAAAAAGATAATTGTGACTACTATTCCTTTTGTCTTGTTTGGTTGTGTTAGTGATATCAAATATAACTATACAGCCGAGGTGGTTGAAAAAAGCTATCCAGAACTCAATGTTGTAACAACAACCTATATTGGTGATGATCTAGTTCGTCAGGATAAGGTTAAAATAATGGATGCGATTTCTTTTGCCAATACCACAGAAGTTACAAGACTTAACCATTCTTACATCATTGATGCCGGTGATTATCCTAAATTAGGGGAAGATAAAACTCACTTATTCTTTGCAGCGAAAAGTGCCAATGGTAATGCAATTGTTAAAACATATACTACACCAGCTGCACCTATTGGTATTCGAGTACGAAAAGATAATGCTAATAATGAAGTATGTATTTCTTTTATAACTGGAACTGATTTTTGTAACAACAATAAACATTATAGTTTCAAAAAAGTTAGTTTAACTAGTCAAGACACTTTCCAACAAATATTAATTTATAATGGCAAAGTTGGAAGCAAAATTAATATTAGTTACCGAGAATTTAATAATGATATAGCAAGGCCTGCATTCTCAAATAATGCTGAATATGATTTATCTAGTTCAAAAACAATTAGATATAAAGGGGCTGTCATTCAAGTCATTGAGGCTACAAATCAATATATAAAATACAAAGTTCTTCGTAATTTTAATACACCAAATCAAGAATAATAGAAAATATTCACTCTACCCTTCATCAATTATTTATCAAAAGGAACCTAAATGGGTTCCTTTTGGTTTAAAATTTAATTAGCAACAACGCCCATCTCTATTTTGAAATTTTATAAAAGTTGAGACGACTATTTCTTGTCTTAAGTAGTGATTTCATACATTAAGATCAAAATAGATTTTTCCTAAAAAACTTATTTCATCAAAATTATTTATAACAATTCACATGAATTTTCATATCAAATTTGCGATCTAGATCACAGATACTTTCGTTCGAAAGTTATTATTATGTAGCAAAGATAAGGGAGCAATGTATGATTTTTAATTTACAACGATATTCCACTCATGATGGACCCGGAATACGAACAGTTGTCTTCTTGAAAGGTTGTTCTTTAGGCTGTTTTTGGTGTCAAAACCCAGAAAGCCAATCGGCTAAGCAAGAAATCCTGTTTGATGAAAGGCTTTGCATTAGTGATTGTGATCTTTGTTCTGCATCTTGCCCAAATTTAATCAAAAAATCAAATGGACACATTCAGATTAATCGAAAAGCAGCCGAACAAACTGATTATCAAAAAATACAAAACGTTTGTCCTAGCTTAGCATTAACTGTATGTGGTGAATCACTATCAGTACAGGATGTGATGCAAACTATCGATAGGGATAGTCCGTTTTATCAACGTACCGGTGGTGGCGTAACTTTGTCGGGTGGTGAACCTTTTATGCAACCTAAATTAAGCCAAGAAATACTTGCTGCTTGCAAACAACAAGGCTATCACACTGCGGTTGAAACGTGTTTGCATGTGCCATGGAAAAATATTGAAGCGTCATTGCCATATTTAGATCTTTTCTTGGCGGATTTAAAACATACTGACGAATCGATTTTTTATGCTTGGACCAAAGGTTCAGCTAAACGGATTTTAAAAAATTTTCAGCACTTAGCAAAGACAAACAAAAAGATCACTGTCCGAGTACCATTAATTCAAGGATTTAATGTTGATGAGAAATCGATAAAAAGTATTGTTGATTTTGTCGCTAACGAAATACCGACAGATGAGATCCATTTTTTACCGTATCACACATTAGGTATCAACAAATATAAAATGCTCGATCTGCCATATCATGCACCTAAAGAGCCACTAAACGACGCAAATATCATCGATTTTGCAACCCATTACGCCCAACAAAAACAGTTAACCGCTGTTTTACGAGGATAACCAAGGAGAACCTTATGTCTACTCTAGACCTGACTACTGTCACACCAAGGATACAAGCACATAAAAATGCATTGATTCATATTATTAAACCACCGATTTGTGTAGAACGCGCAGAGCATTATACCGAATCTTACCAAGAACATTTGGCTCAACCCGTGGTATTACGTCGTGCTTATGCTTTAGCCAATCACCTAAATAAAAAAACAATTTGGATAAAACATGATGAATTAATTGTTGGTAACCAAGCCAGTTCACCAAGAGCGGCACCCATATTTCCCGAATATACTGTTGGTTGGGTTGAAAAAGAAATTGATGCATTAGGTGATCGCCCAGGCGCAGGGTTCGAAGTGACCGAACATGACAAGGAAGTTTTATACCGAGTTTGTCCGTGGTGGCATGGTCAAACCGTACTTGATCGCTGTTATGCGCTATTCAGTGATGAACACAAATCATTACTCGATACTGTGATGATTAAAGCTGAAGGGAATATGAATTCTGGTGATGCTCATCTTGCCGTTAACTTCCCATTTATTTTGGAAAGAGGCATTGATGGTATTATTGATAAAATTAAGGAACGTCGTAGTCGCATTAATACCAATGATTTTGATGATTTCCATAAAGATCACTTCCTAAAAGCATCAGAAATCTCCATGCAAGCTATGAGTAAATATATTGAACGTTATGCTCAATTAGCCCGTGAAATGGCAACTAAAGAAGAACGTTCATGGCGTAAAGATGAACTATTACAGATTGCTAAAAACTGTGAGGTTATTGCTCATAGACCACCAGAAACATTCTGGCAAGCTGTTCAATTATGCTATTTTGTCATGTTATTGTTACAAATCGAATCAAATGGTCACTCAGTATCATTTGGTCGCATGGACCAATATCTCTCTTCATGGTATGAAAAAGATGTTGAGCAAGATAAAACATTAACTCGCGAAGCGGCAATTGAGTTATTACACAGCTGTTGGTTGAAACTGTTAGAAGTCAATAAAATCCGTTCTGGTTCACACTCTAAAAGCTCAGCCGGTAGCCCAATGTATCAAAACGTGACAATTGGTGGGCAAAAACTGGTCGAGGATGTGCCTGTTGATGCAGTAAACTCATTATCTTATGCTATTTTAGAGTCTTGTGGACGTTTAAAATCCACCCAACCTAACTTAAGTGTCCGTTATCATGCCGGAATGAGTGATGACTTTTTAGATGTTTGCATACAAGTTATCCGTTGTGGCTTTGGTATGCCGGCGTTTAATAATGATGAAATCGTTATTCCTGAATTTATTAAACTCGGTGTCGAACGCCAAGATGCTTATGAATATTCAGCAATCGGTTGTATTGAAACAGCAGTACCGGGTAAATGGGGTTATCGCTGTACAGGAATGAGCTTTATTAACTTTGCACGTGTGACATTAGCGACATTAGAAGGTGGTAAAGATGCAACCAGTGGTGTGGTTTATTTACCACAAGAACAAGCCTTAAGTAAAAATAACTTCAAAAGTTTTGACGAAGTCAAAGCACAGTGGGATAAACAAATTCGCTACTATACGCGAAAATCAATCGAAATTGAGTATGTAATTGATACTATCCTAGAAGAAAATGCTCACGACATTATCTGCTCAGTATTAGTCGATGATTGTATCGAACGCGGTAAAACCCTTAAACAAGGTGGCGCGAAATATGATTGGGTATCCGGTTTACAAGTCGGACTGGCTAATACCACTAACAGCTTTGAAGCGGTTAAAAAATTGATTTTTGATGAGCACACCATCAAACAGTCCGATTTAGCTAAAGCATTAGCGGAAAACTTTGCAGGTTCTGCGGGTGAACAATTACGTCAACGTCTACTCAATGGTGCACCAAAATATGGTAATGATAATGATGAAGTAGATTATCTTTTAGCTGAACTATATAACTACTATATTGATGAGTTAAAAAATTATCGCAACCCTCGCTATGGCCGTGGCCCAATTGGTGGTACTTATTATGCTGGTACTTCCTCTATCTCTGCCAATGTGCCATTTGGTGCCCAAACTGCGGCAACACCAGATGGTCGTAAAGCATGGACACCGTTAGCCGAAGGTGCCAGCCCTTCATCCGGTACAGATACCTTAGGACCAACAGCAGTATTTAACTCATTAGGTAAATTACCAACGGATAAAATTCTTGGTGGCGTGCTGTTAAACCAAAAACTCAACCCATCCACTTTAGACAATCCGCGTGATAAGTTAAAACTGATGATGATGTTAAGAACATTCTTTGAAGTGCATAAAGGATGGCATGTTCAATATAATGTTGTTTCACGTGATACATTACTTGCAGCGAAAGCGCATCCGGATCAATATCGTGACTTAGTTGTCCGTGTTGCTGGTTATTCAGCATTCTTTACTGCCTTATCACCTGATACTCAGGATGATATTATCGCCAGAACAGAACACGTTATCTAATTAATAGCTAATTTATAAACCTCAGAAATTTAAAGACCTACTCTTGTAGGTCTTTTTTATCGTTTAATCATCAATATAAATTTAAGATAAAATTATTTTGTCACAACCGGTTGGATCCACATTTGCTTATTTTTAAAATCAATTTTAACTCTGTTTTTACTTAAAAAGTCAGCGCCTAATAATCCGTCAGATTGAAATTCATTAGGAAATGAATCAATTATTATTGGCAGAACGCTATCATTCGCGACATTATTCACATCAAGTGATATAGATTTAAAATTATCTTCAGGATCGCTTATTTTTATTGATTCTGGTGAAAGTGATTGTTCTTTGATAAGTGATACCGTTGCCCCGGTATCTAAAACCATTTTATAATTCTTGATACCGTCAGACAGAGTTACGACCAAACCTTCATCATTTAAATCAAAGGGGATAGCAACCCAATTTGGATTTAAGTCGGTTGAAGTATCATCGGATATTGTTAAATTACTTTCAGGATAATTGATAGTTAATACATAATTATCAAACAATTTAAGGCCAATAACAGCTTTAAATGCACTGCTATCCTCACTATTATCATTATCCATCG
Organism: Gilliamella sp. N-G2; assembly: GCF_002142215.1. GTDB lineage: Bacteria > Pseudomonadota > Gammaproteobacteria > Enterobacterales > Orbaceae > Gilliamella. The sequence goes on from NZ_NAST01000010.1 coordinate 19,113, forward strand.
GATCACTCGAAATAAATAATCCCCAGTCTTTATATTCAACCACTTGCACATTATTAAAGATAAAAGAATTTAATTCTAACTTGTTGACAATAAATGATTTAAGTTCTGTGACACCCCCAGAAAGATCAATTGTTTTGATTTTTTCAGAGTTTTCCGTTTTATTAGGAATCTTATTAATTAAATCCATGGGTAGATGTAAAGCTATTTTCGAACCGGTATCCAAGGTCATGGTAATTTTTTCACTTTGAAAATCCATCATGATTAAAGGTAAATTATATTTGTCATCAAAATTTAGATCCCAAGTGACTTCAGCACTTTGTGCAAAGTGACAGATAAACAACATGATTAGAACTAATATTTTTTTATTCATTGAACTATCCTCATTGTATTCTCATTCCCAATATATCTTTTCGACTCGAAATTATTAATAATGCTTATTATTGATCCTTTATTTTTTAGCCATTTTAATCGTTTTTAATTGATATGCCACAATACAATTTCTATATCGTGACTTTTGTGTTTGTTGCCACTGATTATTAATTGTTTTTTGAGGTAGGAACAACAGAAACAGTAAATAAGATTAATCCCAAAATAAAATCGAATTTATATATCTATCCAAAAACCGATAGGCATCTTTTTTGTTTTGCCACTTTTATAATGACAAATGCCATGTAATTCATTACTATCTTTACTTACGTGTTTATATCGATATTGATATATGGATATGGCGATTTTATAAAAGATGAGTATGTTTATAACAGGTAATTATGCTGTATTTAATGAATGAACGACAACAAGAGATTATTTATAAAGTTAATGAACTCAATCAAGTTAGTGTCAATGATTTAGCTGAACAATTTAATGTTTCTGTTGTGACCATTCGTCATGATCTTAATTTTTTGGAACAAAACGGTTATTTAAAACGAGAACATGGTTATGCCGTTGCAGTAGATAGTGATAATCTCGATGCTCGTATGAAAATCAAGTTCCCACTGAAACAAAAAATAGCCGAATATGCAGCGTCACTTGTCAATAATGATGAGCACATTTTTATTGAGGGTGGAAGTACCAATGCCCTACTCGCCAGACATTTAGCCTATACTCGCCGTATAACTTTAATAACATCCAGTTATTACATTGCTCAACTATTGAAAAATAACGATTTAAAAGTAATTTTGATTGGTGGCGAATATCAAAAAAATAGTGAAAGTGTAGTCGGTGAGTTAGCTTGTCTAGCAATAAAACATTTACATTTTGATAAAGCTTTTATCGGTATTGATGGATTTTTACCCTCCACTGGTTTTTCCGGCCGAAACAAAATGCGTACAGAATTAGTTAATACCATTTTAACTAAACCAAGTGAAAACATTATTATCACGGATTCATCAAAATTTGGTCAAAAACAACCATATCAACTATCACCACTCGAAGCCATTCATCGGGTAATCACTGATCAGACAATTAAAATTGAAGATGAAAAGTATCTAACCGCGAAAAATATTATTGTTGATAAAGTTGTGTAATTAACCATAAATCATGTTAACTAACGCTAGTTTTGTTAAAAGATTAATTTAAAATCAACCCAATCTCTACATCATCCCCCTTTTCTCGAACTTTTTTTGATAATTATTTTGAATAATTTGTTTACTTGGTATTTATTTTAGATTAATTAAGCCAACTATTTCTTCTTAATAAACACCAGAAGGAGGTAAAAACTCCTTAATTATTTTTACAGAAATATCAAATAATCAGTGTTTAAAATCTTCAAGAGTATTTAAGGAAAAAGTGTAACTACTTAAACTTGACACTGCTTTAAAATCGGTGGACGATATAACAATTCAATTTTGCTAATTTGATATGATAACTATGACTGATGCGCATTTGTTTTATTCTATCTCTCCGCTTGATTTTAGTGATGAACAAATAACTGTCCCCTATCTAAAACAGCAACTAAATGCGTTTCAACAATGGTCAGTGACTCAGTTTAAAAATAACGCCGATATTGATGACTTGGTTCATCTGCGCAGTCATTTTATTGATCAGCTACTTCAACGATTATGGCATTATTATCAAATCCCCGAACAAGTTTCATCGCTGTTTAAAAAAAATCGCATTGCTCTGATTGCAGTTGGTGGTTATGGTCGAACAGAACTTCATCCATTATCCGATATTGATATTTTGATACTAAGTGATAACTCACTAACCAAAGAACTGGAAAAACAAATTGGTGATTTAGTCCGTCTACTTTGGGATCTGCATTTTGATATTGGCCACAGCGTTAGAACGTTAAAAACCTGCTTGCAAGAAGCTAAAAATGATATCACTATCATGACAAACTTAATTGAATCAAGATTAATTGCCGGAAGTGAGTCATTACTTAATAAGCTCCGCAGTGAAATTTTTAGCGATAAAATCTGGCCTTCTCCAGCTTTTTATCAAGCCAAAATGCAGGAGCAACAAGAAAGACACCAACAATATCACAGCACTACCTATAATTTAGAGCCAGATCTAAAAAATAGTCCAGGTGGTTTACGTGATATGCAAATCATCCAATGGGTTGCAATCCGACATTTTGGTGGAGAGTTTTTAAAAAAAATTGCCCAGTTTGACTATTTAACGCCAGAAGAAGTGGCCGAATTTAAGACTTGTCGTAAATTTTTATGGCGCATGCGCTTTGCGCTTCACTGCGTTATCAACCGCTATGACAATCGTTTGTTATTCGATCGTCAACTAAGTATCGCTAAAATGTTAGGCTATAGTGGTGAAGGTAATACACCGGTTGAAAATATGATGCATGATTATTATCGTGTTGCGCATAATATTACCGAACTCAACCAAATGCTTTTACAACTATTTGATGAGTCATTATTAAAACGTTATTCATCACAAAACACCTATGATATTGATCAACATTTTCAAGTTAGGGACAACCTAATTGATGTTAAACACAACAGCGTGTTTAATGATAATCCTCTTATGATCCTTAATCTGTTTTATACAATTTTGCTTAATCCGCAAGTTACAGGATTATATTCGAATACGATCAGGCAACTTCGTTCTGCAAGGCGAAAACTCACTTATTTACTTAGTGAAATACCAGAAGCAAGAACATTGTTTATGAAAATAATCAAACATCCAGATGCAATTAAAAAAGCCATTTTGCCAATGCATCGATATGGTATTTTGGCGGTATATATACCTGGTTGGCAACAAATCTCAGGCATGATGCAATTTGATCTGTTTCATGCTTATACGGTCGACGAACATACTATTCGCTTATTGCTAGAACTCGACCGTTTAAAAACCGAAGTGGGTAAAGAAAAACATCCTAATAGTTCAACAGTATTTGCCAAGCTATCTAAACCTGAATTACTGGTAATAACGGGATTATTCCATGATATTGGCAAAGGTCGAGATGGTGATCACTCGGAAATAGGCGCTAAATTAGTCGAATCTTTCTGTCAATTACATGAACTCGATGCGAAAGATACCGATTTGATTGTTTGGTTAGTTCGTTATCATTTATTGATGTCGGTAACTGCGCAAAGTCGAGATCTCCAAGATCCCGATGTTATTCGCGAATTTATTCAATTAGTAAAAAGCAAACGCCGTTTACATTATTTACTCTGTTTAACTGTTGCCGATGTTTGTGCCACTAATGAAACCTTATGGAATAGTTGGAAACAGAGCTTAATGCGTGAGCTCTACTTAACCGCTAAACGATCATTTGATTCTGGTATTCATCAAATACCAGAACAACGAAGTGTTGCTCGTCAACATAAACAGCAAGCACTAACTGAATTGCTGGCACAGAATTACGACGAGCAAATGATAAAAAAACTTTGGCAAGATTATCGTGTCGATTACTTTTTGCGCTATAGCGCTGAACAGATCGTTTGGCACGCTCAACTATTATTAAATCATGATTTGAGTCAAACATTAGTTTCGATTAATCCCAATCCATATCATGGTGGTACTGAAATCATCATCTACTCATCTGATAGGCCTTTTTTATTTGCTGCAGCATGTAATGCGTTAAGTATGTTAAATTTGAGTATTCATGATGCATTGATTATTACTAATAAAAATGGATTCGCATTAGATACCTTTATTGTGCTTGAACCTAATGGGCAAATTGTGCCAGAAAATCGACATCAAGATATTATCCATGCACTGAATAAAGTACTACATCAATCTATCTACAAAGGTGTAACAATAAAACCCGCTAAACAGCGACTACGTTCGTTTTCTGTACCAACACAAGTCAACTTTATTTCGTCATTTAACGAAAATCAAACTTATATGGAACTCATTGCCCTTGATAAACCGGGTTTACTTGCTTGCGTTGGCGAAGTGTTTGCAAAATTAGACTTATCGCTAAGCAGTGCTAAAATAGCTACAATTGGCGAACATATTGAAGATCTGTTTATTCTAACCGATAAACACAATAAAGCCCTTGATGATAACACCTGTCAAAAACTAACCGAGTCGATAGTTAAGGCTATTGATTCAATAAATTAATCAACCAAAAAGTTAAAGTTAAAATTATGCAATTTTTCCTTATTTTGTTTCCTATTTTTTGTATTTTTATTGTTGGATTTATTGGTCAAAAGATTCTTAATTTTGATGTCGCTAATCTTTCAAAAATGTCGCTATATGTGTTATCGCCCTTTTTGGCATTTAAAACATTTTATACGCATACCTTAACCAGCGATTATTTAATCTATATTGCTTATCTCATTGGTCTCTGTTTTTCCTTAGTAGTTATTGTCAGCGTCTGGTCAATGATAATGAAATATTCTGTCAAACAACGCTGTGCAATGATTTTGAGTTCGTGTTTTATGAACAATGGTAATTATGGTACACCTGTATTATTGGTTTTTTTTGGCACGATCGGTTTTGATCTAGGTGTCATAATGATGGTGTTACAACAATTTGTTATGAGCACTGTTGGCATCTATTATGCAGCCAAAGGTAGCACACATAGTGATATTGTCAGTCAAAAAGATGTCATTAACAAAGTAATTAGAATGCCGGTTGCCTATGGTGCCTTTGCTGGTATTCTTTTCCAACTGTGTCAAATACCATTATCAAAATCGATTATGACTTCGATTAGTATGATCGGTGATTCTTCCATTGTGATAATTATGATTATTTTGGGCATGCAATTGGCCAAAATCAAAATTAAACAACTTGATTATCCAAAACTTTCTTTTGCTTTAGTAACGAGGATGGTTATATCACCGCTGGTCGCTTATGCAATGGTCTATTTTATGCCTATTACTCCAATGGCAAAACAAATCCTTATTGTTCTAGCAGCAATGCCAAGTGCTGCCAATACCACACTAATGTCAGTTCAATTTGATACTAACCCAGCACTGGTATCAAGTGCTACTTTAGTCAGTACTTTATTGAGTTTAATTACACTACCAATCGTTCTCTCTTTGGTTGGTGCACCAATTCCCTTTTAAATAGAAGCGATGCATCATAGATACTTTAAAATCTGCTAGCTAAATCCTGATTAAACGTCAGGATTTAGTTTTGATAAAACTTAATCGTTACTCAGCCACTCTTGCTCAAATTGACTAACAAATTCAACTAAAATTTTATGCCGTTGTTCAGCAATCTGTTTAGCTGTGTCAGTATTCATCATATCTTTAAGTAAAAATAACTTTTCATAGAAGTGATTAATTACTGTATTTGGCTGTTTGTAATTGTCTTCATTAAGTTGCATTCTAGGTGGAATGTTTGGATCGTGCATAATATTATGCTTATTACCACCATAATAAAAAGTACGGCCAATACCTATTGCGCCAATAGCATCAAGACGATCAGCATCTTGAACTATTTGTCCTTCCAAAGATAACTCGTTTTTTTGTGAAAGATTTTTCCGATAAGACATATTTTCGATAATAGCAAAAATAGCATTAATCTCGTTAGTGGTTACCTTTAATAATTGCAGATAATCACGCAATTCAATTATTGCTTTATCAACATTCTCAACCACTTTCTCATCAATGACATCATGTAAGTAAGCGCTCATCAATACAATAAATGCATTTGCTTGTAGCTGATCATTAAGGATTTTTTCGGCTAATTTTACAACTCGTTCAATATGCGCCATATCATGGCCGGAAAAATCATGTGAAAGCTTTTGTTGAACAAATAGTTTAATCGAATTAAGAATTAGTTGTTGTTGGGCAGTTATTCGGTTGGTCATTTTATTAGGCTTAATTAAAAATGGTAATGATAGATTATATTTTATCGAAATATTATGTATATTACCGCAGTTAAAATCTAATCGCTATTGATGGTTTTAATTAGCACTTTATCAGCTAGATATTTATTCTTGCATAAAACCAATAAAATCAATTTAAAATAAGTTAAAAATCATATTTAACATCTTTATTGATGATTATTTGCGCTAATTTACCAAAAAATTCCTTGCATTTAATGTTTTTTTTATATTTTTTTTAATTTCTTTCGATTGTTTTCACTAATTCCGAAAGGTAGAATGCTCTAATCACAATTTATTATCAATGCAAATAACTGGAGTTGATTAAGTGAAAATATCAGCACGCAAAGTTTTGCCTTGGCAACTTATAGAATGTTTCACTCGATATCGTCAATTTATCGCTCTACTATTTGGACTCACTATTTTTTGTATCGCACTGATAGTGTGTTGGCATTTATTACAATCAATTAATCTAAGCGATTTACAATCAGCTCTGCATAAACTACCTTACCATGCAATTTTACTAGCATGTTTATCGGCGATAGCAAGTTATATTATGTTGATGGGTTATGAGTGGTCAGCTGCACGATATGCAGGCGTTGATTTAAAACTATCGACAATAGCTACTGGTGCAATTTGTGCCTCCGCCATTGGTAATGCTGTCGGGTTATCCGCCCTATCCGGTGGTGCAATTCGTTGTCGGCTCTATTTTAAATATGGATTAACCACCATAGATGTTGCTCGCATGTCGATTTTTGTTAGCCTTTCGTTAGGCCTTACATTACCCTTAATCGCCACAATTGCTGCATTAATACATATACAAAATACCATGCTAGCGCTACATATCTCGGTAATCACTATCGAGATAATCGCTAGTGCAGTATTGTTCATTTATGTTGGTGTTTTGTTATTTTTACATACACACCGATTAGTAGAAAAACCCAATAAATATACTCGGTTATTTCAAATTTTCCATTGGAAGATCCGTCTACCCAACTGGCAATTAGCCTGTGGACAATTTTTAATTACCTTAATCGATGCCATTTTAGCCGGTGCTATTCTCTATTTTTTACTCCCGAATCAACCAAACTTTATTACCTTTATTATGATTTATATCTTGGCATTAGTAGCTGGGGTACTTAGTCATGTCCCTGGTGGAGTTGGCATATTTGAAGCGGTTATATTAGCGGCATTTTCATCACAAATTGATACTGCATCATTAACGGTTGCTTTAGTCATTTACCGTTTAATTTATATCATATTACCATTGATTCCTGCTGGAATTTTACTGCTAATTAACGAAGGAAAACACTTGTTAACCGCGCCACAAGTTAAGGAAACCGATACCGGTATTGCGGCAACGATTATGGCAACCACGGTATTTTTTGCCGGAGTAGTCATGATGTTTTCAAGTGTTACACCTGGCTTTAATCATGATTTTGTCAGCACTTTTTTTCCGAAAAAAATTGTCAATTTTGCTCATTTAACCGCTAGTTTAATCGGAGTTTTATGCCTACTAATGGCGGTAGGATTACGTCGCAGACTTTATTCGGCATGGGGAGTATCGGTTATTTTGTTGATATTAGGCAGTATCTGCTCGTTGCTAAGAGGTTTACACTGGATCGAAGCAGCGACATTATTAGTAATAGCCATACTATTAATCAATTTTAGACATGCTTTTTATCGTAAAAGCCGATTAAGTATTTTACCTTTCTCACTAAAATCCTTTGTAGTCAGTTTTGGTTTAATTGCCTTATTTGTTTGGCTAATCTTATTTATTTATCAAGATATTCCTTATAGCCATGATTTATGGTGGCAATTTGAGTTAGATAGCCGAGTTCCCCGAGCATTACGCGCAGCATTAGGTAGTTTTATCTTATTGAGTGGCGTAATGTTATTTTGGTCATTTAAACCAGCATTACCTATCTTAACGATTCCGACTGAAGAGGAATTAAGTGAAGCCTATCAAATCATGCTTAACTCAAAACAACCTGAAGGCGGATTAGCGATGAGTGGTGATAAGTCACTGCTCTTCAATCAATCACATACTGCTTTCATTATGTATGCAAGACGAGGAAGAAGCATGGTTGCGCTATATGATCCTATTGGCAATGATAGCGCTGCTCGGGCTGATTTAATCTGGGCATTTAGGGATCTTTGTGATCAACACCATTTACGTCCAGTTTTTTACCAAGTTAAAGCAAACAATTTACCATTCTATATGGATATCGGTCTTCGAATTGTCAAACTTGGTGAAGAAGCCTTAGTTAATTTAAAAGAGTTTGATTTAACTTCTAAGGGATATAAAGATCTTCGATATACTTGGAATCGTGGGCAACGGGATGGGCTTAGTTTAAGATTTTATCCACCGGGTACAGCACCAATTGATGAATTGAAATCAGTCTCTGATGCATGGTTAAAAAACAAACACACCAAGGAGAAAAAATTCTCATTAGGGGCTTTTTCTAAATCCTATTTAGATAATTTCACTATTGCCGCAATTGAATATCAAGGGCGAATTATTGCTTTTGTGAATTTATTAGAAACCAAACAAAACTATAGTGCTAGTATTGATCTAATGCGAGTTTTACAAGATATTCCAAAATCGACCATGGAGTTTTTAATGGTTGGTTTAATTTTACATTATCAAGAAAAAGGTTATCAGTATTTTAGTTTGGGAATGGTGCCACTTGCCGGCATGCAAAGAAGACGTGGTGCACCAATGATCCAACGCTTAGGTGCATTAGTCTTTCGCCGAGGCGGCCGTTTTTATAACTTCCAAGGCCTACGTCGTTTTAAAGAAAAATTTGCAACGCATTGGCAACCTCGTTATATGGCGGTTCCTGCCGGACTTGACCCCTTGGTTGCTTTAATTGATACCACTATGTTAATTTCAGGTGGCAAAACAACATTAACTAACCAGAAGAACTAATCAAATGAAAAAAATCATACTTTATGTTTTATTATTCATTATTTTAGTATTCATTACATTTTGTATTGTTATAGGTTGGTACAGCTATAAAAACCAACGAACAGCTTCGGTTAAAACTGTTACAATTAATCAAAACTTTACTATTTTATCTGCTAGCCCCAAACAGTCAGCAGAAGCTTCAGCAATAATTGTTGCGACACGAGATAATCACTTTACCGCTAATCAATTATTAACCTTATCTGAATCAATGGGTGCTAAATTGGTGCAATTTGAATTACAACCACAAGGAAGTTGTGCCGAACAACAAACACGCTTTGAACAAGCGCAGAAAATCTTAAATGAGGATAAATTTATTGTTGCCGGCATGCAAGAAGGTGCGGCTTTCGCTTATCGTTGGTTAAGCAAACAACAAGATGATTATGCTAAAGCTTTATCCATTGAGTTTACTTTAGATCATAAAGATTGCGACACACCTTTACCAGCACAGGCCAGCCATGGAACATGGCAGGTTATTTGGAACAATCCTCCTGATGAACAAGTTGCAATTTTCCCTCGCCAACAAAAACAGATTAAAGTAACCACGTCAATTGGTGAATATCAAGCGTCACCCACCGAACTGTTAAGTTTACATTTATCCTCTATTTTATTTGGTGAACATGAACCATTACCTGTGATTGAATTGCCAGCTAAAGGTAATCCACAACATCCGAATAGTGTTACCTTTTATTATTCAGGTGATGGTGGCTGGCGAGATTTAGATAAAGTTTCAGCAGAATATATGGCTTCACATGGTTATTCGGTGGTTGGTGTCGATGCGCTTAAACTTTTTTGGCAACATCGCTCGGTTGAACGTAGTGCTAAAGATCTGACCTATTTAATGCAAGAATACCGTGATAAATGGGGAGTGAATAAATTTGTACTAGCAGGTTATTCTTTTGGTGGTGACATCTTACCAGCACTATATAATCGTTTATCTAAAGTAGATCAACAAAGCGTTCAAGCATTGATCATGATTGCTTTTTCTAAAGATGCTAATTTTGAAATAGAAGTTAGTGGTTGGCTGGGGCAATCAGGTGATGAAATGAAAACAGCACCAGAGGTTGCGCAGATTCCGGAAAAGAAATTATTCTGTATCTATGGTGCAGAAGAGAAAGACGATAGCGGTTGCCTACAACCAGAGATGAAAGGCGAAGCATTTCAACTACCGGGTGGCCATCATTTTGATGAAAATTATCCGCACTTAGGGCAAATTATTATGCAAGCTATCGACAAACGTATGCAATAAATGTGGCACTTTAGGTATTATTTTTAAAATAAAAGCATTAATAAAAAATTATAAAAATATTAATGCTTTTTAAGTTTGATTTTCCCTTCTGATAAGAATACGCCACCAAGAGTAAATAAGGTACCTATTGCCGCAATCCATGTAAAAGGTTCATCTAAAATTAATACTGCATTAATAATTGTCAAAATTGGCACTAAATAGATATAGATGCTAATTTTAACCGCCCCCACTAATTTTACAGCATAGTTCCAAGAAGCAAAGCAGATAGCTGAAGCTCCGACGCCTAAAAATAAGATATTCATTAAGTTTATTGGTTGCTCAAATCGAGAAAAATTCCATTCAAAACCAAATAAATACAGTGCGGGTAGCATAAACATTAGACCGTAAAAAAAGAATCTTCGCGTCAGCAAAATAATATTGTAACCATAGTTACTACTTTTTTTAGTTAAAATTGAATAACACGCCCAAAATAGGCAAGCAAACACCGCCAGTAAATCACCAAGTGGATTAACCGATAATACAAACTGACCATTGAAACTAATTAAGGCTATACCTATCATGCCGAATAGACAGCCAATATAAAACACTTTCGCTGGTTTTTCGGCCTTGAGAAAGAAGATGGCCAATATAGCAGTAAAGACTGGAGCTAGTGTGGTGATCACACCAACATTTGATGCTGTGGTATAGGTTAACGCAATATTTTCACAGAGAAAATAACAAGTGACACCACAAAATCCAGCGCCAAGGAACATCAACTCTTGTTTAATCCCCTGCCAGGCGAAAAAGCGAGGGGCTAATAACCAAAGCGTGGCATAACCTAAGGTAAATCGAAAAAAGAGAATTTCAATCGGTTTAAAATCTGTCAGTAAAACTTTGGTGGCAATATAAGTGATTCCCCAAATAAACACTGTCATCAGTGCGATTAGGTGGCCTTTTGTCCTTGATGAAAATAACATAAAAATTCTCTCTGCTCACTTATTAGTATTTAAGCACCATCCATTACCTTATTACTTAGTTACCAGACTAAATATACCAAATAAATTGAGAATAGATAAAAGGCTTGATAATAATAAAAATAACACTATTTATTAGAATAATGAAAATCGCTAAATATTAACTTGCTGTTAATAATTGTTCAATATATTTTAATATATCGATTATTTATGTAGATTATATAATTCTATAGCAGGACTAGTTAGCACTAATAAAAATTGTAGGCAAAAAAAATCCACTCAAAAATGAGTGGAGGGCAAAAAAATGAATTAACGTAATCTGAATATATAGACAGACTAAATCACAAAAAGTTCCAATTAATTTCAAAAAAATTTAATATTTTTCTAAAAACATTCTATTATATTGATTTATATAAATAATTATTTTGAAAAATATTTAAAAAAATATAAATATTTTTCATTTTTCAGCACATAAAAACTAATTTGCTTAAAACTTAATTTTATTGCAAATTTAAATAATCTAACGCTATACTGCGCTAAAAATAGTCTATATAGCTATATAGGAGTATTTATGAAAAAGAATGTTGTTTTATTTAGTAAAATTCCAGCTGATCAGCAAGAAAGACTAGCGCAAGCTTTCAATCTAACACTATTTCAAGGTGATCCTAAAACCGATATTAGTGGATTTATCCAAACATTAGCCAATGCTGACGGTATGATTGGATCTAATATTCCAACTCGAATTGATGATGATTTTTTGCAACACACCCCTAAATTAAAAGCTGCGGCGACAATTTCAGTCGGTTTTGATAATTATGATTTGCTTGCTTTGAAAAAACATGGCGTCCGATTAATGAATACTCCGAAAGTTCTCACTGAAAGTACCGCTGATCTCATTTTTACCCTGCTCATGGCTACCGCTCGCCGAACCGTTGAATTATCTAATCTTATTCATAATGGTGGTTGGAATAAAAGCATCACACCTGAATACTTTGGTACAGATATTTATGGTAAAACCATTGGTATTTTAGGCATGGGCCGTATTGGTCAAGCCATAGCTAAACGAGCACATTGTGGTTTTGATATGAACATCATATATTATAATCGTTCAGCCAATGCCCATGTTGAACAAGCCTATCATGCTAAACGTCTTGAACTAGATGATGTCCTAAAACAAGCTGACTTTGTTGTTATCATTTTACCGCTAACCGATCAAACAAAACGGCTTATTACTAAACAAAAATTAGCGTTAATGAAATCATCAGCTATCCTTATCAATGGCGCTAGAGGTGCGATAATTGATGAACAAGCGCTCTATGAAGCATTAAAAAATAAAACAATTAAGGCTGCTGGCTTAGACGTTTTTGAAGTTGAACCATTAGCCAAAGATTCGCCATTATTAAAACTTGATAATGTTTTATTATCACCACATGTAGGTTCTGCAACCACTGAAACTCGGTATGCCATGGCCAAATGCGCTGTTGATAACATTATTGCTGCGTTAAAACCAGAACAACCAACTGAAAATTGGGTAAATCCTGAAGTCGGTTAACTTGTATTACTGCTTGAATTCACCTATAATGCCCCAATATTGTCTATAAACACCAATCACAATTGGGGCTGATTCTGGATTCGACGGGATTTGCGAAACCCAAGGTGCATGCCGAGGTGCGGTAGGCCTCGTAAATAAACCGCAAAAAAATAGTCGCAAACGACGAAAACTACGCACTAGCAGCTTAATAACCTGTATAGAGCCTTCTCTCCCTAGCCTCCGCTCGTAGGACGGGGATCAAGAGGAGTCAAACCTAAACGAGATCGTGTGGAAGCCTTGCTTGGGGCGGAAGCATTAAATTTAATCAAGCTAGTTTATCAGTGGCGTGTTTGTCCGCAGCGGGTAAGCGAAATTTAAAGACAAACTACGCATGTAGTACCAAGGATGTAGAGATTTCGGACGCGGGTTCAACTCCCGCCAGCTCCACCAATTCAATATTCATTAATATTCTTTTAAATCCTTTAAAACACATCAAAACTAACAAATACAAGGCTTAAAGCCTATTTTGTTATTCATTAAGCACCAGTAAGATACATTTACTATCAGTAATTTTTAGTTATATGATTAGGAAGAACAACCCTTAAATAATAAATAAGAAACAGTTAAATGTCTTTGCCCAAAAAATCATAAATTCAAGTGGTAATAAAATAATACTAATTTATGCTTTACCGTTTATGCTATTTGCTTTCGCCTTACTTTTATTTATAAGTTTTAATATTTCAGTCTTTAATTATGTTATAGCTACTATGAGCTATGGTTTAGGTGGAGGACTGTTTCAAAGTTCATTAATTCAGATAGCAATGGTTCAAAAAAAGATAAACAATCCACCATTGGAAGTTTGTTAAGACTTTTTCAAAATGAAGGAATTATTATAGGGATGACATATTCTTTAAGGTTATTAGAAATAAATAGGTCTTCTTTAGAGAATATTTCTACCTATCTAAAATTATGAGGTATTAGTTTTGGTATACTCTCTATCATGTTTTTTTATTTATATTTTTCTTTATTTAGAATAAAAAAATAAATACAGTCTCATTTTTAATACCGTGGTTAACAATGCAAATAAATTATTGTTCAAGACAAACCAATTTTTTATTTTTAATTTATCATAAGAATAACGTTATAAAACTGGTATGAATTAGTATAGCCTATCTACAATTTACTAATAATTTACATCCCATAAATGAAGTCTAAATCCTCTCAAGATACAAAATTATATTAACTACACAAAAATATTGCCTTTGCTTATAAACAATCTTATTCTTATATAATCATATATAAGATTATATAAATTTCGATATTGTTTCCTAACTGTTGAAGACCAGATGCTATGCAAGAAGAATTCGTAGAAAAAAGAAGTGATGTTATCAAAAATTTTCTAACCCTTTATCACAGTTTGATTAGTGGCAATAACAAAACTGACGTTTTAAAACTTTATAGTAGGGGGGAATGGTTTGCTGTTGAAAAAATTGGCAACAGACTATTTTTTGGACCAAGCCGTTTCGTAGGTTATAAAAACAATTCCATTGAAATCCATAAAAATAATAAGAATAAAGATGGCAGGCAGACAAATAAAATTTTATCAAAACGATTACTTTATTCAAAAATAGAGGATAATGAATTTTTAATTAATCAATTTCAAAAATTTATTAGCCCATTTATGCAAAAAGAAATAGAGAAAACAAAATTCTTTGTACCAAATAATATTGACCTTTCTGATTTAAATGCTAATAGCGCTTGTTATTTTATTTCTCCGACTCATTGTCCTAAATTCAAAAAAAAAGCATGGAATAGTTTTTTGAACAATGAGATTATGGCTATTGGTTGGAAAGATGAAGATTATTCTAATTCTACAGCTGAAGAAATAAAAAATTCTTATCCGGAAAAATCACCAGCAATTCAAGCATTTAAAAATATAAAAGATATCAAATATGGCGATATAATTTGCACTACAAACAATAATCATGGATTATGGGGTATTGGTGTTGCGCTATCTTCCTACCGATATAAAAAAAATATTCATTTTGCAGGAGAAGATGAACAAAATAACCGTTGTTTCTATTCACACTATGTAGATGTTGCTTGGCTTAGCTATGATGCTACTAAAAATGAGTATATTAAATCTTCGGACTTAAAGATTACTGAACCAGAAACTATATGGCCGCCTTTGGAGACACTATTTAAGTCACAAACTATTCCCGGATGTATATTAAATTATCTATTTAAAGAAAATATAGAAAACGTTAATGATATGAATGATTTAAAAAAATATATTGAGTTACTCGAAAATAAACAACAAATTATCCTTCAAGGTGCTCCTGGAACTGGAAAGACCTATACAGCAAAAAATATTGCTAAACAGCTTATTTTTGGCGAGGTCTCTTCAGATAAAAATGAGCAAGCATCTAATTTACAATCTCATGAACAATTTAAACTCATCCAATTTCATTCTGCCTATACCTATGAAGACTTTGTGCGAGGAATTGAAGTAAAAACAGAAAATGGCCAACCTCAATATATTACGAGAGATAAACTATTTATAGAAATGGCTAAAAAAGCATCGGCTGATCCTGAAAAAAAATATATTTTGATCATTGATGAAATAAACCGAGCAAATCTTCCTGCTGTATTGGGCGAATTAATTTATGCACTAGAGTATCGCGGCGAACAAGTCGAAAGTATGTATGCGGTTAATGATGATAATAGGCTAACCATTCCTCCTAATCTTTATATTATTGGCACAATGAATACTGCTGATCGCAGTGTTGGACAGATTGATTATGCTATTCGTCGTCGTTTTGCATTTATTGACATATTACCAACATCTTTACAAGCCAATTTTAAAAAGGATTTATTCATAGATATTTCTGAATTATTTATTAAAAGTTATGAAGAATATGAAAAAAATAAAATATTGAATCCATCAATATATTTGTCTGATGAATTTCGAGTTGAAGATGTTTGGTTAGGGCAAAGCTACTTTATAATAAATGGTAAAGATGAAAAGGATATAACTCAAACACGCCTTCAATATGAAATAATTCCTATTTTGAAGGAATATATAAAGGATGGCATTTTTAAAGATGTCGATGGTGTAAAAACTAAAATTAAAGAAATCGAAACTAAATACTCGAATCAACCATGATTGAACTTTTTGAACAGTATGATGGACTTTTAAAACAAGATCACTGTATTAATGCGTGTGACAATTATATTGCTATTTTAAAGGAAAAAGACTCATACGAATACCAAGTTCTGCGAAAAGGTGAAAAACAGTCCTGCTACTCAATAAATTGCGAGAAAGAGTTATTCTATTTCAAAACGTCTTATTTTGTTGGAATCAATTGGATTGTTGAAAATAAACTCCCAATATATATACAACCAAAATTAAATAATGAATCAACGCAGATTGATTATATGCGAATGTTGTTAGATGCGATTGAAGAGCCCGAAAATCTAAAGCATCTAGATGATTTGTTATATATTTATTTTGATAAACCTCATATCCCAATAACACAAAAGCAAGATTTACTTTCTCCGTTCTTAATAGCCCTGTTTCTTAAAGTTATGAAACAAATTGTAAAAAAAGGCTTAAAAAAATCTTATTATTCTAAAATCGAAAATCTTAATGCCCGCGTGAAAGGAAAAATTCTTGTCAGTAGAAATATCAAACAGAATTTAGTTAGTGGTAAAAAAATTAACGCAATCTGCCAATATCAAGAATTTGGCGTTAATTGTGATGAAAATAAAATTCTAAAAAAAGCCTATCGTTTTTCCCAACGCGTCATTCAAAAATTTGAAAACGGATTTGATAAAACACCATTATTGCAGTGGATTAATTACATTCACCCTGCTTTTGAGCAGGTATCTGATGATATTGATATAACAAAAATAAAAACCTTCAGAAGTAATCCGTTATATAAAGAGTATGATCAAGCGATCAAATTAGCATTACTGATTTTGAAACGTTACGCCTACAATATTAGTAATACCGAACAACAACGAATCATGACCCCACCTTTCTGGATTGATATGAGTAAATTGTTTGAATTATATGTCTATAAAAAACTGAGAAATATATTTACATCAAAGGAAGTAAAATATCACTATAAAGCAAAATATCAGGAATTAGATTTTATCTTAAAATTTACCAACCAAGCAGATTTCAAATTTGTAATTGATACTAAATATAAACCTAAATACCACAATCAATCAGTAATTATTGATGACATTAGACAAATAAGTGGTTATGCAAGAATTGAAAAAGTCTATAAAGAATTAAAAGTAACAGATTATCGACAAAATATCGATTGTTTAATTATATATTCTCATCAGAAGAGCGATGAAGATTTTACGATTAACCACTTTATTTTAGATGATCAAAATGAAATACCTAAGTCTAATATACAAAAACTAAAAAAAGAATCAGGCTATGTTAATATCTACAAATTAGGAATTAAGCTTCCTGAGCTACTTTAATAAAAGTAGCTTTATTCTATTACCATATTAATTTAATACTAATAGTATTCGTTCCAAATTCTTCACAATTTTTAGCAGTTAATTCTCTAATTGCTTTTAGATAACGGTTATAAAATAAACCGGAATGGGGAAAGAAGCAAAAACCCCTTTCCTCAAAATTTTTTCATAGGAAAAGTTTTCATTGGAAAAGCTTAGTTATTTGTTGTTTGATGAGCTGCTTTATAGTATTGTTTTTTAAATCTCAATAAAGCCAATTGCTCATTTAGTTGAGTTATAGTATCGATTAATATCTTTTCTTGTTGATTAATGATAGTTAGGCGCTCATCCAATGTTTCATCACCTTTAAGACACAGCTTGACATAGTGTTGAACATCTTTAATTGACATATTCGCGTTACGTAAACATTCAATTAGCTTTGCCCACTGTAAGTCGGCATCAGAAAAAAGTCGTTTTTCATTCTGGTCACGTTGCAAAAATGGAAATAAATTTAATGAATCATAATACCTTAATGTATGCACAGATAAGCCTAACATTTTAGCTGCTTTAGTCACAGAGTATTTAGGTGTTTGGTTTAGTTCCCCATTTTGTGCAATTGATGCAATACAATCATTTATATTTACCATATTTATACCCATGTTTTCATAAAAATCAATTAAAT
Source organism: Gilliamella sp. N-G2 (assembly GCF_002142215.1). GTDB lineage: Bacteria > Pseudomonadota > Gammaproteobacteria > Enterobacterales > Orbaceae > Gilliamella. The sequence goes on from NZ_NAST01000010.1 coordinate 37,207, forward strand.
AGATTAGCAAGTATGACAATTTGACTAAACTTGACTTAGAGTTACTCTAACCATTATAGTTCACGCCAACAGTTAAGAAAAGTATGGGAGAAATTAACATGAACCCAAATAATATAAGAAATTTTTGTATTATTGCCCATATCGATCACGGTAAATCAACGCTAGCAGATAGGTTAATTGAAATGACCAATACTGTCTCTGAACGTGATATGAAAGAGCAATTATTAGATAACATGGATCTTGAAAGAGAACGTGGTATTACAATTAAGTTACAAACGGTACGCATGTACTATAAAGCTTCAAATAATATTGAATATGAGCTTAATCTAATCGATACCCCTGGGCATACTGATTTTAATTATGAAGTTTCGCGCAGTTTAGCTGCTTGTGAAGGAGCTTTGTTGCTAGTTGATGCAACCCAAGGCGTACAAGCACAAACAATCGCTAATTTAAAACTGGCTCAAGAGCAGAATTTAACTATTATTCCAGTTATCAATAAAGTCGATATGCCAAATGCGGATGTTGACAGCGTGATTAAAGAAATCGAAGAGTTAGATGGCATTAACTTAGATAAAGTTATTTTAGCTTCAGCTAAAACCGGCGTAGGAGTTGATAATATTTTAGAATCAATCGTTGAAAACATTCCTGCGCCAGAAGCTAATAAAGATAGGCAACTGCAAGCGTTAATCTTTGATTCTCATTATGATGTGTATCGCGGTGTCGTGCTACATGTACGCGTTTTTAACGGTGCTATTCATACTGGAATGAAAATTAAAATGCTCAAAAGTGATATTGAATTTGAAGCATTACAAACTGGCGTATTTTTACCAGCAATGAAAACTGTTGATGTACTTGATGCAGGTGAAGTTGGATATATTTCGACTAATATTAAAATCGTCGCAAATGTCAAAGTCGGTGATACCCTAATTGATCCTAATCACCCAAATACCAAAGCAGTACCTGGTTATAAAGAAGTCAAACCTATGGTTTATGCTGGATTATTTCCAATAAAAAATGAAGACCAAGAAAAACTTAAAGATGCGGTTGAAAAATTATCCCTAAATGATTCTGCATTTATTTATAAACAAGAAAACTCAATGGCCCTTGGCGCAGGATTCCGTTGTGGTTTTTTAGGAATTTTACATATGGAGATTATTCAAGAAAGACTTGAAAGAGAATATGGTATCGAAATACTCTCTACCTTTCCTAGTGTTGAATACCGTGTAACATTAAAAAATAGTGAAATCATCAATGTTAATAATCCTATGTTGTTACCGAGTTTTGAAAAAATTGACTATATTGAAGAACCATTTATAGATGCTGCTATTATCATTCCTATGGAAAATATTGGCGAAATTATGGAACTTTGTCAGGAAAAACGAGGTATATACGTCGATATGATTTATCTGAATAATAAAATGGCAGAGTTGACCTTTAAACTGCCAATTTCAGAAATTGCATACAATTTTTATGATTCACTTAAATCGATTACTCATGGCTATGCATCTATAGATTATCGTGATAGAAGCTATATTGCATCGGATTTGGTAAAAATGGATATTTGGTTGAATGATGAAATTGTTGATGCATTTTCATTTATTTTACCTCGAGATAAAAGTTTTGAACGAGGTAAACAAATTGTTCAAAAGATGAAACATGTCATTCCACGCAAACTCTACCCAATGCCGGTGCAATCGGTAGTTGAGAATAAAGTTATTGCACGCGAAGATATTCCACCATTACGCAAAAGTGTTACCGGGCGCGGCTATTCCGGCTCAGCATCGAAAAAGAAAAAGATAGCTAAAAATATTAAGGAAAATAAAATTAGACAACGTAAATTTGGCGGTGTTGATATTCCTCAAGAGGCCTTTCATGCCGTGTTGGATATTCATTAATGATGTAGGCTAGTTGAAATTAACCATTGCTTACATAATTAATCAACATTAAATAACAATTTCGCCGGCATTTGCCGGCGAAACTGTTTTTAGTCAGTAATAACTAAGCAAAGCCTTTCAAGCCAACGACATGAACATGTTCTTGGTTATTGATAACCTTACGAACTAGTTTATAGGTGGTACCTTTTTCCGGGCTGATATTTTCTGGAGCGGCGATAATAAGTTGCATTTCTAATCGTTCACAAAGCTCAAAGAGTGTCGCAATCGATTTAGCATCAAGACGTGCCGCTTCATCTAAGAATAATAAGCGACATGGTGAAATATCCTTATTGCGCAGACGTTTAGACTCTTCTTCCCAACTTTGAATAACCATTAGTAGAATAGACATACCTGTACCAATCGCTTCACCCGTTGATAAAGCACCACTTTCAGCACGTAACCAACCATCAGCACCACGATTAACTTCCACATCCATCTCTAAATAGTTTCGATAATCTAGCAACTCTTCACCAATATTTTGTGCAGTTCGTTGCCCCATATCTATATGTGGATTCAAACGTTGATAAAGTTTCGCTAACGCTTCTGAGAAGGTAATACGATTATTACTAAATAAATCCTGATGTTCATTTTGATCATCAGCTAATGCAGCTAATAATGAAGAGTGTGCCTCACGAATACTAACATTCAAACGAACACCATTAACCTGACCAAATGCCACTGCTTGTAATCCTTGATTAAGCATACGAATACGGTTTTGTTCACGTTGTATAGTTTTACGAATAATATTAGCCACACTTTTTGAACTAATAGCCAATTGCTGTTCTCGTGAAGTAAGTTCTTCAGTTAATCGTGACAACTCAATTTCCATTTGTTCAATAGCTTCAATCGGATCATCAGTTTTGACGATATCTTGGCGAATTCGTTCACGTAGATGTTTATAAACCGCAATATAAAACTGGATTTTACGTTCTGGTCTTTTCGGATCTTCGGATAATCTTAATACATCACGTAAGTGTTCATTATCATTTACCGCTAAACGCAATGAACCAAGAGCCTTATCCGACATAGAACGTAGTTCATCAGCACTGAGATAAGCCAATTCTCGTCGATGTAATCGTCGTTCTACACTGTTTTCTTTAACGAGTCGTAACACTAAACACCAACCAGCTTTTGCTTCAACAACTTGTTCACGTAACTGTTTATAATCACGCAGTGTTTGTGTTAAGCGTTTTTGCATTTGCGTCATTTCGCTTTCACACATAATAAGTTGTTTTTCCAAAGACGTGCATTGTTGGCGATTACTATTGAGTTTTTGATGAATTTCATCACGACGGATACGTGCTCGCTCTTCAGTGATTGCATCCGCTTTAACACCAATTTGTTCGATCTCTTTATGCAATTCATTAAGCATGTCTCGCTTAGTTTCAAATGCACTTTTAAGTGATGCTAATGTTTGATTGTATTGATTATATTTATCTTGATACTGTTGCATTTGACGACGAGCTTCACCTCGTTGTCCTTCAACAACTTCTAATCGAGTACGTAATTTTTCATTGAGATCACTATTTTCATTCAACATACCAGCTGAATCTTCATAGCTAAAATGAGCACGACGTTGCATCACTTCCGTTAAAGCAAAAACTTGTTGGCGAATGGTTTGCTGCTGAGCTTTAACAGTATTGTACTGCTCACGTAATGATTCATTCTGCTCAGGATCACTTTGCAATACTGCAACAATTGGTTCAAGTTCGGCAATAGTATGGCGATGACGACTAACATATTGCGCGGCCTCTTGCGCTTCAGCAACTTGCTCACGGAGATCATCAACCCGATCTGCTAAATCATCATCAGCCAATAAATGCATTTGAGCTACCAATCGATTTACAGTGATTAACTGCTCTTTACAATTTGCAACTTGTTGTTGATTTTGTTTATCAATACTTTCTTGTGCCAAGAGCTGACGTTCGATTTCATTACGTCTTGTCGATAACTTTTGCACTTCGGCTTCTGGATCGATATCAAATGCTACAGATAGATATTCACCAATAAACTGCCCAACATTTTGCTCAATACGTTGTAATTTTTGCAGATCAAATGAAATTGTTGCATAACGTTCATGTAGTTCATCACGTTCTGCCGATAATTTTTCAAGATGAATTTCACGTGCTGCTCGGCCAAATAAAGGTACCTTAGGAAAGCTGGAAAAACGCCATTGCCGATCACCAGTTTTAACCAATACGGATTTCGTCATCTCTTCACAATCAAAAACACTATCGTCAAATGAAGATGGATCACCTTCGATAAAATAGATATCTTCTGGATAATCTTCTTCACTATTTGTCAGGCTTTCTAGTTGAGCTTTTACCAGTGATAAATCAGGTACCACAATAGCTTGTCTTGATGGACCATATAATGCTGAAAAGTAAGGCGCATCATCAATGGTTACATCTTCATAAATTTCAGAAAGTAATACACCATTAAACCTTTCCGCTAATGTCGATAAACGACCATCATCAACACCACTTGGTTGATTGAGTTGTTCAATTTGTGCATCAAGTTGATTGCGTTTGAAGTTTATTTGATCACGTTGTGTAACTAAAGTGCGTTCCTGTTCAAGCAATTGTTGCATATGTTGCGTGACAGCATGACTGTTAGTAAACGTTTGCTCTGTTTGTTCTTGCAATGCGATAAGTGCATCTTGGGCTTTTAGCCATACTGGTGCTTTTTGTCGATAAGCACCAATTTGCGTTTGAATTTGCTCAAGCTCTTGCTTAAATTCAATACGTTTTTCACTTGATTCATTGGCAAGCTCAGCATTTTGGTCTAATTGAACTTCTAGCTCTTGTTTGAATTCATCAAGCTCATCATAATTAAGTTGATGACCAAAACGCTTACAAAATTGAGTTAATAATGATTCAGCTTCTTTTTGTTCAAAAAAGCGTTGCTCTAATTCATCTAATTGCAGTTGTAAATGTTCTGCTTGATCGGCTTGGTAACATTGTGAAGGCCACTGCTTTAATGCTTCTCTAGCGGCACTCCAAGCATCACTGCGCACTACGTCCCCTACTAATTTAACAACTAGTTGATAAGCTCTATCAAATTGATTAATGGCGGCATCAGAAACACTTAGTCTTTGCTCTAATTCTAACAGTTGTTCAGTAACTTCTTTTTGTTTTTCTTCAAAGATTTCAAAATGATTTTCAACATTACTTACACCTAATTTTGGTAATTGGCATAGTTGCTGAGCATTTTTTAAAGCTTGGATAGCTTGTTGGTATTGGATTGCCCGAGTCTGCTGCACATCTAAAGCTTGTTGATAATCAGCTAATTGGTTTTTTATTTCATCAACTTCTTGCTCAGTATGTTCAACCTGATCACGGTAAGTTTGATACTGTTCATTGGCTTCGAGGACAACTTCATTTTGCTCTTCAAGTTTTAAATTCAGATCATCTAAGTCCGCTTGATAACGGTCTATTTTTTCTTGTTGACGTAAAGCTGTTTGCGCAAGGTTAAGATGATCATTGGCTGCCTGAAGATCCGTTTCTAAGTCACTTTGAGCATCTTGATATTCTTTTAATTCTTTTGCCATTTCAACTTGGCGGAATTGATTACTAATCAGCAGATCTTGCGTCTTAAACATGTCACGACGCAATCCTAAAACCGATTCGATATGGACTCTACGTTCATTAGCATGACGCATATAGTCAGCAGCAACGTAGTTTGTAGACTCAGTAATAAGGTGTTTGAATAAATCACGATCCGATTGTGTTACTCGAATAGCTTCAAGTGTCATTCTATTTTCACGTAATGCTGCTTCCATATCTTGGAAGGCTTTTCTGACACCACTATTTTCCGGCAACAAATAATCACGTAATGATCGTGTAATAGCACTTGAAATCCCCCCATATAGAGAAGCTTCAATCAAGCGATAATATTTACTTCGGTCAGATGAAGAACGTAACCGTTTCGGTAATATACCAAAATCAAACATGACTGAATGATAATCGGTAATAGAGTTAAATTGTTTAAAAATAATGCCTTCCATTGACTCAATTTTATCTTTTAATTCTGGTAGTGATAAAATTCGAGCCTGTTTATCATTTAAACGTTCCGTTACCAATTCTGTTGGACTAATATTGACTGGTAAACCTTGTATTAAAAAAGGTTTAATATCTACTTTTTTGTCACGCCCTGCTACTTGCTGTAAACGTACACCACAGATAATTCGCTGATTACGAGAGTTGATAACATCTAGCATTGAGTAACAAACACCAGGCTTTAACTTACCATGTAAACCTTTATCTCGAGAACCTGAAGTTGCACCCGCTTCAGTGGTATTTCTAAAATGTAATAAAGTTAAATCAGGAATTAGCGCTGTGACAAATGCAGCCATAGTCGTTGATTTACCCGCGCCATTACCACCTGAAAGCGTGGTAACCAGCTGATCAAGCTCAAAGGTTCGAGCAAAAAAACCGTTCCAGTTAATTAAGGTTAATGAGTGAAATTTACCGTGTCCCATCATCATTATTCAATCTCCTCATTAACATCTTCATCTTGTTCTTCACTATTATCATCATCCAAAATAAGTGATGATTCTATTTTAATCGCTTCACCATCACGAATTAAGCGTAATTGCGCCTCTTGTGCATCATCACTACTGCGAACATCAGCGCCAAAGCGGAAAATAGATTCATTTATACGAAAACGACTACTGTCATTACCTACAATAAAAAAGATCATGCCTAGTCGACGTAAGCGATTTAATGCGGTTTTTACTTTATCAAACAGTTTTTGACGATCTAAGTCAGATCCCGTTGAACGTTGATTAACTAATTTCAACAATTTACTTTCATCCGCTAAGGAAACTAACTCATCAAAAAGTTCTTGCAAAGTGAAGATACCTTCATGCGCTAATCGTTCTGGGCTTAAATAGAGATAACACAATACTTTACCCACTAACATGTCTAATTCAGAAAGAACTGAACGGGGAATTAAAGTGGTTGAACGAGGACGGAGATAAAAAAAGCCTTCTGGTGCACGAATCAGCTCAACATTATAACGTTGATAAAACTGTTCAAGTTCAAATTGAAAATCCATCAAAAATGCATGATTGTCCAGTTCATCAATACCAATATGGCGACCTGAGCGTAATAAACTATCTAGTTCAGGGAAAATTGGATTGGCAATAGCTTGAGCCAATTTGACTGGCATATATTTATCTATAGACGCTTGAGAACTTGCAGCAATACGTCCCATGACTTCATCAAGATGATGAGCAGTTTGTTCCATTTCTATATCTTTAGTATCTGTTGATGACATGTGCTTGTACCTTAGCTCCATAATCGTTAATAGGTTTCCATTCGGCAGGAATACCAAGTAAATCACTTTCGGCAATACCTAATCGAATAGCCTGATCAATAAACAATCTTGCAATATCAAAATGCTGTTCTCGTGGGAACTGTGCTAAATAACTATGAATAGCAATACTCATATCAAGTGGTTTATTTTCTTGTTTAAAGATCAATAGATTTTGTTCAATATGTGCAACTATGTGCTCTTGAATTTCTTCAATCATTTCAAATTCTAGTTCTGAAGGTAATTCTCCAGTCACTTCCGCTTCATGTAATGCCAATTCTTCATCACGCATATCCAGTAAACGTTCAGCATTCGCAAAAGTAAGTGACCATGGTGAATCAAAATAGCTTTGGATCGATTTGCGTAATCGTTGAGAAAAAACTCGATTCTTATCTAAATCAATTGCAGTACGAATAAATTTATGAACGTGCCTATCATAACCTATCCATAGGTCTATTGCTTTTTGTCCCCAACCGATGATTCGGTCTAATTTACCTTGTAAATCAATAACCACGTTATTAATTTTATCTAACTCAGGATTATCCAAAGTCGCATCTTGTATTAAAAGCAAACTAGCTTGTAACTTATCACCAGCCGCTGCTAATGTATCTTGTAATTCTCGTAACGTTTGCGAGGTTTCTGTCAGTAAACCCTCACAACTACTAATTGCCGCCTGCCAATCTTGACTTAATAATGCAGAAATATTTTGTTTTACATCAGCTTGTTGTTCATCCATCACTCGCTGAGTAATATCGATGCTATCAAAGATTTCAGCTACTGAATATTTTAAAGGCGCAAAAACATTACGATGCCAATGCAAATCATCACCACCTTCAAGAGCAGCATCTGCAGCACGTTTTAACTCTTGTGCAACAATTGAAAGCTGAATTGATAAACGTAAGGTCGAAAATTCACGTTGACGAATATAGTAATCAGAAATACCGATTCCCAAAGGTGTCAATCGATAAATAGAATAACCATCGGTCATTTCGCTAGCAAAGCGTGTGATTAAACGCTGGCGTACTAAATCATTAATAGCGTTATTAGCACGGACAGTAATAGTATCTTCACTTTGCTCAAAAATGTATGAGACATGTCGAAAACCATCGATTAATTCAGATTCAGTCATTTCGCCATCAAAGCGTTCACTGTTTAATACAGCTATTGCCAATAAAAAGGCTAATCGCTCAACAGGCAAAGCAATCGAAAAATCATTTTTTTTTGCCCAAGAGACCAGTTCTGGCACTGATTGGGAAAAATCCATCATAGTGATTCCTTAATTAAGGATGTTCAGCAAGCCTGACATCTTAAAATAATATGAGAAACACAATATATTGTGTTATGGACAAAATTTTATCGATTATATAACAAATTGTAGTAGTTAAAAATAGCTAAGTTTAGGATTTATTATTAGATGTAATATACTATATTCCATTTTCCTAAATGACTTTTACTCCCTTAATCAAATTGGCTTCTATAGATAAAAAAATAAAAGAATATTAACCTACAACTTGTGCCTTCTATAAATCCAACAGAATTGAAGCGCAATAACAATTTATCAATTACTGAAAATAAAGAGGGTAAACTGCTGACCAGTACTTCTGTCATTGTTGATGTAGTTAATAATTTAGATAAAACAGAAAAATCCAATGATAAAGGATAAGCAACTATTATACCAAATAAAAGTTCAAATGTTATTGGATTAAAATTGACTTTCTAGTAAAAAATAACCAATTAGCGACACAAGATTAATTTATATATAAAAAACGGGATTATTATCCCGTTTCCTATTAATCATCTGATTAAACTTCAGCATTAATTGGACGAGGTATAAGAAAACTACAAATTAGAGCTAATACCGTAATCGCTAATCCAAGTAACATGCCATTAAAATAACCATCAATTGAACTACCATTCATCATTTGAATTGCTGGTAATAAAGCAAAACTTAAGCCAGCGCCTAAATTAAATGCACCGGCATTCATTCCTGGTAGAAAACCTGGGTTTTCGCTAGGTGATAAAACAACACCTAAGCCATTTAAGATAATATTGGCCATGCCTGCGTAGAAAATACCTAGCACAATAACCCCTACCGATAAAATAGGTAGAGAATGAATGCCATAAAACATAATAACTAAAATGCCAATAACACAGCCCACAAGACCTAATTTTAACACATTGTTATAACCCATTGTTGGTGCCAACCTTCCGGAAAATGGTCCCACAAACCAACCAATTAAAGCATAAGGAGTAAGAAAAATGAGTGAAGCCCAATCCGCTTCTAATCCAAAGCCAATCTCATGATTTTGAGCAATTGACATGACCAAACCATTAACAATGGCGAAAATACCTGTCATGGTTAAAGTTGTTGTTAATAATAGAGCCCATGTAGCACGTTTTTTCAAATGATTGGTGGTAACAAGTGGTTGTTTATTTCTTTTTTCTACATGCCAAAATAGAATAAAACATAAGATAGCAAACAGTGTTAATCCTACCACAATCAACCAATTTGCATTACCCAGTTTACCCGCTTCATTAAGCGCGAGTAATAGCGCAGCTATGGTTAGAACAATTAGCAAAACACCTAACCAATCCATTTTAGTGCCTGCCGATGGTTTGGATTCGGAGGCAAAACGGTGAACAAATAAAGTGGAAATTGCAGCCACTATAGCTATAACCCAAAATACAGAACGAAAACCGAAATAAGTTGCAAGTAGACCACCAGCTATCGCATCAACACCAGCAATACCACCATTTACTGCTGTTATTATTCCCATTAACATACCATATTGTTTAACATCTTTTACTTCAAAACTTAACATTAACAAGCATAGCGGTACGACTGGTCCAGAGACACCTTGAATAATCCGCGCGGCATATAACACTTCAATATTTGGTGCAACAGCAGCTAAAACTGTACCTAATGTCATGATTAATAACATAGCAGTTAAGACTTTTTTTCGCCCTTTTATATCACTTAATCTTGGTAAAAATAATGAAAATAAAGCTGCTGCTGTGAAAAACGAGGTTTGCGATAGCCCAACAGCAGCATCATTAGTTCCTAACTCTTTTGCTATGGTTACTAATACAGGGCTTAACATACTAGCATTAAGTTGGAAAGCAACACATGCAGCAAGTAAAGCCATCATCAGTGTAAATACACTGGATTTACCTTTACTTTTTTCAATCATAGATTAACCTCACCTATTCGTTCTAGGGAGTCAACAATTAAATCCCAAAAACCAGTATGATCAAGTTCAGTTGCAACCTGAGTATGACAACTATCATCAGGAGGAAAACGAAAATCAGCCACGGTCATTCCTAAAGTTAATGTACCTGTCAATTCAATATCAACTGGCACTCGTTTAGTTTTTATTAACTCAGGATTTATAACATAAGCAACAGCGCAAGGGTCATGCACTGGCGGATAAGTAAAACCTTGAGCTTGTTTATACATTTTTCCGAAGAATTCCAGCATTTCCAAAACAAATTTAGCTGGTTTTGTTTTTATTGCAGATATTTTTTCAATTACTTCTGGTGTAGCTAATGCTTGATGGGTAAGATCTAATCCAACCATAGTAACAGGCCATTTTTCATTAAATACTATATGAGCAGCTTCTGGATCAATCTTGATATTAAACTCAGCAACAGCACTCCAGTTGCCAACATGATACCCACCACCCATCAAAACAACTTCTTTTACTCGCTCAACGATTTTCGGCTCTTTACGTACCGCCATTGCAATATTAGTTAAACCGCCTGTTGGAACCAATGTGACTGTTTTAGGGGGATGTGACATGATGGTATCAATGATTAAATCAATAGCATGCCTTTTATCTAATTGAATTGCCGGTTCAGGTAAAACGGGGCCATCAAGTCCAGAGTCACCATGAATATCAGGTGCCACTTCTACATTTCTAATTAAAGGTCTTACCGCTCCTGCAGCAAAAGGTACATTTGTAATATTAGCGATACGTGCAACAGATAATGCATTACGAGTTACTTTTTCTAATGTTTGGTTACCAACAACCGTAGTTACCGCTAGCAATTCAATATTTGGATTACCATGAGCTAATAAAAGTGCGATAGCATCATCATGACCGGGATCGCAATCAAGGATAATTTTTTTTGGCTGATTTATCATAAATCGGTTCCTCAAGTAAATTTATATATTTGCCATTCGTTTAAGCACATTTTGATGCGATGGCATATTTGATGCACCTTCGCGCTCAACGGCTAAAGATGCAAAAGCTGAAGCATAAACTGCTGCTTGATAAAGTGTTTCTCCTTTAGCCAATGAAGCACAAAAAGCTCCATTAAAAGCATCGCCAGCACCAGTTGTATCAACAGGAACAGCTAAAAAAGGCTTAATATGTTGATGATGTTTTCCATCATAGATAAGAGAACCTTTACTACCTAAAGTAATAATGACTGTTTGAATCCCCAATGAATAAATTTTTTCTGCTGCAAGCTTAGCACTATCGAAATCATTAACTTCAACTCCTGACATTAAACTTGCTTCAGTTTCATTCGGAGTAACAATATCGATATAAGACAATAACTGCTGAATATCTTTAGAATAAGGCGCCGGGTTTAATACCACTTTAACCCCCATTGCTTTAGCTAATTTCATTGCATTTAAAACAGCATCAATATTATTTTCAAGTTGAACTAATAGAATATCAGATTGTTTAAGATAACTTTCTAACATTACAATTTCTTTATTAGTAATTGTTAAATTTGCACCAGGATAGATGGCAATCATATTCTCACCATTCTCCTCAGAAACATAAATGACAGCATTGCCAGTAGGTTCTTTATCTGACTGATACAAAGTAAATGAGTTAATTTTCGATGAAGAAAGATGATCATGAGCAAATTGACTAAATTGATCGGTTCCAACTTTTGCAACAAAATGAACTTTTGCATCGGCATGACTTGCAGCAAGTGCTTGATTAGCACCTTTTCCACCTGGACCAATCATACTTTTTTGCGCTAGAATTGACTCGCCGCCTTTAGGAAATCTTGCCACTTGTGCAACAATATCAACATTAAATGAACCTAAAATACAAACATTACCGTTCATTCTGTCTCCTCGTTTTTTAAATTTCTGTTTATCATATCTTGTCATTAATGAGGTAATACACTCTTTATCAGTAATATTGCTTACTAATCTATGCCTTTTAATCATGGCTCCACCATAACAACGAATAACTAATAATTGTTTCGCCAGTGTAGAGAGATCTTTTCTAATAGTCTCTTTAGATACTTTAAATATTTCCGAAAAATATTGAACACTACCTCTTTCATGTTTATCTAAATAAGCTAAGATAGCTTTTTGTCTTTCTTCTAAGAACATAAAGTAAACCTCTTGATGATTAAATAAAAGTATAGCTGGATTAAATCATTAAAAGAGTGATAATAATCATAACTTATGAGATAAAACAGAAGCAAACGGAACTAAGATAGATTGGACTCGACTGCTTTAAAAATAATAAAATTTAATGAAAACTATTCATTTTATTACTGTCACATATATTAGTAATAACTATTAGCAAAACAACTATACTTTTGCTATAACTCATAACGCTATATCAAGTTATCATAAAAGTAATAATCTAATTTCGATAATAAAAAATTAATTCCGTACTCGCACTGTCGCTAATTTATGCTAAAATCGCAAAACATAAATAATCTTTCTTAACATAAGGATGTAACGCAATGCATATCGGTATACCAAAAGAACGGTTAGCCAATGAAGCTAGAGTTGCAGCAACACCTCAAACCGTTGGACAACTGTTGAAACTAGGATTTACAGTTTCAGTAGAACAAGGTGCTGGGCATGCTGCTCATTTCGAAGACCAAGCTTTTATTGATGCTGGAGCCACTATTCAAAGTACGAAGGATATTTGGCAAAATGATCTTATTTTAAAATTTCATGCGCCAACTGATGAAGAAATCGCTCTAATGAAAGAGGGATTAACGCTTATCAGCTATATCTATCCTGCTCAACATAAAGATCTTCTAGAAAAACTTGCAACTAAAAATATCACTGTAATGGCAATGGATTGTGTACCTCGTATTTCACGAGCTCAATCACTTGATGCATTAAGTTCAATGTCTAACATTGCTGGTTACCGTTCAGTTATTGAAGCAGCAAATCAGTTCGGTCGATTCTTTACTGGGCAAGTTACTGCTGCAGGTAAAGTACCACCAGCAAAAGTGTTGGTAATTGGTGCGGGTGTAGCGGGCCTTGCTGCAATTGGTGCGGCAGTTAGCTTAGGTGCTATTGTTCGTGCATTTGATACACGACCTGAAGTTGCAGAACAAATTAATAGTATGGGTGCTGACTTCTTAGAATTAGATTTCGAAGAAGAAGCCGGTTCTGGTGATGGCTATGCTAAACAAATGTCTGCTGCATTTATTGAAGCAGAAATGGCATTATTTGCTGAACAAGCTAAAGATGTTGACATCATTATCACTACAGCATTAATTCCAGGTAAACCTGCACCAAAACTTATTTCAAAAGAGATGGTTGAATCAATGAAACCAGGCAGTGTTATTGTTGATTTAGCAGCTTTAACTGGTGGTAACTGCGAATTAACTAAACCAGGTGAAGTATTCGAAACTGATAATAATGTTAAAATTGTTGGTTATACCGATTTAGCTAACCGTATGCCTGCACAAGCATCACAATTATACGGTACTAACATTGTTAATTTATTAAAACTACTTGCTAAAGAAAAAGATGGTAATATTGACATCAACTTTGATGATGTAGTGATTCGTGGTGTAACTGTAGTTAAAGACAAAGAAATAACTTGGCCTGCTCCACCAATTCAAGTTTCAGCACAACCACAGAAAAAAGCGGTTGAGCCTGTGGCTAAACCTGAACCAAAACCAATGTCACCAGCCAAAAAATATAGCATTCTTGCTTTATTAATTATTGCCTATTTCTGGTTAGCAAACTCTGTGCCTGAGAGCTTTTTAGGTCACTTTACCGTATTTGCTTTATCATGTGTTGTTGGTTATTACGTAGTATGGAATGTAACCCATTCATTACATACACCACTAATGTCTGTTACTAATGCTATATCGGGTATTATATTAGTCGGTGCAATATTACAAGTCGGTGATGATAATGGCTTAACTACGGCGATTGCCTTTGTTGCTATTTTGATTGCTAGTATCAATATTTTTGGTGGATTCTTTGTTACCCAAAGAATGCTAAAAATGTTTCAACGTGGCAAGTAAAGGAGATTATTGATAATGTTAAGTCATGGAATCATTCAAGCAGCTTATGTTATTGCTGCATTACTATTTATCTTTAGTTTACGAGGCCTATCAAATCAAGAATCAGCTAAATCTGGAAACATTTATGGCATGATCGGTATGGCAATTGCACTTATTGCTGCTGTTGCTAGTATCAAAGGTGGACTACACTGGATCATTATTGCTATGGTTATTGGTGCCGCTATCGGTCTTTATCTAGCTAAAAAAGTAGAAATGACCCAAATGCCAGAACTGGTTGCGCTTCTCCATAGTTTTGTTGGTATGGCGGCCGTTCTTGTTGGTATAAACAGCTTCTTAGATCCGCACATGATTGCACCGAATGAAGTAACAATTCATTTAGTTGAAATTTTTGTAGGTGTATTTATCGGTGCTGTTACCTTCTCAGGATCAGTTGTAGCATTTGGAAAGTTAAATGGTAAAATTAGTTCAAAACCATTATCTCTCCCATATAAACACTACCTAAATCTAGCAGCAATAGTTGTATCAGTTATCTTGATGTTTATATTTATTAATGTACAAACTGGCGCAGGAGCCTTAGTTTGTTTACTTATCATGACAATTATTGCATTAGTGTTTGGTTTCCACCTTGTAGCATCAATTGGTGGTGCGGATATGCCTGTTGTTATCTCAATGCTTAACTCCTATTCTGGTTGGGCGGCAGCAGCGGCAGGCTTTATGTTACAAAACGATCTTCTAATTGTAACTGGCGCGTTAGTGGGTTCTTCTGGTGCAATTCTTTCTTACATTATGTGTAAAGCAATGAATCGTTCATTTATCAGCGTAATTGCCGGTGGTTTTGGTAGTGATGGCAGTTCATCAAGCTCTTCAGAAGAAGAACAAGGTGAATACCGTGAAATGCAACCAGCAGAAGTTGCGCAAACCTTAAAAGAAGCTCGCTCGGTAATAATCGTACCTGGTTACGGTATGGCCGTTGCTCAAGCTCAAGGTGCAGTAAGTAACATTACTGAAAAACTTCGTGGTATGGGTATAGAAGTTCGCTTTGGTATTCACCCAGTTGCAGGACGTTTACCTGGCCATATGAACGTATTATTAGCTGAAGCAAAAGTCCCTTATGATATTGTATTAGAAATGGATGAAATCAATGATGACTTCCCTGATACAGATGTTGTTTGGGTAATTGGTGCTAACGATACAGTTAATCCGGCGGCAGAAGAAGATCCTAATAGCCCTATCGCAGGAATGCCAGTTCTAGAAGTTTGGAAAGCAAAAACTGTCATTATTTCAAAACGTTCTATGAATACCGGCTATGCTGGCGTGCAAAACCCACTATTCTTTAAAGAAAATAGCTACATGTTATTTGGTGATGCTAAAGATAGTGTTGAAAAAGTGTTGCAAAATTTATAATAATGTAACCATTAAAAATAAAAACAAACTGCGACTTAAGTCGCAGTTTGTTTAATGACAATTTTTATTTTTTGAATGTTTTAGATAAAAAGCCAATAATGAGATCTGTAACTTCATGATGTATCTCCCCTCTCGCACGATAACCACCATCTTTACAAATAATACTTTCATCTTGTTTCTCTTGTTTTAAGATATCTAATGCATTGGATTTACAAATTTGAATAAAACTGAAATGCATTGCATCTGGAATAATAATATAATTTGAGGACGATTTTGGTAGAAATTCTTGTACATAACCTGATTCAAGTTTAGCATCCGTATCATCTATATCTATTCCAGCTCCAATAATAAGAGCAGGAATTTTAATTTTTTCTAAGCTATCTACTGTGAATCCTCTTGTCAAACCAGCATCTAAAGATATGAATGCCTTTATCCTAGGGTCTAACATACTTTTATTCAGTTCTGGATTTGCTAAACCAAGTTCTGACATCAAATGACAACCTTTTAAATATGAATACTTTTTACAATCCTCATTGAAAGTGTCAGTATTAAATCTAGCGCCAGAAAGTGCAATTATTGACCAACCACCTAACGAATGGCCTATAGCGACAATCTGATTAAAATTAACAATATTGGAAAATGTTTGATTGCCAATCAAAGCATCAATTGTTTTACTTAAATCTTGTGGACGTAACCATAGTTTAGATGATTGTTCAATATTACGATCAAATATTGTTGTTCCTGGATGGTTGGGAGCCGCAACAATATAACCTTTTAAAGCTAGTTCATTAGCAAGCCAACTTAGATTTTGCCAACTTCCACCATAACCATGTGAAAGCAAAGCTAATGGATATTTAGTCGTACTGATTTTCGGTTCAGCATCAGGAGTAACTTCATGACCATAAAAAATAGCATTTTCAGCTATAGTAACAGCGTCATGGTTATTGTTAGTAGGATACCAAACAGCAATATCAAGCGGTCTGCCATCTTGTTTATCATAGTGAATTCGCTTGAAACCAATATGTTCTGATGCGTTGGAAATAAGAGGAAAAAGTAAAATAAATAAATTAATTACACAAAAAAGAAGCTTAACCATCCATTATCCTTAACAAGGTATTTTTATTATAATCTAAATAAGAAATGAACTAAAATCATTATTGAATATATAAATTACAATTTTGAAATAAATATAAAATGAGAAAAACGATCAATGATCTTCAAGTTTTATTTGTTCTTTATGATAAAGGTAATAAGCCCCGCGAGAAACCATTCGAAGTTGAAAAATAAGATCTTCTATTAATTTTTGACGTTGAATAATATCAAAATCAATAGCTTCCGCTCCAGCATTAAAAGCAATAGTAACCATAGCTTCTGCTTGGGCTTCATTATAATGATGTGGCATTTGATTAGCATTATCTAAATAATCAACGAGTTCGACGATAAAATGCTGAATTTCACGAGCAATCGCTGATCGAAAATCAGAAGATGTTCCGGCTTTTTCACGCAGTAATAACAAGAATACTTTAGGATTTTTATCAATAAATTCAATAAATGTCGTTACCGAAGTTCTAAGAACACTACCACCTTTTTCAATACGCTTTCGGGCTTGACGTAATAATTGACGAAGTGTTAATCCGCTCTCATCAACCATTGCTAAACCTAACTCATCCATATCACGAAAATGTCGATAAAATGAGGTGGCAGCAATACCTGCTTCACGAGCAACTTCTCGTAGACTCAAACTTGCAAAACCTTGTTCTGCATTAAGTTGATTAAACGCAGCATCAATAAGACTTCGTCGAGTTCTCTCTTTTTGCAGTGCTCTAACCCCATAGGTTTTAACATTTTTCATTTTTTTAATTCTGCAATAAAAAAATATATTACTTTTGACCTAATAGGCGTTCTTTTTCAGCAAATACTTTCGGCATGTGATCACGAATAGTTTTCGCAATAGTTTCATAACGTGAACGTAATGGAGAACCAGGTCGATAAATTAAGGCGATACTACGTGTTGGAACAGGGTCTGTACACGGAATATAACAAATATTATCTCGAGTACGTTCATTTGGTGCGGCTAACTCAGGAAATAAAGTAATTCCACGCCCTGCTGATATCATGCTACGCAATGTTTCTAAACTCGTTGCTTTAAACTGTTTATCTTCATCAATTCCGACTTGAAAACAATATCCCATTGCATGTTCACGCAAACAATGACCATCTTCTAACATTAAAAATTTCTGGCCTTTTAAGCTAGAAAGTTTGACCGTTTGTTTACTTGCTAATTCATCATTTGCTGGAACAGCTAAAAACATCGGTTCATTAAATAGAGGAAGCTCGATGAATTGCGCAGTTTCTTTTACTTGGGCAATAATCGCACAATCTAGTTTTCCACTCTCAAGTTGAGCAACAATATTGGCAGTTTGAGCTTCATGCAAATAAAGTTCTAATTGAGGAAAAGATTCGTGTAAAACGGTAATTACATGCGGTAATAAATAGGGTGCAATCGTTGGGATTAAACCTATATGCATCGGACCAGACATCTCTTCACCTTGACGACTAGCCATCTCTTTTAAAATTTGTATATTACGTAAAATTTCTTTGGCTTGCTCAACAAGCATCATACCGGTTTGGGTAAATAACACTTTGCGACTAGTTCGCTCAAGTAACATTACACCTAATTCGTCTTCAAGTTTTCTGATTTGACCACTTAATGTTGGTTGACTAACATTACAAGCATCTGCTGCTTTACGAAAGTGCCGAAATTCAGCTAACGATACAAAATATTCCAAATCACGAATATTCATAGTGTCCCCAAAAAATTATCAGTTAATGGTTATATACTCAGAAATATAATAAATAGATATAAAATACTACTGTTTTTTGTATAAAAATCATTTATAAAATAAGAGTATCAAATTCAGTAAAATTAATTAGTCATTTAAATACAGATAAAATCTGTTGTTATGCATAATTTCTTGATGCTTAATAGGCTAACTTTATTAATTGTACTATATAAATTGCTATTGTTGATAATTATGTTTAAAAAATCAAATAGAATCTTTGATGATTATAAACTAAATCCCATCATTCTACTTACCATAGTCATATTAAGAAAAATGGAAAGTTAAAAGTAATTGCGATATAATCGCGCGCTAGATTGCTATATAGACTATTATTAATTTGAGGTGCGCTATTTTTAAACAAGTTTCTCGCTTTTATCGTAAAATGTTTCAGCATGAAGAACAGCAAAAATCGCACTATGTCTCCATTTCTCGCAATGAACATAATATTTCTCGTAAAAATATAAGCGAAAATGCCCTAAAAGTTCTTTATCGCTTAAATAAACAAGGATATGAAGCTTATCTAGTTGGTGGATGTATTAGAGATCTTCTCTTAGGTAAAAAACCTAAGGACTTTGATATTGCCACAAATGCTACTCCAGAACAAATTCAAAAGGTGTTTCGTAATTGTCGCCTGATCGGAAGACGTTTTCGTTTAGCACACATTATGTTCGGTAAAGAGATAATTGAAGTCGCCACTTTTCGTGGTGATCATGATGATCAAAGTGAACAGGCCAATATCTCTAAACGATCGCAATCTGGCATGCTATTACGTGACAATGTATATGGTACGATTGAACAAGATGCTATCCGACGGGACTTCACGATGAACGCCCTTTATTATAATGTTAAAGACTTTACTATCCGTGATTATTGTGGCGGATTAAATGATTTAAAAAATGGCGTTATTCGATTAATTGGCGATCCACAAACAAGGTATCGTGAAGATCCAGTTAGAATGTTAAGGACAATTCGTTTTGCCGCCAAACTTAACATGAAAATAGATCAAGCAACGGCTGATCCCATTAAAACGCTAGCCCCATTGCTAAAAAATATTCCATCGGCACGACTTTTTGATGAATCATTAAAATTATTGCAATACGGTCATGGTTACAACACTTATATCTTATTAAAACAGTACCAACTCTTTGAACAACTTTTCCCGGTAGTTGAACGCTTATTTGTACACAATAATAATGGCAATTTAGAGAAAATTATTGCTCACGTATTAAAAAATACTGATTATCGAATAGCAAATGAGCAACGTGTCAATCCTGCATTTTTATATGCTGTCTTTTTTTGGTATCCAATTATAGAACAAACTCAGATTAATTGTATTGAAAGCGGCCTTCAGTATTATGATTCTTTTTCTATGGCTATAAATGATGTATTAAGCGAACAGTGCCGAATTATCGCAATACCCAAACGATTAACAAATATAATGAGTGATATTTGGCGTTTACAATTAAGAATGAAAAAACGAGAAGGAAAACGTGCCTTTGTGATTTTGGAACATCCAAAATTTCGCGCTGCCTATGATTTGTTAGAAATGCGATCATCTATTGAAAAAGGAGAATTGTTAGATTTAGCCAAATGGTGGGATGAATTTCAACATGTATCCACCGAAAGAAAAATATCTATGGTTAAACAACTTGGTAAAAGTAATAAACGACGCACTAAACGTTAATTTTCATTCGCACTTTTATAAATAACCGCTATAATGTTTTAATTAAAATAATCATAATTACACTCTAATCATTGATGAAAAAATTATCACTCTCTCTTATTGCTATAGCTGTTACATTTTCTTTCTATAATTATGATAGTAATAGCTATGCAATTGGCATACCTGAAAACGATACTAGCAATCCTCAGTGTCTTATTAATGTACCAAAATTTGAGCGACCAATTGTAAATGGTGATATAAATACATTACCGATTAATGCAGAATCTAATGAATTTGAAGCAATTTATCCAGATTTAGCTATTTACAGTGGCGACGTGTATGTTGAACAAGGTAATCGCACCGTTCTAGCAGATAAAGTAACTATTGATTCTAAAGATACAAATAACCGCATGGCAATATTGGATGGAAGCATCACTTATCAAGATAATCTAATAAAAATGAAAGGTGATCATGCGGCGATAAATCTCAACAATAATGATTCGAATATGCATCCCAGTGAGTATCATTTAGTTGATCGACTTGGACGCGGTAAAGCTGATGAAATGAAGCTAGAAAAAAATCGCTATATCATTCTAAAAAATGGTAGTTTCACTTCTTGCCCCGTAGATGATAGTACGTGGAATATTAAAGGAACTACGGTAATTCATGATAATGAAGAACAATTACTCGAAGTCTGGAATGCTGTCTTTAGTATTGGTAAAGTACCCGTTCTATATTCGCCTTATTTACAATTACCAACTGGCAATAAAAGACGTTCAGGTTTATTAATGCCTATTTTAGGATATGATAGTGATGATGGAATTGATTTCGCATTACCTTTTTATTGGAACATTGCACCAAATTATGATGCAACATTAACACCAAGAGTATTACAACATCGTGGTGTACAATTACAAACTGAATTTCGCTATTTAAATCATTTAGGATTAGGAACTATCGCTTTTAGTTGGTTACAACATGATAAAAAATACCAAGAAGATAGAAAAACATTATTAAATGGCAATAATTATGATGATAATAATAATCGATGGTTATTCCATTGGAAGAATGAGGAATTAATAAATTATAATTGGCGCTTATTTACTGATGTTACACGGGTTAGTGATAAGCAGTATTTAAATGATTTGAACTCTAAATATGTTTCTCAAACAGCTGGATATTTAACACAATTTTATAAATTAGCCTATAATGATAAAAATTGGGATGTAGCTTTAGGTTACAAACATTTTCAACCATTTTATTATAATTATCTCTATCAGACCCAACCACAGTTGGATATTAACTACTATAATTACGATTTGGGTGCACTAAAATTCAAGACATTTTATCAAGTATCCCATTTTATTAATTCGGAAAAAAACCAGCCTAATGCATGGCGAACTCACATTGAACCAACACTTAATTATACAGTAACTAATTCTTGGGCTTCATTAGCAACAGAAACAGGCTTTATGGCGACTCATTATAATCAACAAAATCTTAAAAGATATAATAGAATAAATAAAAATTTAGATAAAAAATTAGATAGTAATGTAAATCGTTTTATGCCTAAATTTAGTCTGGAT
This sequence comes from Gilliamella sp. N-G2, assembly GCF_002142215.1. GTDB lineage: Bacteria > Pseudomonadota > Gammaproteobacteria > Enterobacterales > Orbaceae > Gilliamella. The sequence continues at coordinate 59,207 of NZ_NAST01000010.1, forward strand.
GGTAAAGTTATTTTCGAACGTGCCATTGAGTTTATGAATGGTTACAATCAAACTCTTGAACCTCGCATTAAATATACTTATATCCCCTATCGCAATCAATCCAATATAAATAACTATGACTCAAGTTTTTTACAGGATGATTATATAGGATTATTTAGAGATCAACCATATAGTGGTCTAGATCGTATAGCATCGACAAACAAGCTTGCGACTGGTGTAACAACACGTTTTTATGATTCTAATAGAATTGAAAAATTCAATTTGTCTCTTGGTCAAATTACTTATTTCACTAAATCTAAAACCAGTGAACATAATAATGAATTAGATAAAAATTCAGATACTGGCAGTATTACGTGGGCAACAGATAACTTTTGGCGCATCAATGATGATATTATTTTTCGCAGTGGCATTCAATATGATACACGGATTGATACTTTTTCTTTGGCCAACACTACTTTTGAATATCGACCTAATAGTAATAAATTAATGCAATTATCTTATCGATATGCCAATCATAATTATATTGCTACCGTAGATGACAGATACAAGAACTCTTCAGATAAACGTTATAAACAAGATCTATCTCAAGCAGGTATTATGGCTAGTTGGCCATTATCAAATACAATTAGTGCTGTGGGTTCTTATTATTATGATATTAAATTTAATCAAATCGCAGATAGTTTTGTTGGCTTACATTATAGTGATTGTTGCTGGGGAGTGACTATGCAATATGGTCGGAAGCTAACAGATTGGGATAACAAAACACATGTTAGCAAATACAAAAATAAACTTTCAATTAACTTTGAATTACAAGGTTTAGGGAATAATCGTGATACCAAAGCTAAAATGTTAGACTTTGGAAAGTTACCTTATACATCAATATTTGAATAAACTAACTAATTAATTTATAGTGATAAAATTAATATCACAACAATAAAATGAGTTAAATAACTATGAAATTATTAAAACTTTTTATTGCATTAAACTTAAGTATTAATGTAGCACTAACACCACTTTCAACTTATGCAGCTCCTAAAGTTATAGAACAAGTTGCTGCTGTTGTTAACAATAATGTCATTTTAGAAAGTGACGTTAATGATATGCTAAAAACAATTAAGGCAAGTGCCGATCCTAGAACATTACCTAGTGACAAAGTACTTAGGCACCAAATCATCGAGCGTCTAATAGTTGAAAATTTGATTTTACAAAAAGCAGCAAAAGCTAAAATTACTATTAGTGATGATGAAGTAACCGGTGCAATTGATGGAATTGCAGCTGATAATGGTATGACCATCGATCAACTGAGAAGCAAATTATCAGCAATGGGCATTAGTTATAGTACTTATAGAGAACGAATTCATAATGACATATTAATTGATCAAACGCGTATGCATGAGGTTAGACCGAGAATCAAAATTTCTCCTCGAGAAGTTGAACATTTGACTAAAACAATAACTAACCAACCTACCAACAATATTGATGTCAAAATCAGTCATATTTTAATCGCTATTCCTGAAAAAGCTTCTAAACTACAAATAGACACAGCTACAAACAAAGCGATGGATATCATTAATCGAGCTAATAAAGGTGAAAATTTTGCTAAATTAGCCACATCATATTCTAATGATGATCTTGCATTAAAAGGTGGCTCAATGGGGTGGAAGAAGATAAATGAACTACCTACAATATTTGAAGAACGACTCATCCGAGCACCAAAAGGTAGTATAATAGGACCAATTCGTTCGGGTGTTGGAATTCATATATTAAAAGTTGACGATACTCACTCTGAAGCACCACAAAAAATTACACTACAAGAATTTAATGCTCGTCATATTTTAATTAAAACCAATGTATTAGTTACAGACCAAGTCGCTAAACAAAAATTAACTGATATTCGTAAAGCCATTATTAATGGTTCAACGACTTTTGCTGCTGCTGCAAAAGCTAATTCAGAAGATACAGGTTCTAAAGATAATGGTGGAGATTTAGGTTGGAACAGACCAGACGTTTATGATAATGGATTTAGATCAGCGTTACTGCAATTAAAAAAAGGAGAAATAAGTCAACCAATAAGATCATCTTATGGTTGGCATTTAATTCAATTAATTGACACTAGACAGACTGATGCCACCAATATAGTTAAAAAAGATCAAGCTTATCGACTTATTTTCAATCGTAAATTTGCTGAAGAAGCACAGGTTTGGATTCAAGAGCTAAAAGGTGACGCATATATCAAAATTACAGGTGAAGGAAAGAATGAATAATCGTGTTCATCAAGGGCATTTTGCTCGTAAGCGATTTGGTCAAAACTTTCTTCATGATAATTATATTATCGAAAGTATTGTAGCCGCCATACAACCTAAACAAGGTGAGGCCTTAGTTGAAATAGGTCCTGGGCTTGCTGCATTGACAATACCTGTAAGTAAATTTGTCGATCATCTTACTGTTATTGAAATTGATAGAGATTTAGCTAGTCGATTAGTTGAAAATCCTTTTTTACAAAATAAAATCAGTGTGATTGAACAAGATGCTTTAAGCTTCGATTTTAATCAGTTGTCCGATACATTAGGTCAGCCATTAAGAGTATTTGGTAATTTACCTTATAATATTTCAACACCATTGATGTTTCAATTATTCGAATATGCTTCAATCATCACTGATATGCATTTTATGTTACAAAAAGAGGTTGTTACTCGTTTAGTTGCTGCGCCTAACAGTAAAGATTATGGTCGCTTAAGTGTCATGGCACAATACTACTGTCAAATTATTCCTGTTTTAGAAGTACCACCTAGTTCTTTTAAACCGGCACCTAAGGTTGATTCAGCTGTAGTTAAACTAATACCTTACAAACAAAAACCATATTCAGTCAATGATATTAAAGTGCTGTCACGTATTACTACTGAAGCATTTAATCAAAGACGTAAAACCATTCGCAATAGCTTAGGTAATTTATTTACTGCTGAGCAAATTAGTGAACTTGGTATTGATCCTAATTTACGCGCCGAAAATTTGACAGTAGAACAGTATTGTCTATTAACAAACGCTTGGAAATAACCTTATGGCAAACCTTATAATTGGTGATATTCATGGTTGTTATGATGAGTTAATGCGACTACTTGAAAAAGCAAGTTTTTCGTCATCAGATACTTTATGGTTAACTGGCGATTTAGTTGCTAGAGGGCCAAAATCACTTGAAGTTATAAGATTTGTAAAAAACAACAGTGAGCAAATTAGGTTGGTTTTAGGTAATCATGACTTACATCTATTATCGATTTATGCCAATGTTACTCCTTCTAAAAAGAAGGATAACCTTGATGAATTAATTCACGCAGATGATTTTGATGAGTTAATGAACTGGTTACGTAAACAACCGCTTCTCCAAATAGACGAAAAACTAAAACTTATTATGACTCATGCCGGAATTTCGCCCCAATGGGATTTGGAAACATTAAAAAAATGTGCTCTTGATCTCCATGTAGTGTTAAGCAGTGACTCATATCCCCTTTTTCTCGACAAAATGTATGGCAATTTTCCTGATGAGTGGTCAGCAGAGTTACAAGGATTAGACCGATTACGTTATATTGCCAATGCATTAACTCGAATGCGTTATTGTTACGAAGATGGAAGGCTTGATTTTTACTGTAAAAATCAACCAGATGAAGCTCCTTCAAAATTAAAGCCTTGGTTTACATTATCCAGTAAAATTTCTTCAGATTATAGTATTGCTTTCGGCCACTGGGCTGCGCTAAATGGCAAAGGTACTCCTGAAAATATTTACGCACTCGATACAGGATGTTGCTGGGGTGGGAAATTGACATGTTTGCGTTTTGAAGATAAAAAATACTTCAAAAAGAAAAATATGGAAACTAAAAGTTAAAAATAACAAAACAATTTAAAGGTTATTTTATTATGTCTGCACTATCTGTTATTAAATCAATTTGGAAAGTTATCAACTTAATCAGAGAAATTTTTCTTAACCTTGTTTTTTTAGTTATTATCCTTTTGATTTTTAGTGGCATTGCCTTAATTAAAGAATCACAAAAGCAAGACATTATACCTCAGTATGGTACATTAGTTATGGATATTGAAGGGGTGGTTGTTGATAATTCGCTTTATAGTGATGAGATGTACGAATTACAAAATAAAATATATGGTAAAAGAGTAAATCTATCACGTGAAAATAGTTTATTTGATTTAGTGCAAAAGATATCACAAGCGACATCTGATCCAAATATTAACAACATGGTGCTAAAATTAGACAATTTTGTTGGTGCAGATATGAGCACTTTGCAATATATTGGTAAATATTTAGATAAATTCAAAGCAGCAAATAAACCTATTTACGCTATTGGTTCCAACTTCAACCAAAGCCAATATTATTTGGCTAGCTATGCCAATAAAATTTATCTCACCCCATTAGGGGCTGTTAATGTATTTGGATTATCAGCAAATAATTTATACTACAAAACATTATTAGATAATTTAAAGATTAACACCCATGTTTTCCGTGTCGGAACTTACAAATCAGCTATTGAACCATTCATCCGAGATAATATGTCAGAAGAAGCGAGAGGTAACGCTTCTCGATGGTTGAATTTAATGTGGAATAACTACCTTAATGACATTTCCACAGAGCGAAAGAAAGCAGCGACACAATTAGTTCCTCCGGCCGATAAAATGTTATCCGAACTAAAATCGGTTAACGGCAATATGGCTCAATATGCTTTAACAAATGGATTAATTGATGCGATAACTTCTGAATTTGATTTTGAACTTGACGTTAAAATAAAACACAAAGTCAGCATATACAATTATCAGCTTAAGGAAGAAGTCGAAGAATCAAATAAAGAACCTAAAATTGCTGTTGTATTCGTAAATGGTACCATTACCGATGGTGCTAATAATAGTAATATAGCCGGTAGCCAAGATATTGTTAAACAACTAAGAGATATTCGCAAGAACTTAAATAAAAATAACATACAAGCTGTAGTACTTAGAGTAAATAGTCCGGGAGGAAGCGTTGATGCTTCCGAAGCAATTCGTAGTGAATTAGAGACTTTACATCGATACCAGATCCCTATCGTTGTTTCTATGGGGGGAATGGCTGCTTCAGGTGGATACTGGATATCAACCGCTTCTGATTATATCGTTGCTAGCCCAAATACGATTACGGGTTCAATTGGAATTTTTGGCATTATACCAACTTTTGAGAATTCACTTTCACATATCGGGGTTTATAATGATGGTGTTTCAACATCTCCATTGGCAAATAGTAGCTTAACACAAAGTTTATCTGCTGAAATGGAACAATTTATTCAAATGAATATCGATAATGGTTACAGTACTTTTATCTCCTTAGTAGCAAAAAACCGTAATATGACGATTGAACAAGTCGATCAAATAGCTCAAGGCCAAGTTTGGTTAGGCTCCGAAGCAAGTAAAAATGGCTTAGTGGATAAGTTAGGTGATTTTGATGATGCTATTGATATGGCTGCAACATTAGCCAATATTTCTGATTACCAAATAGATTGGCAAAAACCGGAAGGAAGTTGGTTCAATGCGCTTTATTCAGATATGATTGCAATGATGCCAAAATCAACAGCTGAGGTATTTTTTGAACAGATCCCAGAAGTAAAACAAATTAAGCAACAAATCTCAGTATGGGATAAATTCAAAGATGTACAAAACCGTTATATATACTGTTTAAATTGTGCCGATATTAGATAATAAAAAATCCACCTCAAAGGTGGATTTTTTTTATTTTTGTGTCTGGAAAAAATAACGCATATTATCTATAGCCATTTGAATCGTTTTATAATTAGGTGTCTGATCTACTTGATTATTATGACAATCATAATAATGGCTAATACCAAGACGATTAACAAAATAGATGTTATCTTTGGTTCGAACAGCATAAGAACTATAATTCGACATTAATAACCAATCTCGATCTAATATCGGGCTAAACAAATCATAGCCTGTCGAGTAATCACTAATATCATTTTCGACATGTAAATAATGTCGCATTATTGTTGGTACTACATCTTCATGGCTAGTAAATTTATCTATATTATCGGTCATGTGTTGAAGCTCTTTTGCCCCAACAATAATAAAAGGAACTTTAGTTTGTGCATCAGTATAGTTACCATTATGCCCCCAAAAACCTAGTTTATTGTCATTCATTTCTTGTGAATGGTCACCGGTTATAATAATCAAGGTATTATCTAATGAACCAGACTGTTTGAGTTCATCATAGACTTTTTGCAATAAAAAATCATCATAATAGACACTTTGTTTATAGCGATTAAAAATTGGTTCAGGATCAGTATCGTTACTTAATGTCATGTAATTAAGTTCACCGACAGGTTGGAATTTTATGTCAAAGTTATTAGGAAAATCATAAGCATGTGGAGCATCAAAAAATAAGAATGAAAAACTCGGTTTAGATTGATCTCTAGTTTTATACCAATTTAGCCAATCCTCCGTTAACTGTTTATCTCGACTAGATGCCTTACCATCTCTACTACTAATTCTTAAATTTTTGATAGTCAAAAACGCCGTACGATCAAATTCAGGGGCGGTAACTTTGGCTGAAGTAAATATACCAATATTATAATTTTCTTTTTGCAAAGTGGTTATAAATAACGATGGGATCCGGTTTCTTAAAAAAGCATCCCAATACGTGCCGGGAATACCATAAAAAAGTCCAAAAATACCAGTTCTAGTTGCATTGCCTGTTGAATAATGATTATTGAAAATTATTCCATTATTCTGTTGTACAAAATTGTAGGTATTAGGAGAAATTTGTTGACTAAAAGTATCATACCGCCAAGAATCTAACACAATAAACATAATATTAGGTGTTGCTTGGTTATCTGGATTAATCATAAGATCTTTTTTAGGGTAATAGATACTTGCATGCTGATTATCCATTTCAATAAGCACTTTACGTTGCCCTGATTTATCAAAATATCCCATTATCTTTTTTGAGGTAAATGGACGATATAAAGGAATATATTCTTTGACAACCATAATCGGAGAATAGGCGTAATAAAAAGCAATCATATGTATCAAATGACTGATAACCAAGCAACTAACAAGAAAAACCGTCGGTATAATTAATATTTTAGGTCGAATAGTTTTATGATTAAATTTCTTGTCAAGCAGATAAAGGACTAAATATTCCACTGCTAAAAAAACGAATATTAATAAAGATATTAATATATAAGTCATAGCTGAAAAATCTACAACCTGACCAGAAAACACCATTGATAATACCGATTCATTGATATGAAATCGATATTGTTGGAAAACAATAGTATCTATATATAAAACAATTTGTAATAAACTGAATATAAGTGCTAAGCAGATATTAGTTATTTTTTTATTTATCCAAAGGATAGGAATGGATAAAACAAAAATTAACAAATAAGCTGAAAAAAAATGACCTAAAACTGCAATAAATGCAAAAAAGCTTCCATCCCAAGTAAACGAAGAACCAGGTAACCAAAAATATCGGATTGCTATTATTGACGAAATTGAAATATTTACTAACAAGAACAGATAAAGTTTTTTCATAGAAATCCATTATGTAAGATGCTGAAATTTTTAATAATAATATTTTTTTTATTTTGAGTTAGGGCTTTCCGCAAAATTTATAACAAAAAAACAATAAACGTGTAGAGATTGATACAAACTTAACAAAAAGGGCTCATTATAGAGCCCTCTTAATATTTGAATGGTTATCTTCGATCAGCAAATATGCGCAGTAACATTATAAATAAATTGATAAAGTCAAGATAGAGTGTTAATGCACCTAATATTACATAACGCCTAAACATATTTTGATCATCTTGCGATAAGTTGAGTCCCAGTTGTTTAAGCTTTTGCGTATCATAAGCAGTTAATCCGGCAAAAACGAATACGCCAATATAGGTTACCGTCCACATTAAAGGTTCGCTTTGCAAAAATAGATTAACTAGAGAGGCTATAACTATACCAATTAATCCCATGAATAAAAAGCTACCAAAACCAGATAAATCTCGTTTAGTCGTATAACCATAAAATGCTAACGCACTAAACATTCCAGCGGTAATAAAAAAGACACTGGCAATTGAAGATGACGTATAATAAATAAAATATATAGAAAAAGTACAACCATTTATTACTGAATAAAGCATAAATAAAGTTGTTGCTGCAGCACCAGACAAACGATTAATCATTCCTGAAATAACAAATACCAATCCGATTTCAGCAATTAAAAGTACCCACATTACTCGTGATAATAAAATGAGAAACTCATAACTAGTTGATGCGAACCAAGCAACAAAAGCAGTTAAAAGTAAACCAACAGCCATCCAACCATACACTTGACTCATGTATGTTTGTATACGGCTATTAGCTCGTTCTATAATTGAACCATTAGGAGTATAACTTGACATCTCTTTCCTCTCATAAAAATAACATAACAACCTTATTATATATTAAATATGGATTAATACCATTTCTTCAAGGCATTTACATCAGACTGCTTAGCCTCTACCCAATTTTCACCACTAGTAGTTTGTTCTTTCTTCCAAAACGGTGCTTCATTTTTTAATACATCCATAATAAATTCAGTTGCGGCAAAAGCATCACTGCGATGTGCCGAACTAACACCAACAAAAACAATACTCTCATTAGCATTAATTTTGCCCACACGATGGGCTAATGCAACTCGATTAATTGACCATCTATCTCTGGCTTGATGAATAATGTTGCTGAACACTTTTTCCGTCATTTGAGGATAATGTTCCAATGTTAAACTAATCACTTGGTTTTCTAAACTACGTACTTTCCCAATAAAAGTGACTACTGCTCCATCTTGAGGTAACTCATAGAGCCATGTTATTAATGAATTTATATCAATAGCTGATTGGTTAATTTCAATAATATTCATATTATTACCCACCTGTTACTGGTGGAAAAAAAGCAATTTCATCATTCTGTTGAATTATATGATGATAATCAACTAAAGTATGATTTACCGCACATAATACGGTTTTTTCTTTTAAAGCTAATGACCATTTGTCACCCCGTAAACTAAGCTGTTCTAAAAGTTGAGCTATTGAGATTTGATCTACCATTAATTCCAAAGATTCAACGCCTAACAACTCTCTAATTTGTGCAAAAAAATAAATTTTATTCATACTTTTATTATTCTATTTTGTTTAAATTATATTCGCCTGATTTACCACCAACTTTATTTAATAATTTAACTTGATTGATAATCATATCTTTCTGACTAGCTTTACACATATCATATATAGTTAATGCAGCGACAGAAGCAGCAACTAATGCTTCCATTTCCACACCTGTTTGACCTGTTACCTTACAGATTGATTCAATTCTTACACTATGATTTTCAAATAAAGTTTCAATATTAACCTCTATTTTACTCAGAAGTAATGGATGACAAAGTGGTATTAACTCCCAAGTCCGTTTCGCAGCTTGAATTCCTGCAATTCGAGCTGTCGCAAACACATCACCTTTATGATGTTTTCCTTCAATAATCATATTAAATGTTTCTGCATTCATTAATACTATTGATTCTGCCCTAGCCTCTCGATGGGTTATCTGTTTTTCTGAAACATCCACCATATGAGCATCACCACGTTGATTAATATGTGAAAATGACGCTGACATTTTTAAACATCCTTAAACATTATATTTTAATTTGTCACTCAAGATAACAAATTTTGTTTATGTATACTACTAGCGTATACATAAAGTTTTGGATATTTAATTTTGAAATAATTAATTAATCTGCGTAATTTTTGCGAGTTAAATAAAATCTGCGTACAATAGCAATTTTTATAACTGTAATAGTGATTGTTAATGCTGATTGCCCATGTAGCCTTACCAGTACCTCTCTATCAACTGTTTGATTATACACTTACTACGCCAGCTGGAATTGGTATGCGGGTTAAAGTGCCATTTGGTAAACGAGAAATGATTGGAATCATCGTTAAGATTGATCAGCAAACAACTTTTGATATCGAAAATTTAAAACCTATTATAGAAATTATTGATACAAAAAACCTCTTTCCTCAACCAGTCTGGCAATTATTAAATTGGGCAACCAGTTATTATCACTTCCCAATTGGTGAAGTAATATTTCATGCTATGCCGATCCTGTTAAGGCAAGGTCGCCCAGCCATCAAAGATGGCATAAAATATTGGCAATTAACACCGAAAGGGCAACAAATTGATTTAAACCTACTATCACGAACACCAAAACAGAAATTATTAATATCTTCACTCAGAAACAACTGTTTGAATGAAAGTGAATTTAGTTCTAATATCTATCAAGAATTACAGAAAAAACAGCTTATTGAGCTTGTTTATCGTCAACCTGATAAAATTTGTTGGCATACAAATTATTCAACCAACAAAACACCGTTCCAATTAAATCACGAACAATTAAATGCAATCACAACTATTAATAAACAAAACAAACAATTTGGTGTATTTTTGCTCGATGGTATAACAGGTTCTGGTAAAACGGAAGTTTATCTAAATATCATTTCTGATGTTTTAGCGCAAGGGAAACAAGCTTTAGTATTAGTACCTGAAATTGGTTTAACTCCACAAACTATCAAACGTTTTAAACAACGTTTTAATGCACCAACTGATATTTTACATTCAGGCCTTACTGATAAGGAACGTTTTGAAGTTTGGTTAAGAAGTAAAACTGGTGACAATGCTATCGTCGTAGGTACACGATCAGCACTTTTTACTCCATTTCAAGATTTAGGTATCATTATTATTGATGAAGAACATGATAGTTCCTACAAACAACAAGAAGGCTGGCGTTACAATGCCAGAGATTTAGCAATTATCCGAGCTAAAATTGAAAATATACCTATAGTTTTAGGTTCGGCGACCCCTTCTCTTGAAACCATTAATAATGCCCAAAGCCATAAGTATCAGCAAATTGAGCTTACACAACGGGCTGGCAATGCCAGATTAGCTAAACAATCTATTTTAGATATTCGTGGCATGGTTCTGGCTTCTGGACTTTCCCAGCCATTAATTGCCCAGATAAAAGAACATTTAAATAATAATAATCAAGTTATGTTGTTTCTTAATCGTAGGGGATTTGCGCCATTAATCATTTGTCATGATTGCGGTTGGATTGCCGAGTGTCCACGTTGTGATCGACCTTATACCTTTCATAAAAAACAAAATAGACTAATTTGTCATTATTGTGATACACCTAGAGACATTCCCCAACAATGTCCTAAATGTGGTTCAACACAATTATTACCTATTGGATTTGGAACAGAACAACTAGAAAAACAACTCAATATATTATTTCCGAATATAAAAATCACTCGTATTGATCGCGATACAATAACCAAAAAAGAGGCATTAAACACTTATTTACATGACATCCAAAAAGGCGGTGCTCATATTTTAGTTGGTACGCAAATTCTGGCTAAAGGACATCATTTTCCCGATGTTACATTAGTTGGAATAGTGGATGTTGATGGAGCTCTATTTTCAAGTGATTTTAGGGCCACAGAAAGATTTGCTCAAATATATACTCAGGTGTCAGGACGTGCAGGTCGGGAAACAAAAGCTGGTGAAGTTATTCTACAAACCTATCATCCAGAACACCCATTATTGAATATATTACTAACTGAAGGTTATCAAGCATTTGCCAAACAAACCTTACAAGAACGCAAGCAAACATTATTACCTCCATTTAGCTATCAAGTATTAATTCGTGCTGCTGATCGTAATAACCAGCAAGCACCAAAATTTTTACAACATATTCATGATTGGTTAAAAGCAAATTATGATCAAAATTTATGGCAACTTGGCCCTATGCCTGCAAGCCAGCCGAAAAAAGCGGGCTATAATCGTTGGCAACTACTCTTGCAACATAGTAACCGACAATTATTACAGCAAATATTAGATAATCTTCTTATGACCATTACGCAGTGGAATGATGCATCAAAAGTAAGATGGAGTATTGATGTTGATCCGATTGATAATTAAAGATCTCTTCCAACAGGTGAACTGTTGGAAGATAATAAAATTATAATGTAATTCTTCCTATATTCTTATCCAGTGTTGCTTGACCGATACCTGAAACTTCTTTTAACTGATCTATAGAAATAAAAGGACCGAATTTTTCTCGATATTCAATAATATTCTGAGCCTTACTCATACCAATACCAATTAAGCCTTTAACTAACTCTTCAGCTGTTGCGGTATTGATATTAACTTGAACAACTTGTTTTTGTATCTGTATGGTAGAGGTTTCTGATTTTGATTCAGCAAAACTGAAAGTTGAAAAAAAGAAGCTTGAAAATAAAAAACATAATATTGTAAAAATTTTCATTTGATTAACTCCAAAATAATTATGCAACTAAACTTGCAAGTTAACTATCTCACTACGTTAATAAAATGAATTTTACTTATAATAGAAATGCGAAAAGCCACTTAAGTGGCTTTACTTTAATTACAGCGAATATAAATTTATTTCGATCTCAATCACATATTTGCATCTGGCATTATTTCAATTTTTGATTTAGAACGGATATCATCACTAAAATAATAATAAGTGTTATTAATAATTAATGGCAGTAATTCTGACGAAATATCTTTATATTCAGTTGGTGTATTTACTTTTGTCAGTGCAACAATATAAGCAGTATTGTTTTCTAAAAATTTAGCACCATAAGATGTAGATCTTGTTCCTTTTATAGGTTGTTCTAAATCGAACACCATATCAATAACTTCTTTATCTAAGTTAGTAGTATTTCTTTTTAACTCGTATCGTTGACTGAAATTTATTTTATCCGAATCATCAGTAGTTTTTAATTGAGTTAATAAGTTATCAATCGTTGCTTTAAAACGATTATCAGCTATATCCCTAGATAGTTTCTTATTAATTGTTTCTTTTACTTCATCGAATGGAGCTATTCCTTCAGGACGGTAATCAATAACTTGAATGACAAAATCATAACTACCATAATTTCTCTCAATTGGTATCATTTCTGATATTTTATGAGTCAATTGTCCATCAGCTATCATTTCCTCACTAAAAACTAGATCACTGATTTCTGGATTATACATAATTGTATATGGGTCTTTGTAGGTCGTCCAATCAGTTGTTCTTAACTCAAGACCAGTATTTTCCGCTAGTTCATCAACAGAAGTAGGAGATTTAGTTAATGCAATTTTAATTTTTTCCTCTACTGCATTAAAACCTTCTTGTATTTTTTGTTTAATCAACTCATTTTCAATTTGAATTTTAACATAATTATAATCCATAATTTTTGCAGGTTGCTTATCATCTAACTTAACTATTAAAAATCCACCATCGATTGGAATAGGTGAAGAAATTTGGTTAACTTTTTTCAATTTAGCATTTTTTAAAAAATCAGGTAAGGAATCATCATCAGCAAACCAACCTAATGAACCATTATTACCATAATTATTTAAAGAAATATCTGTACTTGAATTAAGATTTTTTGCTATATCACTGAAACTAATACCAGAAGATAATTCTTTGATAATTTTAATAGCTTGTGGTTTATCTGCGACAAAGATCACACTAAAAGCCTTTTTTGGTGGGTAAGAATATTTAGTTATATTTTTTTCATATTCCTTCTTGATTTCATCTTCATTAACCTTAATAGATTTAATAGATTCAGCAATAGTATCTCTAGAATTAAAAATATATTTTAACTTAACTCTTTCTTTTCTAAAGAATTCTTTCTTATGTTCATCATAATACTTTTTCTCATCTTCTTCTGTAATATTAATATCATTCATATCATCAATTGAAGAATCTATTAAAGTAGCATAAATATCTCTAGTCTGATTTTCTAGTAATGCAATTTCGGAATCAGAGGGTAATACAAAACTGGTTTGGATTAATGCATCTATAACTTGTTGCTGTTGTAAAGCGGTTCTTATTATTTCTGCATAGCTATCAGGTGTATAGCCATTTTCAGCTAATAGTTTTAAATATTTATCGTTATCAAACTTGCCATTTGTAAAAAAAGATTTTTGTTGTTTGATATAATTTTTTACAAGTTCGTTACTTATAGTAGCATGAATATTGTCCGAAAATTTATACGCTAAATAATTATCAATCTGCTGAGCTAAAATATTTCGACGAATCATTTTAGTAAAAGATGGATCTCCAATCGAATTTGTTGTTTCATGCTGAACTTTTGCTTCAAAAGCTGCACGACTAATACCTTCACCATCAACTTTAGCGATATACAATTTCTCATCATTGGAAGTATTACTGCTACCACCAAATCCTAAAAAACCTACACCAGTAAAAATAAAACATAAAATAATAATTGCAAAGATTATTTTCACAACAAGACTGTTTGCTGCTTTTCTAATTGTTTCCATCATAGCTTGCCATTCTCCACACACCTAAATTTGAATTTCGCAAGTATAGCATATTTGCTAAAATTGGCTATTATCTAATTGAAAGTCGATAAAAAAAAACCAACACAAGGTTGGCTTTTTGAGTTGTCTAATTTAGTTCAATCGAGCTGAAACATTAACTTCATTTTTAATTTTTTTAAGCCCTTTTTTAACCGGTTGCCTTATTTTTACATTTTTCTTAATTGGCTCAATACCAAATGGATTATTTTGCAATGCAATAGTCAATACATCATCAATCCATTTAACAGGTTTAATATCAATTTCAGATTTAACATTATCAGGAATTTCTTCTAGATCTTTAACATTATCAATAGGAATTATAGCAGTTTTAATTCCACCTCTATGAGCTGCCAATAATTTCTCTTTTAACCCACCTATTGGTAATACTTCGCCTCGTAAAGTGATTTCACCTGTCATCGCAACATCAGAACGTACAGGATTACCAGTTAATGTCGATACCAATGAAATGCACATGGCAATCCCCGCACTTGGACCATCTTTTGGTGTGGCTCCATCAGGAACATGTACATGTATATCTCGTTTTTCATAAAAATCGTTATTAATGCCCAATTTTTCGGCACGTGAACGAACAACTGTAAGAGCGGTTTGAATGGATTCTTGCATGACATCACCAAGCGAACCAGTGTAAATCAATTTGCCTTTGCCAACAACACTCATTGATTCAATAGTCAGTAGATCACCACCAACTTCTGTCCATGCCAGACCATTAACTTGACCGATCCGATTTTCACTCTCTGATTTACCATAATCAAAACGTTTTACACCCAAATAATCTTTTAGATTATCTTGACTTACACTTACTTTACGCAAACGTTTATTTAAAGCAAGCTGTTTAACAATTTTACGGCAAATTTTAGCAATTTCTCTTTCTAAGCTTCGTACTCCTGCTTCACGAGTGTAATAACGAATGATGCCAAGGATAGCTGATTCATGAATCTCGATTTCATTTGCTTTTAAACCATTATTAATGATCTGTTTAGAGATTAAATGCTGTTTAGCAATATTTAATTTTTCGTCTTCGGTATAACCTGAAAGCCGGATCACTTCCATTCTATCAAGTAATGGTGCAGGAATATTCATTGAATTAGCAGTAGCAACAAACATTACATCAGATAGATCATAATCAACTTCTAAGTAATGATCACTAAATGCGTTATTCTGTTCAGGATCAAGAACCTCCAGTAATGCCGATGCAGGATCACCACGCATATCAGAAGCCATTTTATCAATTTCATCTAATAAAAATAGTGGATTTTTAACACCAACTTTAACCATACGTTGAATTAATTTACCCGGCATTGATCCAATGTAAGTTCTTCGATGTCCTCGTATTTCAGCTTCATCTCTAACGCCACCTAAAGCCATACGAACATATTGTCTTCCAGTAGCTTTGGCAATTGATTGACCTAAAGAGGTTTTACCTACTCCTGGAGGGCCCACTAAACATAAAATTGGACCTTTAACTTTATTAACTCGCCCCTGTACAGCCAAGTATTCTAAAATTCGGTCTTTTACCCGATTAAGCCCATAATGATCTTTATCTAAAACTTTTTGAGCATTATGGAGATCTTTTTTTACTTTACTGCGTTTATTCCAAGGAACTTGTAGCATCCAGTCAATATATCCTCGAACGACAGTTGCTTCCGCTGACATAGCAGGCATCATTTTGAGTTTATTAAGCTCTGATAGTGTTTTTTCCATTGCCTCTTTTGGCATTTTTGCCTTAGTAATTTTTAAGTTTAACTCTTCAAATTCATCAGGCTTATTGTCTATGTCACCTAACTCTTTATGGATCGCTTTAATTTGCTCATTGAGATAATATTCTTTTTGCGCTTTTTCCATTTGTTGTTTAACACGTTGACGGATACTTTTTTCAACTTGTAACAAGTCAATTTCAGATTCCATTAATGAAATAAGCAATTCAAAACGTTTTTCTAGATCAGCAGTCCCTAAAATTTCTTGTTTTTGTTCAACTTTTATAAATAAGGTAGCAGCAATTGAATCTGCTAATTGTGATGGTTCTTTAATTAGATGAATTGAATCAACTACTTCTTGGGTGACTTTTTTATTAAGCTTGGCATAATCATCAAAGTTAGATAACAAAACTCTAATCATTGCTTGACTAATATTATCATCCTTTTTAGATTCTTGTAATTGTTTGATGTTTGCAATTAAAAAATCATCTTCTTTTCTTTCAAGAATATCACCTACTTCAGCTCGCATAACACCTTCAACTAGAACTTTTACTGTTCCATCTGGTAGTTGAAGTAATTGTAAAATATTAGCTATAGTCCCGACTTCATACAAATCATCAACATTAGGTTCATCTTGCGAAGGATATTTTTGTGTTACAAGAAAAACTTGCTTATCCATCTCCATTGCACTTTCCAAACAACGGATTGATTTATTACGACCAACAAAGAGAGGAATCACCATATGAGGAAATACAACCACATCACGTAATGGTAAAATAGGCATAATCATTTGTTTAGTTTGTTTTGTCTTCATTTTATTCTCTTCTCTCGGTAGTACAAACTTATCTGTCTTATATTGGGGCCATTTTAAGATATTCAAGCTTATCCTTTGATGTTTTAATACAGTAAGTGCTCTTTCAAAGCACATCCGTATCTTAACGAGCTGAATATTAACTGCGATTTGTCTATTTATAAAGACATATTAGTTTACCTATTAAGCTGACAATTCTGCATTTCGACTATAAATTAATTTAGGTGATTGCAACTGTTCGACAGTTTCTTTATCAACAAGTACTTTTTTTACATTATCCATTGATGGTAAATCATACATTGTATCTAACAATATACTTTCTACTATTGAACGTAATCCTCTAGCACCTGTTTTACGTTTCATAGCTTTTATGGCAATTGCCTCTAAAGCCTCTTTCGTGAATTCTAGTTCTACACCATCTAATTCCAATAATGCATTAAACTGTTTAGTTAAGGCATTTTTAGGTTCTGTCAATATATTGACTAAAGCATCTTTATCTAGTTCTGATAAAGTACCAATGACAGGTAGTCTACCAATGAATTCTGGAATTAAACCGAATTTGACCAAATCTTCTGCCTCAATCTGATCTAGTAATTCAGACTCTGTTGCTTTATTTTTGCTACTTTTTACATCTGCACCAAAACCAATACCTGTATTAGTAGAAACTCGATTTTCAATAACTTTATCTAAGCCACTAAACGCACCACCACAAATAAAAAGAATCTTCGAGGTATCAACTTGTAAAAATTCTTGTTGAGGATGTTTTCGTCCACCTTTAGGGGGAACAGAAGCAATAGTACCTTCGATAATTTTTAATAAGGCTTGCTGAACACCTTCGCCTGAAACATCTCGAGTGATAGAAGGATTATCTGATTTTCTTGAAATCTTATCTATTTCATCGACATAAATTATTCCACGTTGCGCTTTTTCTACATCATAATCACAACTTTGCAATAATTTTTGTATAATATTTTCAACATCCTCTCCTACATATCCTGCTTCTGTCAATGTCGTAGCATCAGCCATGGCAAAAGGAACATCCAAAAAACGAGCTAACGTCTCAGCTAATAATGTCTTCCCACTACCTGTCGGACCAATTAACAAAATATTACTTTTGCCTAATTCAACATCACTTCGATTAGAATAGCTACGTAACCGTTTATAATGATTGTAAACAGCAACGGATAACACCTTTTTAGCACGCTCTTGACCAATAACATATTCATCAAGATGGGTTCGAATTTCATGAGGAGTTGGCAATGGTTTACTTATGAATTCTTCATGAGATAGAAAATTTTTACTCTCTTCTTTTAAAATATCATTACACAAACCAATACATTCATTACAAATATAAATAGATGATGGCCCAGCAATTAGTTTACGGACTTCATGCTCACTTTTGCCACAAAAAGTACAATAGAGTAATTTTTCTAAGTTTTCTTTATCCACTTTTACCACCTATTTAATATTTAAGAACGCTTATTGTATATGGCATCAACTAATCCATATTCAACCGCTCTTTCAGCTGACATGAAATTATCTCGATCTGTATCTTTTTCAATCACACTTATATCCTGCCCTGTATGCATTGACAAGATATTATTTAATCGACTTTTAACTTGCAAAATTTCTTGAGCATGAATTTGAATATCGGATGCTTGGCCTTGAAAACCACCCAAAGGTTGATGAATCATAACACGAGCATTCGGTAGACAGTAACGTTTACCTTTAGTTCCTGCTGTCAAAAGTAGAGAGCCCATTGAACATGCTTGTCCTAAACAAATAGTACTAACATCCGGTTTAATAAACTGCATCGTGTCATATATAGCCATACCAGCGGTTACAACTCCACCAGGAGAGTTAATATATAAATGAATATCTTTTTCAGGATTTTCTGCTTCAAGAAAAAGCATCTGAGCTATTATTAGATTCGCCATATTATCTTCGACTTGTCCAGTCAAAAATATAATTCTTTCTTTTAATAGTCGTGAGTAAATGTCATAAGCCCTTTCTCCTCGAGAGCTTTGCTCAACAACCATTGGAATCACACTCATGCATGGTTCTAAAGGCATTTTCATCTCCTAATTAAACAAAATAGCCCAAACAGTTAATCCTTATTTGGGCTTTATAAAAATTTTTTTAATTAAATAAAATAACAAACTGCTTATGCAACTTGCTGATTCATTAATTCAGAAAACGAATAGGTTTTCTCTGTTACTTTAGCACTAGCTAATAATAAATCAACTACTTGATCTTCTAGTGCAACTGAACGGATATTATCCATTGCTTTCTTATCTTTACGGTAATAATCTACTACCTCTTTTGGATCTTCATAAGCTGTTGCAATTTCATCAATCAACGATTGAACTTTAGCATCATCAGCTTGTAATTTATTGCTTTCAATAATTTCACTAAATAGTAATCCAACTAATACGCGACGTTTAGCTTCTGCTTCAAATAACTCTTTAGGAAGATCCATTGCTTGTTTAGAATTACCACCAAAACGAGTAATTGCTTGTTGTCGTAACACATCAACTTCACGATCAACTAAAGCGGCAGGAACTTCTGTATCGTTATTTTTAACTAAATGATCAATAGCTTGTGATTTAATTTTATTACGAATTGTAGCATTAAGTTCACGTAACATATTTTTGCGTACTTCTGCACGTAAACTTTCAATAGTTCCATCAGCAATACCAAATCTTTTAACCAAATCTTCAGTAAGTTCTGGAAGTTCAAGCCCTTCAACTTTCTTAAGTGTAGCAGCAAATACCGCAGGCTTACCTTTTAAGTTTTCAACAGGATAATCTTCTGGGAAAGTTACATTGATATCAAATTGATCACCCGCTTTATGACCAATAATTGCATCTTCAAAACCAGGAATCATACGACCTTGTCCTAAAACAAGAGCAAAATCATCAGCTTTACCACCTTCAAATTCATTACCGTCAACTTTACCTAAAAAATCGAGAGTAACACGGTTTTGTTCTTTAGCTTCTTGTTCAACAACTTTCCAAAAACCTTGTTGTTTACGCAAAGTTTCAATCATTGTGTCAACATCTGCATCAACAACTTCGGCAATAGGTTTTTCAACTTCGATTTTATCTAAATCTTTAATCTTGATTTCCGGATAAACTTCAAACTCAACGGTAAAAGTATAATCTTCACCATTTTTATATTCTGTTGGAGTATATACTGGTGCACCAGCTGGGTTTAATTTTTCTTGAATGATAGCATCGATAAAATTACGTTGCATTAAATCGCTTAAAGCATCTTGTAAAATAGAAGCACCATAGCGTTGCTCAACAATTTTTAAAGGAACCTTGCCTTTACGAAAACCATCGATACGAACTTTTTTAGCAGTATTTAAAAGTTCTTTATTAACCGCTTTAGTGATATCTTCTGATTTAATTGTAATTGATAAACGACGACCTAAACCTTGTGTTGTTTCTACCGAAACTTGCATCTTTATACCTCGAAATTATTAAATATACTCGCTCATAATCATATTATAAACAATAATTGAGCTAATTAATTTTACAAAATAGGAAAGCATTATACCGACCGTAATCGGCTACGTCGAGATATTTAACTGCTTCTTCTCAAGTGCTTTCAAACGCTTATTCATTTCATCAATATGTAATACTAATGAAGCTGTTTTACGCCATACTTTATTTTGTTGTAATGGGATTCCCGATGAATATACACCTGGTTCAGTAATTGGGCGCATAACCATTCCCATTCCTGTCACTGTAACTTGATCGCAAATTTCCATATGTCCATTAATGACGCTAGCTCCACCGATTAGGCAATGGCGTCCAATCTTTAAACTACCAGCCATAATAACTCCACCAGCGACTGCTGTATGATCACCGATAACATCATTATGCGCAATTTGACATTGATTATCAATAATAACACCATTACCGATGACAGTATCATCTAAAGCGCCACGATCGATTGTTGTTGAAGCACCAATTTCAACATTATTACCAATTACCACTCGCCCTAACTGAGGTATTTTTATCCATTTACCTTTATCATTAGCATAACCAAATCCATCTGCGCCTATTACAGTTCCTGATTGGATTAAGCAATTTTCACCAATAACACAGTTATGATATATAGATATATTAGCCCATAGTTTAGTGCCTGCTCCAATAACTGTATCCTTACCAATAAAACAACCAGCACCAATACAACAATTATCACCAAGAATTGCACCACTTTCTATAACAGCATTGGGACCTATAGAAACATTTTTACCTAGTTGTGCAGTTGTAGCGATAATTGCTGAATCGGCTATATCTTCAGCAGGTAAAGGAGTAGTATCTAAAATTTGGGCTAATTTTGCATAACATAAATAAGGATCTTTTGCGACTAAAGCAGCTCCATTCCAATATTTAAGACTATCTTCTGTAATGACAACTGCTGTTGCACCACAGGTTGATAAATTATTTTCGAATTTCTTATCAGACAAAAAGGTGATTTGACCTTGCTTAGCGCTTTTCATAGATGCTACCCCTGTTATGATTAATTCACCATCACCGTATAAAGTAGCACCTAATTGTTCAGCCAATTGCTTTAAACGAAAAGCAAACATTATTTTTTAACCTTTTCCAAAACTTTATCTGTAATATCAACAGCATTTGAAGCAGATAGTGTAGCTTCAGCCTTTAATATCAAATCATATTTTTCTTCTTCAACAATTTTTTTAACTACTTCTTGGATTTCAGTTAATAGTTTACTCGCTTCTTCTGTTTCT
Organism: Gilliamella sp. N-G2; assembly: GCF_002142215.1. Classification (GTDB taxonomy): domain Bacteria; phylum Pseudomonadota; class Gammaproteobacteria; order Enterobacterales; family Orbaceae; genus Gilliamella. Next base: position 80,961 of record NZ_NAST01000010.1, read on the forward strand.
CTTTTACGATAATCATTAGAAAATGCTTTAGCTTTATTTTCAAAATCAGAAATTATTTTATTTAATTTTGTTTTTTCAGAAGACGATAAAGTTAAACCATCTTTCTTTAAACGTGCTGCCGCATCATTAGCTTTCTTCTCTTCCTCTTGTAAGGATTTGGCTCTCGCCTCAAACTCTTTATCTAAAGCTTTACCAACTGTCTCTCTTTGAGGCATTCTTTGTAATACTGACATAACATCAATCACACCAATTTTAACTTCTGCATTTGCAATGCCAGCAAAAAATAATGCAAAACTAATTCCAAGAACAGATATAATCTTTTTCACTTTTATCACCTATATTTATATTACTTATTCACAACTTGGTATTACCATGTTGAACCTATATTAAATTGAAATTGTTGTGCTGAATCACCATTATATTTCTTAAGTGGTTGTGCGTAAGAAAATACCAATGGGCCTAATGGAGACATCCATTGAACAGCAAGACCCGCTGACATTCTAATATCCGATGGCGAACTATAATCAGGAATATTTTTCCCTTTTAGATCCCATTCGGTATCCCAAACAGTACCGGCATCAAAAAATACTGATGTTCTAATACTATCGGCATATTTTTCACTGGCAAATGGAGTAGGGACAACCAATTCTGTGCTGGCAAATGCTAGAGCATTCCCCCCGATAGCATCTTTAGATTTTTCACATCCCGATGTATCATTTAGAGTTCGACAACCATTTTTGTTAAAATATACCGCTTTAGGTCCAACAGTATTCGACTTAAAACCACGTAAAACGGTTGAACCTCCTGCATAGAAGTTTTCATAAAATGGTAACTCTTTACCACCAAATCCACCACCATAGCCTAATCGGCCACGAGCTAAAAATACCCATTTATGATCAAAATCAATCGGATAATAATATGAAGCATCACTCACCATTTTGTAGAATCTATTATCAAAAACTGGCGCAGTAGCTTTTAAATTAGCTGTAATCTTTAACCCATCTGTAGGAAAATAACCTCGATCTAAAGAATTATATGTCCAATATGCGCTTAATAATAAATCATTTGTATCATATGAGTATGAATTATCTTTATTTTTCATATTTTCACCCATTGATTCAAAATAGCGCCACATATTATATTGAGCCTTCATATCGGTTAATTTATGATTAGCATATTCTGTTCCAAAACGAACAAAATTATTTTCACTTATTGGAAAACCTAAATTTGCTGTAGCGCCCCAAGTTTTACTTGAATATTCTGACTCATCATCATCGCTATCAGTTTTATAAGTATTATAATAAACACTACCGCCTAAACTGACACCATCAACCGTAAAATATGGGTCAACAATCGATATTGATGCTGTTTTGTCATTGCTAGTAGTATTAATATCAAAAGAAACACTATTACCAGTACCTAACCAGTTATCTTGTGAAATACCAGCATTAAAACTAACACCACTATCAGAGCCAACACCAACACCAAATTTAATACTACCTGTATTTCGTTCGGAAACTTTATAGATGATATCTACCTGATCGTCTACACCTGGAACGCGTTCAGTATTTGCTTCAACATTATCAAAAAATCCAAGTCGATTTAAACGATCTTTTCCAAGTTCAACCAAGCCATTACTTAACCATGAACCTTCCATTTGACGAAGTTCACGACGAACGACACTTTCACTAGTAATTGTATTTCCGACAATCTTAATATTACGAACATAAAAACGTTGACCAACATCAACTAACACAATTAGCTTAACTGTATGCGATGTATCATCGATTTCAGGTTGAATAGATACTTGAGGATAAGCGTATCCAAAATTAGCCAATAAACGTTTTACTTTGTCTTCAATGTCTGTAATTTTTTTACCATTATAAAGATCACCTACAGTCAGTTTTTCTTTGGCTATTTTGGCTATTTCCTCTTTGTGCCCAGCAAAGTTACCTTTATAATCTAGTTCGGATAATTTATACTGTTCGCCTTCATGAATATTAATAGTTACATAAATACCTTTTTTATCTGGTGTTAAACTAACTTGTGTAGATTCGATATTAAAACGCGCATAACCTCGATTTAAGTAAAAACTTTGCAATTCATCTAAGTCGGATGCTAATTTTTGTTTTTGATATTTACGGTCACCAAGCATATTCCACCAAGGCACTTCATCACGTAATGTAAAACGAGAAATAAGTTCTTCAGATGAAAAAGCTTTGGCACCAACAATATTGATTTGATCAATTAATGCCGATTTACCTTCAGCAATAACTAATTTTAGATCAACACGATTTCGAGATAATGGTGTAACCACCGCTTTAATTTGAGCGTTGTACTTACCAACACTGTAATAAAAATCTTCTAAACCTTTTTCAATACCTGAAAGCATTGTTCGATCTAACGCATCACCTTCCCTAATGCCCGTGCTATCTAAATTTTTCTTCAGCATATCATCTTTAACAGATTTATTGCCGGAAAAAGTTATACTCGCAATAGTAGGGCGTTCAGTTACGTGTACTATTAGTCTATCACCATCTCTTGATACAGTAATATCATCGAAATTACCACTTGAGTAAAGAGATTTAATAATACGACCTAAGTCAGCTTCATTCACATAGTCACCAACTTGAATTGGCATTTCAAGCATAGCTGCACCAACAGTTACTCGTTGTAGTCCTTCAAACTTAATATCTTTAACTACAAAATCATCAACACAAAATGCATTGGAACTATATACTGCTGTAGTGCTAAACAGCAAAGATGCTATAAGTAAATTATTTATTTTCATCGTATATATTTATAACCTCATCCCATTACAATCGTAAAATATCATTAAATAGTGCAATTCCCATTATTACCATTAATAAAACAAATCCAATACGAAAAAAACGCTCTTGTGCTTTATTTGATAAGGCATTTCCTTTTATTTTTTCAAATAATAAAAAAAACAGCTGCCCACCATCTAACATTGGTAATGGAACAAGATTGATTACACCTAAACTTATACTAATAAAAGCTAGAAAATATAAGTAAGGAATAAAACCATAACTTGCTGTTTGCCCTGCGCTTTTTGCTATTGTTATTGGTCCTGATAAATGTTTAAGGCCAATAACACCTGTTACTAATTGATAAAGAGATCGAACAGTCAACTTTGTTGTTACAATAGTTTGCTCGACCGCTTTTTCAAATCCATCAAAAAAACTATACTGTTTAACTATTGAATCAGATGTCGGATAAAATCCTGCAACACCCTCTCCATTTTTATTTTTTGTTGGTACCAGAATTAAATTTATAATTTTACCATTACGATCCACTTTCAAAGTGATAATTTCAGCAATTTTTATTATATCAGCAAAATCATTCCAATTTGTATATAAGTGATCATTATAACTTATAATTTTATCACCAATTTGCAACCCTGCTTGTTCAGCTGCTGAATCTGTCACAATTTTACTCACAATTGGATAAATTTCCAACTGTTTAGGTATAAAACCAAAAGCTGTTATAGCAGAATCTTTTTCAATATCAAAATACCAATCTCTAATATCAACATTTTTACTGATTTCTTTTTGGTTACTATCACCATTAGAACTATTTATATATTTAACATTAACATTTTGGTTGCCTAACGCAGTAATTAATGCAATATTCACATCATTCCAACTATCAATTTTTGCATTATCTATCATTTTTAACTCTGAATCAGCTGGAATATTCAAGGTTGCAGCCGGGGTTAAAGGTATAACATTTTTGACTTTAACAGGGTACTCTACTACTCCCATCAAAAAGATAATCCAATAGATAAGCACTGCTAAAACAAAATTGGCAAATGGACCAGCAAATATAATTGCTGCTCTTTGCCACAATTTCTTTTTGTCATAAGCAAATTTTTCAAAATTAGGCCCTAATTCACTAGCTCGACTATCAAGCATTCTAACATAGCCACCTAGTGGAATCATAGCAATAACTAATTCAGTTCCACTTGAAAACTTACGCGCCCATATTTTTTTACCAAAACCAATCGAAAAACATTCCACCTGAACCTTACATAACCTAGCCACATAAAAATGCCCAAACTCATGTACAGTGACTAATATACTGATAGTAATAATAAATAACAACAGTGACCAGAGCAAAATCAATAACCTTTTAAAGTAAATACAAAGATAGTGCCGCAAACATTGGAACTGCCGCAGTTAAACTATCAATCCGATCTAAAATGCCACCATGCCCAGGTATTAGATTACCACTATCTTTAATACCAGCTTCTCTTTTAAACATACTTTCAGTCAAATCACCCAATACTGAAACCAAAATAGCCAATAACGAACTCAATATAAAGGTAATGAAACTCAATTGAAAATAACCAGTTAAATAAACAGATATACTAATTAAAATAGCAGATCCAACTCCACCTAAAAAGCCTTCTATCGTTTTACCAGGTGATACTTTTGCTGCTAATTTTCGTTTACCTAACGCTCTACCAACGAAATATGCACCGGTATCGGTGGCCCATACTAACACAAATACATATAGCAACCAAACAGCACCTGTATAAGCATTAAATGTGTAATTAATTGATCGCAGCTCAATCATACCTACAAAGAATGGGACCAGTGTAAAAAAAGCAAATAGTAATTTAATAAGCAATGAATTAGACCAGTATTTTGCTGAATTTGGATAACCAATAACCATTAAAAATGCAACTAACCACCAAATTATCGATAAACAAATTATATAATTGAATAATGTATATTTTATTAATTCTGTATTTGGAATTAGATAAAGAAAACTTAATAACATCACAACAGAAAATGTAAAAATAATTTTATTTACTGGTTTAGTCATAGCGAGAAAATTAGTCCATTCCCACGCAGCCAGTCCACAAACAACAATAATCAAATAGGAAAATAACGATAATGGTGCGAAAAATAGTGCAATAATTACCAGTGGAATAAGTATTATTGCAGTTAAAACACGGTAAATTAACATGAAAGTTCCTCATTTTGTACACTACCGAAACGTCGTTCTCTAGTGTTAAAAGTATTTATCGCTTCATCCAAAGATATTGGGTTAAAATCAGGCCAAAGTGTATCGGTAAAATATAATTCAGCATAGGCACTTTGCCATAATAAAAAGTTACTAATCCGAAATTCCCCACCTGTTCGAATAATTAATTCAACTTCCGGTAAATCACTCATGCAAATTATCGAACCAAAATAGTCTTCATTAATATCTTCAAGTTTTATTTTTCCTTCTAAAACTTTAGTTGTCATTTTTTTTGCTGATTCTACTATATCCCAACGACCGCCATAGTTAGCAGCAATATTAAGAATAAGACCAGTATTATTTTGTGTTAAACACTGAGCATTAATAATGAGTTCTTGGAGATTTTTATTAAATTTTGATATATCACCAATAATATTCAAGCGAACATTATGTTTATTCAAACTTCTGATTTCTCGATTTAATGCATAAATAAAAAGTGATATTAAAGCTGAAACTTCATTCAATGGGCGCTTCCAATTTTCACTACTAAAAGCATATAAGGTAAGAACTTTTATATTTATCTTTGCTGCATGTATGACAATTTTTCGCACTGCTTTCAAGCCAGCTCGATGACCAATTGTCCTTAATTGATTACGTTGTTGAGCCCAGCGACCATTACCATCCATTATAATAGCCACATGATTCGGAATGTATTTTTGCTGTATCATCTAAAATCTCGTTATATCTCAATCATGTTAATTATAATTTCGATAATCAACGGGTACCATAAACCACAATTGTTTTTCCATGTGCTGAAATTAAATGTTGGTCCTCAAGCATTTTTAAAATTCTTCCAACTGTTTCACGTGAACAACCTACAATTTGACCGATTTCTTGACGAGTTATTTTAATTTGCATGCCATCTGGATGTGTCATTGCATCAGGCTGTTTGGTTAAGTTCAATAAGGTTTGCGCAATACGCCCAGCAACATCTAGAAAAGCTAAATTACTTACTTTTTCTGATGTCACTTGTAATCTACTTGCCATTTGGCTAGCAAGTCGCATTAAGATATCTGGATTAACTTGAACAAGTTGTTTAAATTTTTTATAGGAGATTTCAGCCACTTCACAACTTGTTTTTGCTTTTACCCATGCACTACGCTCCGTGCCCTCTTCGAAAAGACCTAATTCACCTAGAAATTGATTTTGATTTAAATAAGATAAAATCATCTCATTACCTTCATCATCTTTGATGAGTACAGCAACAGTTCCTTTTAAAATATAATAGAGAGTTTCAGCTTTTTCACCTTGATGAATAAGGGTACTTTTAGCTGGATATTTATGAATATGGCAATGAGATAAAAACCATTCTAATGTTGTATCTGATTGCTGCTTACTAATCATTATTTTCCTCTCCATTGAATTAACTTCAATAACACTATAACAAAGTTACACAATAAATCATATACTCACTAAAACGATTTTAATCATTATTTAGTATATTTGATATCAATTGTTTGATGGATTTCAGACCAAAAAATCGCAGCGGAACCATTAATTAAATGAAGTTTTACATCATTTACTTTGTCTTCAAGGCTCTTTTCTTCCTCTCCATAATCTGTACCTTCACGTAATACGAAATACTCGATCAGGTTATTCAATGTATGTGGTTCAATTGCTTGCCAAGGAATAATCATTTTTATTTTTTATAGTCAATTTTATTTGTTACTTATCTCTTAAATAGCAATAATAAATAATATACCAAATATTATTTGATTGAAAATTATTTACTTTTTTTCAATTTAATTTGCTACTATATATTAATTCACATTTGTTGATTTAATAAAAAAACCACTCTGTTGAGTGGTTTTTTAATCTACTAATTAAAGATAAATTAGTTATTATTGTTATTATTGTTATTATTGTTACTTTGTTCAACATCAGCACTAACTTTAAGTTTAAAGCCTTGGATACCAGCTTTGAACCCACCTTGATCTTTATGCATCTCACTATATACACTATTGTGTTTTACTTCGGCATCTTTACTACCCAAGAAAATTGTTTTATGAGTAGCATCACTGCTGTCTAGACCTACCGTAACTACGTCGGTCGCTGTTGCCGGGTCATTACTACTTGAGCCATCATCATTGGTTACAGCAGTACCCTCTAACGTCCAAGTATATACGTGAGAATCAGTTTTATCTAAATCGCCAGCACTCCAATCAGGACTTGTTGCTGTAGAATGTTCATCTTTCTTCTCCCATACGGTTACAGTTAACTTATCACCATATTTAGGCGTTTTCTTAGCTAGTTCATCCGTTGTTTTAGGTGCTGCTAAGTTTACAGTCCAATCTACCTTACCTTCACTATCCATTTTGAAAATACCAATAGATGTAGCATCAGACTCAATCGGCCCTATTGGGTTGTCAGGATCTGTCTTACCAGGACCTTCATCACCACCACCAGGGTTGTCTGGTTTTTTGTCATCTGTTCCTGGATTTTTATTACTCCAAATATCAGCTATATTTAACCACTGGTTTGCATTTGGATTACCAAATTTAGTTTTTTCTTGAAGTTGTATACCTACTCTTTCAGCACCAGCCATTGATTGTGTAATTCTGAAGTAGAAATGTCCATTCTCACCAGTGTTATCTGTGGTAATAACAACATCATCAACTTTTTCCCAGTCAACTGTACTCCAACTCTCTCCTGCTTTTGGTCTAGATTTTTGAACCCAAACACTTACTGTTTTTCCAACTACGTTATCTGGATCCGTATCGCCATCAAGATCTTTTAACACATAAGAAATATGAACATAATCACCAACTACAGCTTTTTTATCCTTACCTTTAGCTACTGAGTTAGCAGCTGAATCACCAGTAATTTTAAGGGATACAGTATGTTCTACGGCATCATCTTTATCGCTTGAATAAATACTAGGAGCATTACCTAATATTGATTCCGCCGTAGTTGTAGGATTTAATCCTGCATAAGCACCACTTGCAGCGTAGCCGGCTAAAAATAAGCCTATTGCAATTTTTTTTACTGTTAAATTTTTCATGTTTAACTTCCTATTTTCTTTAATAAATTAATATGTTGTATTTATATAAATACACCACTTTTGTTGGTGTTCCCACATGATTATTTAAGATAAATCATCCTAAATAATCAAAACCTTTCAATTTTTAATTAACAATAACTTGTAGTTTAAAGCCTTGATCCCCTGCACATGCTTTTGGTGAGGCAGTTATTGGTTCCCATCTTACATATGAAGGCGCTTTTTCATCCTTATCTATACTTGTACCTAAATATGCATAACTATCTGTACTAATTGCTCTAATCTTATAATGTGCATTTTCCCCCATACTTACGTTAAACCATGGTCCATCAGGAGCATCTTGGAAGCTAGGTAAGACCGTCTCTGAATCAGGGCAAGCCAAATTATTAGAACCAACTAGAGACCATACAACGAATGGGTCAGGGATTTCGTTTCCATCTAGTGTATAAGCTCTGACAAAATATTCCTCACCCACTCTCCATTCGTTCGGACCATTTGGACTAAATACAAGATAAGAACCTTTTTGACTAGCCACTAATACATTATCACTTCGATAAACTTCAATTTTACCCGCTTGGCCACCACTAAAATAAACTTTTGCACGGTTAAAAGATTGATTATATGATTCTAATTTAGCAGAAAAATCCACTACACCTGTAATATTTGAAGCAACATCAATAGTGTAAGTATCACCAATCACTTCAGTGCCAACAGCCGTTGTCGCATTACTAGATAACTGCTGACCCTTCTTTACTTTTTCAAATGATTTAACAATTACACAAGGATCTTGTGACGGGCAAGCTTTTATATTCCCAGATGTTCCATCAATTAAATTCACTGATTTACCATTACTAGTTGCTGTCCATATGTTTGTAACCGATGATTCAAATGTACTAGCAATACTATCCATTAGTTTGTCATCAGAAAAGCCTACATAATCATCAGCTAAACCTCTATTACTTATTCCATCTTTTGGCATTACTAAAGTTGCTAATACTGTCACTGCACTTAGACCATCAGCTGGAGCCTCAACTTCAACACTGTGTTTACCAAGTTTATCAATAGCCCAAACGCCAACTTTACGAAGTTCCGTGTTTGGTAACACTTCAAACGAAACAGAATTAGATGTTGCGGATTTACCGCTATTATCTGTAACAGTCACAGATAATGAATAAACACCATTAGTACTTACAGGTTGTCTTTGTCCATTTACATCTAAGTATCTAGGAGCGACAATCTTCCAATTATTAATATCATTTGCGGGATTAGCCCATGAAGAAGATATACATGTACCAATGGTAGAGCATAAGAAACCACCTCCATTGTCTATATCTTGCATATTACCAGACCATTCTAAATTAGCCACTCCTTTGGCATTGTGAAGTCCTATAGTAATATTAGATATTGAGCCTTCTATCAATTTAACTGATTCTAAGCCTAAATCGACAGTCATTCGTTTATCTTTATATTCAAGAACTATATAGTTATTACGATCAACTAAATCATAGCGACTGCCTTTTAATGAACGTGCTGTCTGTACCATATCTGGATCTAGTTGGTCTTTTAAAGGAGTACCGATACGGTAATTCATAGTTAATTCTGCAGTTGTTGCTTTCTTGTTATCTTGTCCTCGTTTATGTTGAGCTTTAATTGTAAATAAAGGAACTGGAGTGTAATCAAAGCCAACAGTTACAGCTCTAGGATCTTTTTGTAAGTTATCTTTACCAAATAATGCAACTTTATCACCAAAATATTGTTCATACATCAATGATGCGCCTAGATGAGGATATTGCGGTAAATAGCCCTGAAAACGTATATCAAAACCTTTAGCAGCCCTTTCTAAGTAATCATCAAAATCTCTTGAATCTTTCCAGTCCGATAAAGGATGATAATAGTTAGCTGCAAATTTCATGTAATCGCTCCATGCCTCTGCACCAATACCTAATCGATTATGTGCACGTTGAAAGTCATGATCGAAGAACACATTATATCCAAGTAACCATTTCTTATCAGCAATATCCCAACGTTGACCAATACCAATATTACCTATGCGACGATTATGTTCATATTCTTGGAATGAAATTTGGCTAAATATCAACATATCCTCGGTGTCAATCCAAGGACTAAATAATTTTAAATTTACGTTGTTAAATTGACCTTTATCACTTAAGTCAAACTGTAATTGTGCCGTACCGAAACGCCCTAAAAAATCTTGTGCAGCATTACGAACTGGATCAACCACTTGAGATTTAACACCATTTCGTACATAACTTTCAGCATAGTCTTTACCCTTATCCTTTAAATGGCCTGATATACCACCATTGTCTGAAGAAGTTATCTTTTTCCAATCTTGAGTAGAGAGTGTTTGTAATGTTGAAGCAACTTGAGTAGCTAAAGCATCTTTATCTTGTTGTACGTTATAATTATTATCAGAACTTAGTTTAGGTAAATTAGCATGTTTATCTTGTTTATCATTATCAATCTTAATAGCAGGTAATAAAGGAGAATTTTCAGGTAAAACTAAACGCTCACCAACGTCTACAACATCTTTTTTATCAAGACGACCAGCATTCATCGCACGTAATTCAGAAATAGAAATACTACTCAACAAAGCAATTTGGTAAAGACTACGCTGCTGATTGTTAATCATTTCTCGAGCTTTAGTACCATTTTTTAATTCTATTATTTTATTGCTATCGATAGCATTCGAAGATGCATCCGGATCACTAGCATAAGCACTATGCAATCCTAAAATTGCGATTACGAAAGCTGAGATAATTTTTAAATTAAGACCATTTCTCATCTTAATTATTCCTTATATTCCCTAGACAAATTTAATAATGATATTATAAGTTTAATTATTACAACTTTGTCATTATTGGTTGTGATTATTCATCAATTTTTTAATTAATTTCTATGTTTTTAAATCACTTTTTTATTATATTAAAACTTCTTTACAAAAAAGAAAATTTAATAGGATCATATTACAAAAAAGTCATTTATCAAAATATTTTATTATTTTTTTTGACTTTTCTTTGTAAAGATATTTTTTTTTGTTATTTATCATTATA
>NZ_NAST01000011.1 GCF_002142215.1 Gilliamella sp. N-G2
AAGGTTACCGTCCACAGTTCTACTTCCGTACAACAGACGTAACAGGTACTATTGAATTACCAGAAGGCGTAGAAATGGTAATGCCAGGTGATAACATCAAAATGACAGTATCATTAATTCACCCAATTGCAATGGCAGACGGTTTACGTTTCGCTATCCGTGAAGGTGGTCGTACTGTTGGTGCTGGTGTTGTTGCTAAAGTTATTAAATAATTTCAGCAATCGCGATCATAGAAAGGGTATCTTTTGATACCCTTTCTTACCTAGTCTGTTTAGCAAAATGTTTTTAGAGAAAGAGCATTTTGGAAAATGGATAATATTATAAATAACATAATCATAGGTTTTATATGCTAGTAAGTAACGAGAGTCAAGATACAAGCACTGTTCTAGACAAATTTAAATGGGTTTTGGTTCTAGTATTAATTGCGTTAATTGTTTGGGGAAATTCTTATTTCTCTTTACCTAATGATATATATCAACCAAATGCGATCGTTCGAATTATTGCAGTTGTTGTGGTTTCGCTTTTAACCTTATTTATTGCATTTACAACCGCTAAAGGGAAATCGTTTATAGCTTTTCTGCAAGAATCACGAAAAGAACTCCGAAAAGTTGTATGGCCTACTCGTAAAGAAACTGTACAAACAACTTTATTAATCGCTGTTATTACCGTTATTGTTGGTACTGCGCTTTGGGGAATGGATTCTTTGTTCCGTTCAATCATCTTTTATTTAACTTCAATAGGGCGTTAATATGAGTGAAACACAACAAAAACGCTGGTATGTGATCCAAGCTTATTCTGGCTATGAAGCACGTGTTGCACAATCATTACGTGAATATATTAAATTACATAATATGGAAGATTCTTTTGGGGAAGTTTTAGTACCAACCGAAGAAGTTGTTGAAATGAAAAGTGGACAGCGCCGTAAAAGCGAACGTAAATTTTTCCCAGGTTATGTTTTAGTTGAAATGATGATGAACGATGCAACTTGGCATTTAGTTAAAAGTGTACCAAGAACAATGGGATTCATTGGTGGGACATCAGATAGACCAGCGCCAATTAGCCAACGTGAAGTTGATGCAATTATGAATCGTCTACAGCAAGTTGGTGATAAACCGCGTCCTAAAACATTATTTGAGCCAGGTGAACTTGTGCGCGTTAATGAAGGGCCATTTGCTGACTTTAATGGTGTAGTTGAAGAAGTAGATTACGAAAAAAGTCGCTTAAAAGTATCGGTTTCTATTTTTGGTCGTTCTACTCCAGTTGAACTTGATTTTAGCCAAGTAGAAAAAAGCTAAAAACTTAACTGTTTTACTGTACAATATTTATAGAAAAACACAGAGCATAAGCTCTGTGTTTTTTGTTTTAAACAAATAAATTTTTTTGAAGTTATGATTACTCAGCTTCAAATTCTTCTAACTGTTGTTGTAAATCAAACCAATTTGACTCTGCTTCATCTAATTCTATTTTTAAATTACTTTGATTGAGTAGCAATTGCGTTAGTTCTGCTTTTTTATCTGAACCGTAAAGATCGGGATCCGCTAATTGCTTTTCAATAATTTTTAATTGATCATTTAATCGTGCAATAATTTTCTCTTCTTTTTGTAACTGCTTTTTAAGTAGCTGCAATTGTGCTCTGGCTTCTGCATCTTTTCGTTTCTGTTCTTTACGTTCTTGTGCAGAAACTTTAGGCAACACTTCTTTTTTTACTGGTTTATCTTTTTCTTGCGGTTGATTTTCAGCCTTTTGCTCATCGGTCAACCATTTATGATAGTCATCAAGATCACCATTAAAAGGTTCAACTTTATGGTTATGCACCAAGTAAAATTCATCTGTTGTTGACCGCAATAAATGTCTATCATGGGAAACCACAACTAAAGCACCTTCAAAATCAATTAACGCTTCAGTCAATGCTTGTCGCATGTCTAAATCTAAATGGTTTGTTGGTTCATCGAGTAACAGTAGATTTGGTTTTTGCCAAACAATTAACGCTAAAACTAATCGAGCCTTTTCGCCGCCAGAAAATGTTTTTACTGGCTCACTAACTTTATCACCATGAAAATCAAATCCTCCCAAATAATTACGTAATTCTTGTTCGGTATTCTTTGGTTCTGCAAGTTGTTTTAAATGCCATAAAGCTGATTCATCAGCCCGTAAGTATTCTAATTGGTGTTGCGCAAAATAGCCTAATTGTACCCCTTTAGCTAAACTAATCTGCCCTTGCATAGGAGGTAATTCACCAGCTAGCAGTTTAATCAGTGTTGATTTACCAGCACCGTTACGACCTAACAAACCGATACGTGAGCCAGGTACTAAATTAAGTTTAATCTGTTCTAACACAACTTTATCACCATACCCAGCAACGATATTTTCCATGGTTAATAATGGACTAGGTAAGAATTCTGGTCGTCGAAATTTAAAATGAAAAGGATTGTCAACATGAGCTGGAGCAATCAGTTCCATTCTTTCTAACATTTTTATTCGACTTTGAGCCTGTTTTGCTTTGGTTGCTTTAGCCCTAAAACGATCGATATAGCTTTGCAAATGAGCAACTTTAAGTTGCTGACTTTCATACATGGATTGTTGTTGTGCCAGTTTTGCCGAGCGCTGTGTCTCAAATGATGAATAGTTACCGGTGTATTCAAATAATTTCTTCTGTTCAATATGAATGATTTTATTAACCAATGGATCTAAGAAATCACGGTCATGAGAGATTAAAATAAGTGTACCTTGATAATTACTTAACCATTTTTCTAACCACATCACTGCGTCTAAATCAAGATGGTTAGTTGGTTCATCAAGAAGCAGTAAATCAGAACGACACATTAACGCTTGTGCTAGATTAAGTCGCATACGCCAACCACCAGAGTAGGATTTAACCGGTAGCGTTAATTGTTCATTAGAAAAACCTAAACCATGCAATAATGTTGCCGCTCGAGAGCGGATAGTCCAAGCATCAATGTTATCAAGTTTTTCATGAATAAGCGCAATTTGCTCACCGTTATTTTTTTCGTAAGCAATCTCTAGATCTTGCTCTAATTTTCGAAACTCTCGATCACCATCAATAACATATTCGATAGCCGGTGTATCTAATGCTGGAGTTTCTTGGTTTACCCATGCTAATTGCCATTGGGCAGGAATAGAAACACTGCCAGCATCTGTTTGAATTTCACCTTTAATTAAAGAAAAAAGTGTGGACTTACCACAGCCATTTTTACCGACTAATCCAACTTTCTGTTTAGGATTTATTGTTGCAGAGGCATTATCTAAAAGTAGATTAATACCTCTACGAATTTGGATAGAATCAAACACTATCATGACGAAGTCACCTATGATTCAATATAAAATGTGTTATGCTAACAAAAAAAGAACTTTATGCAAAACGTTTTGCAGGTGATTTATCCCCATTGTATTACTATCGAAAATTGATGATGGATTTATAACAATGAGGATAATGGAAAAATAAGATTAATTTTTCATTAATTTATTTAATAAAATCTTACTTAAATTCAGTATAATAACTATCTATTCATATTAATATCACTTAAATTTTATTTTTTTATCGCCAACAATGCTCGGCGAATAAAAAGCCAACAGATAAAGATAAATACAAACAAACCTAAATATTGCGGTATATTTCCTAGGTTATAAAGTATTGCCAGTGGCGCATCGCTGCCACCATTAGTTATACTGATTACAATTACTACAGCTAAGATAACCCCAATTAGACTTTCACCAACGATTAAGCCTGATGCAATTAAAGCGGCTTTGCGATCCACTTTTTTAAATTGTACTTTCGGATCGAGATTATGCCTCTTAGCATTAGCATAAGTATAACGTTTAATAATCCAAGATAATAATGTACCGACAAAAATCGGTGTGGTGACACTCGGTGGTAGATAAATTCCTAATCCGACAGCGAGCGCTGGTAATCTAAATTTCGAATGACGTTTTGCTAAAATTAAATCAGAGATGATAATTATGGTTCCTAATACTAAACCAATAAAAATCATTGTCCAATCAAGTTGATGCGAAAAGATACCTCGGGCAATAGTTGTCATTAACGATGCTTGAGGCGCAGCTAATACTTGCGTAAGATCCATATCATTACGAGGAGTCGCACCAGTAAAGCCATAGGCATGGTATAACGTTTCTAAAATAGGTGCTATAACTAAAGCACCAACAAAACAACCAATTAATAAAGCAACTTGTTGTTTCCATGGGGTTGCATTGACTAAATGACCGGTTTTTAAATCTTGCAAATTATCATTGGATATACAAGCTATAGCCAAAACCGTACTAGTGGTAAATAGGGCTAATGCTGTGGCAAACTTCGATCCTTCAGTTGTTGATAACATACCATTTATTTCACCTAGTCCTAATAAGATAAGTGAAACAACAATAACAGCAACTATTGCAATGCCAGACATCGGGCTTGCAGATGAACCAACTAAACCGGCCATATATCCGCAAGCAGCAGCAACTAAAAATCCCATAATAAAAGAGAATAACACTGCACAAGCAACTAATGACCATGCTACACCACTTGATAAGCCACTATCTGCAATAAATGAGTAAAAAGTCGCCACTAAAATTACTAACATTGCCGTCATAATTGAAAAGATCCACTTTGGAGACAAATCGCGTTCTATGGTGGGGATGTCTTGTATCGATACATCTGAACGTAAGGTCTTAAAAGAAATTTTCAACCCCTCGATAACAGGTTTGATTAATGAAAATAAAGTCCAAACAGCTGAAATAGCAATGGTTCCAGCACCAATAAAACGGATATCACTGTCCCAAAATTGCATGGCAACTTGAGATAACGGTAAACTTGTATCATAACCAATGATGGCAGTTAAAATAGGTATACCAAATACCCAAGCAATAACCATACCTACCAATATTGCAATACCTGAGATAATACCGATCAAATAACCGGCACTAAGTAGGGCCAAAGAAAAACCTAAAGGAATTTGGATTATTGATTTGCCTGCCGTGAACCAATAAGCTGAACTCCCAGAGAGTAATTTAAACCCATTAGTAAATAAACTGACTGTAGAGGCAATTACGCCGCCAAATAAAATATCTTTTAGTCCATCATTAGCGTCATTGCCTTCAGTTTTTGATCCGGCTTTTAATATTTCAGCTGCAGCAACCCCCTCAGGATAAGGTAAATTACTTTTTACCACCATAACATGTCGAAGCGGTATAGAAAACAACACCCCTAACATACCGCCAGCCAAACATACCGCAAAGGTTAACCAAAATGGGAAATCATGCCAATATCCCATCATTAATAAACCAGGTATAACAAAAATAATTGAAGATAAAGTTCCCGCTGCTGAAGCTTGTGTTTGTACCATATT
Source organism: Gilliamella sp. N-G2 (assembly GCF_002142215.1). Lineage (GTDB taxonomy): Bacteria > Pseudomonadota > Gammaproteobacteria > Enterobacterales > Orbaceae > Gilliamella. The sequence goes on from NZ_NAST01000011.1 coordinate 5,367, forward strand.
ATTTTCTAAAATGGTTGAATCCGGAAAAAGGCGTAAAATCGCCATAGAAATGACTGCTGCAGGAATTGCAGATGAAAAAGTTAAGCCGACTTTTAAGCCAAGATAAACATTTGATGCGGTAAAAATAATTGTTATTAATGCACCAAGAATAATCCCTCTAAATGTAAGTTCTCGTAGTTTACTCATGTTTTTAATGTAATTTCAGTTGAATTTAAGCGTATTATATACTTAATCAGATTAATTTGCGTGTAAAACTACGAATTGATGTTGTTTTTTTGTTTTTGATGGTTGTTTTTAAATAAAAACATTTCTTAATATATTTTGAATGTTTACTATTTAGTTCTTAAAGAATTACCATTTCTTTTTGAAACTATTACAATGTCAGTTAATGATTATTACTTTGTGAGAGATATTGTGAACCAATTAGAACGTCTACAAGCGATTACTAAACAATTACGCAATCCTATTAAAGGTTGCGAATGGGATAGTAAACAAACTTTTGACTCGTTAAAATCCTATACTTTAGAAGAGACTTATGAAGTCTTAGATGCAATTGATAAACAAGATATGGTTGAACTTAAAAGTGAATTGGGCGACTTACTGTTTCAGATTGTTTTTTATGCGGATTTAGCAAGTGAACAAGGTTTTTTTAATTTTGATGATATTTGTCGAACTGTTGCTGATAAGCTGGTCAGTCGTCATCCGCATGTTTTTTCTAATAATACGACTATTAAACCGAATTGGGAACAACTTAAACAACAAGAACGCGATAAGCGAGCACAATATTCGCTATTAGATGATATCCCGACCGCAATTCCAGCATTAATGAAGGCTGAAAAAATTCAAAAACGTTGTGCATCAGTTGGATTTGATTGGACTGAACTACAACCAGTTATAGCTAAAGTTAAAGAAGAACTTAATGAAGTTGAACAAGAATTAGCACAATCAACTATTGAGAAATCAAAAGTTGCAGAAGAAATGGGCGACCTGTTGTTTGCTACCGTCAATTTGGCAAGACATCTAAAAGTTAAATCAGAATTATGCTTACAAAATGCTAATAACAAGTTTATTAGGCGATTTAAACAAGTTGAATTGCTACTAAAGCAAAAAAATCGCAATTTAGTTGATGCAACACTTGAAGAAATGGAAGATGCATGGCAAATTGTCAAGCAAACAGAAAAATTATCTAGCGAAGTAAATAAAAATGACTGAACAAAAAAATGAATTATATCAAGAAATAGAGGCTTGGTCTCAAAATGCTATTTTACATAGCCCAACGTGGAGTATTAATCAATTAGATTACTCGGAAAAGAGTATTTCTGTTGTTGAAATGATTATTGGTGAAATGGCAGATAAAAGCTTTGGTCTTCCTGAAGAACAACTCAATATGATTTCACAAGAATATGGCTGTTATTTATTATTAACTGCACATAAATTATATGGTGGTCAGTTTTATTGGAATCAAGAATTAGAACAACCAATGTTAATTTGCTGTGAACCTGATTCGACCATAGCATTATTAACATGGAATAAAGTAAAAGGGCGTTTATTAGGCGATAAAACTGATCATATCGCTTATTTTCTAGATGAATTTGGCAAAGCAGTTTTCCAACCAGAAAAAGGTACCAATTTAGTTTATCTATAAATCATATTTGCAATAAATATAATTAAAAAAAGTTGCTAAACAGATAAGTTTTCCGACTTTAATAAATTTTGTTAAAAGGAGTTCTAAGTATGAACTATACACTTTATATTGGCAATAAAAACTATTCAACATGGTCTATGCGTCCTTGGGTTGTGATGAAATATTTTGATATTCCTTTTAACGAAAAGCTTGTTAAATTTGATAGTTTTAATGATGATTCTTTGTTTAAAAGGACAATGTGCTCTGTTTCAAAATATGGCACTGTACCTATCCTAATTGATGCAGATTTAGTGATAAGTGACTCTTTAGCTATTTGTGAATATTTAGCTGAAAAGCATCACGACCTAGCTTTATGGCCGGCTGACCCCAAAAAAAGAGCAATTGCTCGAAGTTTAGTGGCTAAAATGCATTCTGGATTTCAAGCTATTCGAAGTTATTTGCCGATGAATATTGAAGCTGAGTTTCCTCAAATAGGGCAAATAATATTACGAGACCATTTAGAGGTAAAAAAAGAAATCATGTTTTTAGATGATTTGCTATCCTCATTATTAACCTCGAAAAAATCAAATTGTGACTATTTGTTTGGTAATTTTAGTATAGCCGATGGATTTTATGCCCCTTTATGTCTAAGACTAAAAAATTATCATATAGCAACAAGTTCAGTTCTCAGCGATTATATTGATACTATTTGTAACACTAAAGGTGTGAAAGATTGGATAGCAGATGCATTGCAAGAACAATCTTTTGTAGCCATGGATGAACCTTATCGTATACACAGATAATTAAGCATTGCTGGAAATAATATGAAAATACCATCCCATCTAACTCAATATGCTATGGACATTATCGAAGATGAGTCCAATGGGGTAACATCTTTTTCTCTTCAGTCATCAACTAAAGAGCAATGGTTTGACATCTATTATTATGGTGAATTAGAAAATGGTTATATTACAGGAGTAGAACCGTCTTTCGCAAATATTAAAATTGTTGCAAAATCTACTAACAGTAAAGAAGAAATATTACTATTTGATGAAACTGAACATGGTTATAACGCAATGTTTTGTGATAGTCATTCTGATGAAGAAAAAGCTAATAGATTACTTGAAAAATTTAATGTTCCATCGTCAAAAATAAAATTAACAATTGGTTATAGTATTGACTATGATTCAGAAAAAGAACTTTATGAGTTTGATGAACAAGGTAATGTAATATTGCTTGATGGGCGAAAAATAGCTTGGCAACAACTACTTTGTGACGGCATTGACTGGTTATCAATTATATTAATTGACGAAACTGGCAATGAACAAGTCATAGTGGATGCAGAGCTGTCTTAAAAGTGATATCTATTTTATTGTCGAAACTGAACTATCACTGAAATAAATTTCTTTGCCATTAAAAAACCCGCTTGTATTGAAGCGGGTTTGATTTTTTAAACAATGATTAGTGATTACACTTCTAAGTAATCCAAGATTCCTTCAGCAGCTTTACGCCCTTCACTAATTGCCGTAACGACTAAATCAGAACCGCGTACCGCATCACCACCAGCAAAGATTTTGGCATTGGTAGTTTGGTATCCTTTGATTTCTGGTGCTATTATTCTACCTCTATCATCAAAATCAACACCATGCTCAGCTAACCATGGCATAGCATGTGGTTTAAAACCAAATGCCATAACTACCGCATCAGCCGGAAGCACAAATTCTGAACCTTCGACAATCACTGGTGAGCGACGACCTTTCGCATCTGGTTCGCCAAGCTCTGTTCTTACCATTTTTACGCCAGTAACATGCCCTACATTGTTAATTTCAATGCTCAGCGGTTGTACATTGAATTGGAACTGCGCGCCTTCTTCTTTGGCATTTTTAACTTCACGTTTAGAACCAGGCATATTAGCTTCATCACGGCGATATGCACACGTCACTTCAGTAGCACCTTGACGGATAGAAGTTCTTACGCAGTCCATAGCAGTATCACCACCGCCTAATACCACGACACGTTTATTTTTCATATCTACATAAGGCGCATCGTCAGTTTGTTGGTGCTGCATAATATGTTTAGTATTAGCAATTAAAAATGGTAATGCATCATAGACACCATCAGCATCTTCATTTTCAAGCCCGGCACGCATTGATTGATAAGTTCCAGCACCAACAAAAACGGCAGCAAATTCAGCAAAAAGATCGGCTAATTGTACTGTTTTACCCACTTCAGTATTAAGGCGGAACTCAACGCCCATTTCGCTAAAGACATGTCTACGATGAACTAAGACCTCTTTATCTAATTTGAAGGCTGGAATACCAAATGTTAATAAACCACCAATTTCAGGATGGCGATCAAAAACGACAGGGGTGACACCATTACGTACTAAAACATCAGCACAAGCCAAACCGGCGGGGCCAGCACCAATAATTGCGACTTTCAACCCGGTTTTTTCCACGTTAGAGAGATTTGGTCTCCATCCCATTTTAAAGGCTTCATCAGTAATATAACGCTCAATACTACCAATAGTTACCGCACCAAATTCAGCATTCAAAGTACAAGAACCTTCACAAAGACGATCTTGTGGACAAACTCGACCACACACCTCTGGTAAACTATTGGTTTGGTGAGATAGCTCAACCGCTTCTAAAATTTTGCCTTCATTGATTAATTTTAACCAATTTGGAATATAGTTATGTACCGGACAGCGCCATTCACAATAAGGGTTACCACAAGCAAGGCAACGATCTGCCTGAGCTTGTGATTGTGAGGCGGAAAATCCCTCATAAATTTCAACAAATTCAATTTTACGAACGTTTAGCGATTTTTTAGGCGGATCAACACGTTGTAAATCGATAAACTGATAAACATTCTGACTCATATCGTGTTCTCCCCTTACTGTGCTTGCACGCGAAGCTCTGCTGATGAGCGGCTACGGTGACCTAACAATGCTTTAACATCACTAGATTTTGGTTTAACTAAGACAAATTGTTTGGCAAAGCCTTCCCAGTTAGCTAATATCTCTTCAGCCCAAGATGAGTGAGTTAACTGAGCGTGTTCCATGATTAAACCTCGTAAGTGCTCCTCATGGATCGAGTAGTCGGCCACATTTAACATTTCGACCAACTCTTTATTAATACGCTTATGTAAATCGCCATCGGTATCTAAAATATAAGCAAAACCACCGGTCATACCAGCACCGAAGTTAACGCCAGTTTTACCTAACACACAGACAATACCACCTGTCATATATTCACAGCCATTATCACCAATGCCTTCAACCACACTAATGGCACCTGAGTTACGCACGGCAAAACGTTCGCCAGCTCGGCCAGCGGCAAATAATTTACCACCTGTTGCGCCGTATAAACAGGTATTACCGACAATGGTCGCTTCATGACTTAAAAATGCCGAGCCTTGCGGTGGGCGAATCACAATGCGACCACCAGCCATGCCTTTACCAACATAGTCGTTGGCATCGCCAGTAAGCGTTAAATCAACACCACCTGCATTCCATACACCAAAGCTTTGACCTGCGGTACCATTGAAATTCAATGAAATAGGTGAGGTAACTAAGCCTTGATCACCATATTTTTTAGCTATATAACCAGATAAGGTAGTACCAACAGAGCGATCAGTATTTTGAATATCAAAGTAGAAACTTTTACTTTGACGATTATCCACCGTGTCTTGCGCTTGGGTGATGATCTCTTTATTAAGCACGCCTTTATCAAATGGTTTGTTATCTTCAATACAGTGTACAGGTTTACCTTCAACCGGCGATGCGGTTTTAAGCAAGCCAGATAAATCCAGTTTTTGCTGTTTTGCGGTAATACCATCAAGCTCAATAAGCAGATCGGTACGACCGATTAAATCAACAATTCGGCAAACGCCAAGTTCTGCCATAACTTCTCGCGTATTACGAGCAAGAAAATGGAAGTAGTTCATGGCTTTTTCTGGAAGACCATGATAATGCTCACTACGCAGTTTCTCATCTTGAGTAGCAACACCGGTCGCACAGTTATTCAGGTGACAAATACGTAAGTATTTACAACCTAGGGCAACCATTGGCCCGGTACCAAAGCCAAAGCTTTCAGCACCTAAAATTGCGGCTTTCACAATATCGGCACCGGTTTTTAAGCCACCATCTACTTGCAAACGTATTTTATGGCGTAAACCATTAGCGACCAATGATTGTTGGGTCTCAACTAAACCTAGTTCCCATGGTGATCCTGCATATTTAACCGAAGTTAACGGACTGGCTCCAGTACCGCCATCGTAACCTGAAATAGTGATTAAATCAGCATAGGCTTTGGCAACACCGGTTGCGATAGTACCTACTCCTGGTTCAGAAACCAACTTAACCGAAATCATTGCGGTTGGATTAATCTGTTTTAAGTCAAAAATCAATTGCGCCAAGTCTTCAATTGAATAGATATCATGATGTGGTGGCGGTGAAATTAATGTTACACCCGGTACAGAAAAACGTAATTTTGCAATATAAGGGGTGACTTTATCGCCAGGTAATTGACCACCTTCGCCCGGTTTTGCACCTTGAGCGACTTTAATTTGAATAACATCAGCACTCATTAAATAACCTGGTGTTACACCAAATCGGCCAGAGGCAACTTGTTTAATACGTGATACTTTGATGGTGTTATAACGAGCTGGATCTTCTCCTCCTTCACCTGAGTTAGAAAAGCCACCTAAGGTGTTCATGGCTTCGGCTAATGATTCATGCGCTTCTGGACTTAATGCACCAATTGACATAGCTGCCGAGTCAAATCGTTTAAATAATGACTCTTCTGGTTCCACCTGATCAAGTGCGATAGCTGCGTTTTCAGGTGGATTGAGTTTTAACAGATCTCGCAAGGTTGCAGTTGGTCGATTATTTACGATATCTACATAGCGCTTATAATCTTCATAATTACCATTATTTACCGCTTTTTGTAGTGATTGTACTACATCAGGATTATAAGCATGGTATTCACCGCCATGCACAAATTTCAACAAGCCACCTTGTTCTAATGGTTTACGCCGTAGCCATGCTTTCTTAGAAAGATTGAACTGATCTTGAGCGAAATCATCAAAATTGGCACCACTAATACGGCTAGTTACTCCTTGGAAGCAAAGTTCAACCACTTCTTCATTTAGACCTACGGCCTCAAATAGTTTAGAACAACGGTAAGAGGCAACTGTTGAAATGCCCATTTTGGACATGATTTTGTATAAGCCTTTATTAATACCATTGCGATAATTAAGAATTGCTTCTCGATAAGACTTATTCACAGTTCCATTATCTACCATTTTAGCTAGGGTTTCATAGGCTAAATATGGATAGATTGCCGTCGCTCCAAAGCCTAATAGGACGGCAAACTGATGCGGATCGCGACAGCTTGCGGTTTCAACAATGATGTTGGCATCACAGCGTAAACTTTTTTCTACTAAACGTTGTTGTACCGCACCAACTGCCATTGGTGCCGGAATTGGCAGGCGATCAGGTGCAATATTTCTATCGGATAAAATGAGTAATACCGTTCCCTCACGAACTTTCGCTTCGGCATCACCACATAATTGTTCAATTGCATCACGTAAACTACCGTCAATCTCATAAGTGATATCCAGTGTTTCTGATTTGTAGTAACGAGATTCTAAGGTTGTTAACTGTTTAAAATCCGAATGAACTAATACCGGATATTTAAAGGCAACCCGATGCGCTTGGCCTTCAGCTTCGGCAAATACATTCATTTCACGACCAATGCTGGTTGAAAGCGACATGACGTGCGCTTCACGCAATGGATCGATAGGTGGATTAGTTACCTGAGCAAATTTTTGTCGGAAGTAATCATAAATTAAGCGCGGACGACTAGATAATACTGCAAACGGTGTATCATCACCCATTGAGCCAGTTGCTTCTTGACCGTTTTCACCTAGAACTCGAATACATTGGTCGAGCTCTTCGGCACTATAACCAAATTGTTTTTGGTAAGTTGCAAGTAATGTATCATCATAATCACGAGAACCGATATCATCATCAGGAAGATCTTCAAATGGGATCAAACGTTTTACATTTTTAGTCATCCATTCTTTATATGGATGACGTTTTTGTAAATCATTATCGGTTTCTGAAGATTGTAAAATGCGACCTTCTTCAGTATCAATTACCAGTAATTCGCCCGGACCAACGCGCCCTTTGGTGACGACTTCATCTGGTTGATAGTCCCAAATACCGATTTCTGAAGCACAAGTGATGAGTTTATCTGTAGTAATAACATAACGAGCGGGACGTAAACCATTACGGTCTAAGTTACACGCAGCATAACGACCATCTGACATAACGATACCAGCAGGCCCGTCCCATGGTTCCATATGCATGGAGTTAAAATCAAAGAAAGCTCGTAAATCCTCATTCATATCTGGATTGTTTTGCCATGCTGGTGGCACTAGTAAACGCATCGCACGGACAATATCCATACCACCAACTAAAAATAGTTCCAGCATATTATCTAGTGAGCTTGAATCAGAACCGGTGACATTAACAAACGGTGCCGCATCTTGTAGATCTGGAATCAATGGTGTTTTAAATTTGTAAGATCGCGCTTTTGCCCATTGCCGATTACCTTCAATAGTATTGATCTCACCATTATGGGCTAAATGTCTAAATGGTTGTGCAAGTGGCCAACGCGGTACGGTATTGGTTGAAAAACGTTGATGGAATAAACAGATTGCGGTTTCCATCCGAATATCAGCTAAATCTAAATAGAATCGAGGTAAATCCTTCGGCATACATAAGCCTTTATAGATATTAACCTGATTTGAAAAACTACAGACATAAAACGTATCATCTTGTACACGTTTTTCTATACGTCGGCGCACCATATATAGACGGCGTTCTAAATCGATTTTGGTCCAACCCGCCGGAGCATTGACAAATACTTGTTCAATTCTTGGTAGTGATGAGAGGGCGATTTCACCTAGAACACTCTTATCGATTGGCACTTCACGCCAACCTAATACATATAAGGTTTCTTCCGCTAGCTCTTCTTCAACAATTTCACGACTAGCTTGCGCTTCGGCTTCATCTTGACTTAAAAATAGCATGCCAACGGCATAATTAGCGGCTAAACGCCAACCTGCGTCCTCGGCAACTAGTCGGAAAAATCGGTCTGGTTTTTGTAATAAAAGACCACAGCCATCACCGGTTTTACCATCCGATAATATGGCGCCACGGTGTTGCATGCGAGCAAGCCCGTGAATTGCAGTACGCACTACTTTATGACTTGGTTGCCCTTCAATATGAGCAATTAAACCAAATCCGCAGTTATCTTTTTCATGCTGCTGGTTGTATAACATATCATTGCCTCTAATTCATTGTTATTCTTTTTTGAAAAGATATAGGCATTAATCCCATAATAGGTGTGAAGGTAATTAAAAATAGGTTTTTGGTCAAATAAATATTACTTATAAGTCAATATTTTAATCACATAACACATGTATATTAATGAAGCTTATATCTTATATTAACCAATTGTTTTTATTAGTTTTAAATTTTATTTAAAATTAAGGTCATTTAATTTTAAAAATTTTTCATAATAAGAATTAATATCTGATTAAAAAAAGTTGCGGAATAAGTTTTTTGAGTATAAAAATTGACGATTTTTACACATTTTTCAAAAATAGCGGCATTAGAATCGTAACTGTTATATTGCTATAATACGCCATCTTTATTATGGGTATTAGATTAAATATGCAAACTAAAATTACAATTATCGGTGCTGGTGCTGCGGGGCTTTTTTGTGCCGGATTATTAGGGCAAAAAGGTTATGATGTGACTGTCATTGATAACGGTAAAAAATTGGGTCGCAAAATTTTAATGTCTGGCGGTGGTAAATGTAATTTTACTAACCTAAATGTTGAATCTACCCATTATATTTCTCAAAATCGTCATTTTTGCAAGTCAGCGTTAAAGCGCTATACTCAATGGGATTTTATCCAGCTAGTTAATCAATATCATATTGGCTACCATGAAAAAGATCATGGTCAGTTATTTTGTGATAATTCAGCGCAAGATATTGTCGATATGCTTAGCCAAGAGTGCCAAAAAGGGCAAGTTAACTTTATGTTACAAACACAACTTGAGGATGTAGTATTAGCGGAGCAGGGTTTTAAATTACACACTTCCAAAGGTTACTTGCAAACGGATCACTTAATTGTTGCAACCGGTGGGCAATCTATGCCCGCACTTGGTATGACAGCAATTGGCTATAAAATTGCTGAAAAATTTGCTATTCCAGTTGTCCCTGTAAAAGCCGGATTGGTGCCATTTACCTTACATAAACCGTTGTTAACAGTATTATCTTCGTTATCAGGAATCGCACTACTAATTGAAGTATCTAATAAACGTATCAGTTTTAAAGAAAACTTACTATTTACTCATCGAGGATTATCTGGACCAGCCATTTTACAAATCTCCAGTTATTGGCAAGCAGGTGAAGCAATAACGATCAATTTATTGCCTGACGTTGCTTTTGAGGAAGATTTTAAGCCTTTGTTAGATAATAATCGCAATCAAAGTCTTAAAAATTGTTTAGCGCAGATATTACCTAAACGGTTAATTGAAGCGTTAATGCAACTAAATTTGATCGTTGATACAACGGTTAAACAGTTAACGCCTACTGAGCAACAAGCACTGTATCAGACCTTAACAACATGGAGCGTGACACCAAATGGAACTGAAGGTTATCGTACGGCAGAGGTGACCTTAGGTGGGGTAAGTTGTGATGCATTATCCTCAAAGACGATGGCGGTAAAAAATCAGCCTAATCTCTACTTTATTGGTGAAGTTGTAGATGTGGCCGGTTGGCTTGGTGGTTATAATTTCCAATGGGCTTGGAGCAGTGCATTTGCCTGCGCCCAAGCTTTTGGTGATTAACTATCAATTACTCCCATTTGTATATTATATTTCTTCACCTTATATTGTAATGTGGTGCGCGAAACATTAAGTAATTTTGCCGCTGTAATAATTTTACCGTTGGCTTGATTTAATGCATCAACAATAATTTGCTTTTCATAGTTTTCAACTTGTTCGGTTAGATTGCCGGTTATCTCTTTAATATTTGGCTTTTCAAGCTTAGCTTCTTCTTGTGGAAAAGGGCTTGGAAGATCAAATAACTCTTCATCAAGAACAATTTGTTGTAATTCTCCAGGCTCATTTTGTAAAACCATACTACGGACGATAGCATTCTCTAGCATCCGTACATTCCCCGGCCAAGGTGCTGACATAAGTTGTTGTAAAGCATGTTCACTAATACCGGTGATCACTAGGTTGACATCTGTTTTATGTTTATCGATAAAGTATCGTGCCAGTACCGGGATATCTTCTTGCCTTTCTCGGAGGGCAGGTAGTTTGATTAAACCAACATTTAATCGATAAAATAGGTCACTGCGCATTTTACCGGATTTTAGCAATTCGACCGGTGATTCATTCATCGCCGCCACAATTCGCACATCGGCATGTTGCTCTTTATTACCGCCTAACGGCCAATAAGTTTTTTCTTGTAAGAAGCGCAATAGTTTACTTTGCATTTCAAGTGGCATTGCATTAAGTTCATCAAGAAACAAGGTACCTCCATTAGCCAGTTCAAGATAACCTTGGCGATTTTCAGCACCGGTAAAGGCCCCTTTAACTGTCCCAAATAAGGTACTTTCAATCAAGGTGGTTGGTAAAGCACTACAGTTAAGTGAAATAAACGCTTTATCGCGGCGATGGCTGGTTTGATGAATTAATCTGGCAAATAGCTCTTTACCAGTACCAGTTTCACCAACAATTAATACCGGTACATCATTACTGCCTAGAATATTGGTCTGATCGATAACTTCTTGCATTTTTTTCGAAGCAAAAATGATTTCCGGCAGTGGTTGTTCTTTATTCTGATATAATTTTCTATTAAGGCGAAAAACTTGATCTTGTAACTGCCTAACATTGGATATATTTCGACCTATTTCGACTGCACCGATAATCTCTTTATTATGATTATAAAGCGGTACTGTTGTGTGTTGATAATCAACCAATTTACCCACATGATTATAATAAGTTTGATAGGTATCTTGATATTCTTTACCTTGTAAAGCTTGTAGCATAGTACTATCTTCTTTTTTCAAATTAGGGTAAACTTTAAGCATTGGTTTACCGATGGCTTGCTCCATTGTATAGCCATCAAGTTCTGCGCTTTCCTGATTGTAGTAAATGTATTTACCTTCTTTATCAATAATGGCCATTGGCTGATGTATTAGATCAAAAAAATGTTTAAATATTTCCAATGCTTGTAATAATTCAGGATCAATTATCATGATTCTAAAGCCTTTTAAAAATTGGATTCTTGTTAAGTATAACTAGCGTTGATTTAAATATCTTTCAAGTATTACTAAAAATAGTGTCAAATTTTTGTCATAAAAACATATTTTTTACTAAATGACTAATATTAAATTTGTAATTATTTAGTTAACTAATTGATTATGTTTGTTTTTTAAGTTGGCACGGTGATTGCATTGTAAGTGAGTAATTTTTTACTTACCTTTTTTTATGTACTAATTAACTGGAGGTCATATGTCCGACACAATTATGTCAAATTATAACAAATTACGTACCGATCTAATAACAAAAGATCGCCGTTTCAGTGCGCAAGACGGTAAACTTTGTTTTGACGGTGTGAATTTGGAAGAATTAGCCAAGAAATATCCAACACCTTTTTATGTATTTTCTGAAAAAGAAATTGACCGTAATATTCAGGAAATCAAAGATTCGTTTAAAGCTCATCCAAATACTAAAATTTTCTATGCGTCAAAAACTTGTTCAGTAATGGGTGTTCTTAAAGCGATTAAAGATGCGGGTATCTATGCAGAAGCGAACTCAATGTTTGAAGTGCGTAAATGTTTAGAAATCGGTTTTCCAGGTAGTCAAATTGTTTTCAACGGTGTGGTTAAAAAACCAGTTGATTTAGAATTTGCAATCCAAAACGATCTTTATATCATCAACGTTGATAGCTTATATGAATTAGATATCATCGATGAAATTTCACGTCGCTTAAAGAAAGTAGCCAATGTTTGTGTGCGTGTTGAACCAAATGTTCCATCAGCAACTCACGCAGAATTAGTTACTGCTTACCACGCTAAATCAGGTATCGATTTAGAACAAGCTGAAGAAACTTGTCGTCGTATTCTTGAAATGCCTTATGTGCATTTACGTGGTTTACATATGCATGTGGGTGACCAAGTGCCTGAAGCAGAACCATTTGCTAAAGCAACCAAAGTATTAGTTGATGAATCACGCCGTTTAGAAGAAGTTTTAGGCATTAAATTTGATTTAATCAACGTAGGTGGTGGTATTCCAGTTCCTTATAAATACGATGATGAAAATGGTAATCCATTACAAGACAACATGTATGCCGGTATTACTGCACAAGATTTCGCTGATGCGGTAATTAGTGAAGTTCACAAATGGCGTACAGACGTTGAAATCTGTATCGAACCAGGTCGTAAAGTTACCGGTTCAGCAGGTGTGCTTTTAACTGAAGTTGCTTGTGAAAAACGTAAAACTAACTACGATTTAGACGGTAACATTGAAGAACATGTTGAATGGAAATTTGTTGATGCGGGTTATAGCGTATTATCTGACAGCCAACACTTTGATTGGTTCTTCTATGTTTATGATGCGTCAAAAATTACTGAACAACATGATGAGTACATTAAATTAGCTGGTCCATTATGTGATGGTGGTGACTATTTCCACGTTGGTGTTAAAGGTGAAGAATTCTTATTACCTAAAGACACTCAAATTGGCGATATCATTGCTTTCCTTGATGCTGGTGCTTATACCATCGAAAGCCAAACGGTTTATAACAATCGTCCACGTACAGCTGTTGTTATGATCGATAAAGAAGGCAAAGACCGATTGATTCGCCGTGAAGACACTTACGAGGATATGGTTGGATACGACGTGTATTAATCATGAGCTATCTGGGGCACTTAGTGCTCCAGATATTATAATGTGAGGTTATTTTATGAGTGATTCTAAAGATTCAAGTTTACTTGGTATTAAAGACATTGTGTTTATGAATGTTATTGCCATACTAAGTTTACGTCAAATTCCTAATGTTGCTCCTTATGGAGCGTCAGCAATGGTGCTTTGGCTACTTGCTGCATTTTGTCTGTTTTTCCCATTAGCTATGGTTTGTGGTGAACTTTCTACTGGTTGGCCAAAAGATGGTGGGATATTTGTTTGGGTAAAAGAAGCTTTTGGTAAACGAGTTGGCTGGATAGTGGTCGTTTGTTTCCTATTCTCATGCGTACTTTTCTTCCCATTAATGTTGCAATTTGGCTTTACGGCAATTGGTTACATGTTTAGTCCTGAATTAGCGCAAAATCAGGTGTTTATTGGTGTTGGCTCCATGGTGGTATTCTGGATCTTAACATTAATGAATATCAAAGGGATGAAATGGACTAAAATCATTAACAGTGTTAGTGCTTGGTTAGGGGTATTTATTCCTGCTGCTATTATCGTGTTATTAGCTATTGTCTGGTTAATGACTGGTCATCCAATGGCAACTGATTATAGTCATGTTAGTGATTGGATTCCGGATTTAAGTAGCTGGGATACTATTGTCTTTTTATCAAGCATGATGTTCGCTTTTGCTGGACTTGAAGTTGCACCAATGATTGCTGGTCGTACTCGTGATCCACAACGAGACTTCCCTAAAGCAATGGCAGTATCTGCAATTGTTATTGTAGGTATCTATATGATCGGTACTTGGGCAATTAACACTTTATTACCAGCTGCTGATACTGATATTGTTGCCGGTGTAATGCAAGCGATGGAAGCAGCCGCTGAAGAATTAAATATGCCTTGGTTATTACCTGTAATGGCAATCTGTTTATTCTTTGGTGCATTAGGTCAAATTAACTCATGGTTAGTTGGTCCTATCTATATGTTACAAGAAGCATCAAAAGAAGATAATTTACTTGGTGAACGTATTGGTCGTTTACATCCGGTATATCAAACACCAGCATTTGCTTTAGTTATCCAAGCAATCATTGTAACGGTACTTTGTTTCTCAACGTTTGTATCACCAAGTATTGCTGCTGCATATTGGATGTTAACTGCATTAACAACCATTTGTTACTTTATCCCTTATTTAGTGATGTTTATTGCTTACTATCGCTTACGTATTACTCAACCAGATGTACCACGTAGCTTTAAGATCCCAGGTAAAGTATTACCAATTGTTTTACCAGGTTTAGGCTTCTTATCTACGCTATTTGCGGTGATCTTAGTGTTTATTCCACCAGCACAAATTGATATGGGTGGATATGTTGAGTACATCGCGAAAATTGTTGGTGGTGCAGTGCTTGCAATTGTGTTAGCTGAATGGATATACCATCGCGCACAAAAACGTAATCGCTTGCAACAACAATAAAATATAGAGGAGTAATTTTATGTACAAACCTATATTGGAAATTGATTTAGGTAAATTAAAAGACAATGCTCGTGTTGAAAAAGAGCTATTGGCTAAACACGGCATTGAAGTAATGGCAGTAAATAAAGTCTTTGACGGTTGTGTGGAGACCGCCAAAGCGGTACTTGATGGTGGCATTGATGTCATCGCCGAATCAAGAACTTACAATTTGAAGAAACTTAAAGACGCTTTAAATTGTAAAACTTGTTTACTACGTAGTCCTTGCTTAAGCGAGATCAGCGAAGTAGTTAAATATGCTGATATTAGCTTGAACAGTGAAAAACAAGTTATCCAAGCACTTTCTGATGAAGCGGTCAAACAGCAAAAAGTCCATCAAGTCCTATTAATGGTTGATATGGGGGATTTGCGTGAAGGTATTTGGTTTGAACATGTCGATGATATTATCGAGACAGTCAAACTTATCCTTTCTCTACCCGGCGTTGAGCTGTATGGGCTGGGTACTAACTTTAATTGCTATGGTACGGTTCTACCAACTGTTAAAAATGGTGTGGACTTTTTACATATAGCGCGTAAAGTAGAGCAAGCTTGTAATATCAAGATCAAGTATCTATCAGCTGGTAACTGTACAAGTTATCATCTGCTTGATAAAGGGATCTGGCCAGAAGGACTTAATCACATCCGAATTGGTGGTTTACATGAGTTTGGTATTGAGTATGTGGATATGAAATATCTTGATGAATTTCATCACTCAAACAAACCTGTCGAAAAAGCTTGTAGTGACATGTATAAATTATATGCACAAATTATTGAGCTTAATAGTAAACCAACGGTTCCTGTCGGTGAGCTAGGTGTTGATGCCTTTTTGAACAGCAAAACTTTTGTTGATCATGGTACTCGCAAACGAGCACTTCTTGCTTTTGGCCGACAAGATGTACCAGCAGAAAGCTGTATACCGATTAATGATAACATTACGGTATTGGGTCAAACTAGCGATCATACTATTGTTGATATCGAAGATGTTTCTGAAACATTACGAGTTGGCGATATGATTGGCTTTGAACTTGATTACACAGCTCTTCTTATGGCTTGCCAAACCAACGGTGTAGAAAAACGGTTTGTTTATTAATATGTATCAGCTGCTGGGCAACCAGCAGCTATTATTGATTACTAGGCGGTTTACATGGCAACATCAGAATCTCAAGAAAGTCCTTATCCCAGTACCTTAAAGAAAAACTTAAAAAATCGTCATTTATTGATGATTTCCTTAGGTGGCTCAATTGGTACTGGATTATTTATTGGTATCGCAGCACCACTTAGCACGGTTGGACCTTTAGGGACCATTATCGCATATCTACTTGCGGGTAGTATTATGCTATCTACTATGCTTTGCTTAGGTGAGCTTTCTTGTGCATTCCCGCATGCGGGTTCTTTTCAACATTATGCATTAATGTTTATACCACATCCTATCTGGAGTTATACCATTGGCTGGTTATATTGGCTAAGCTGGGTGCTGTCTATGGCGGCTGACTTAACTGCAGCTTCTATGATTGCTCATCAAGTTTTTTCCTCTATCCCCATCTACATTCTTAGTCTAATTATTTTAACCGTTATCACTTGTGTCCATTTAACTTCGGTTCGCGCCTTTGGTGAAAGTGAATACTGGTTTTCAACGATTAAAGTATTAGCTATTATTGCGTTTATTGCAGTTGGTATATATCTACTTTATCAACAATATAATCAAACGCATGAGTTACCAACTTTTAAGACAGAGCAGGGTTGGTTTCCTAATGGCTTTTTATCCATCTTTGTCTGTATGACGATTGTTACCTATTCATTTCAGGGCGTGGAATTAATCGGTAGTGCTGCCGGTGAAGCGCAATCACCACAAACGGTATTACCGAAAATTATTACTGGTGTGGCGTTTCGTATCATCTTGTTTTATGTGTTAGCGATAGCCGTATTAGCACTGGTTTATCCTTATGGCACAACACATGATGAGATTAGTCCATTTGTTTGGGTATTTAATAAAGCGGGGATTAACTTTGCTTCCTATGCGATGCTGTTTGTTATCTTTTGTGCGGCGATTTCGGCTGCTAATTCAGCAGTTTATGCTAGTTCGCGAATGCTATGGTCGATGGCTCAGGATAATTTAGCGCCAAAATCTTTTTCAAAAGTGAACAAACGCGGCGTGCCAACCAAAGGAATATTATTTATCGCCATTATTGCCTTAGTTTCGCTATTTTCAAAATATATCGCGGCTGAAAAATTATATCTCTATTTAGTGGCAAGTACCGGACAAGTTGGTTGTTTTGCGTGGATAATTATTGCTTGGTGTCAGTACCAATTTCGCAAAGGTGTGAATCAAGGTAAGTATACTAAAGAGATGATTAAATTTAAATCACCGTTATTTCCTTGGTTAGCGATGATCTCCATTATTGTTAACATCATTATTATTGTTGGCGTATGGTTTGGTGAATCAGGGCATTTTATTTTATTATCAGAAATGCTTTTAATTTTTGTTATCTTAGTTTCATACTACTTTTTTAAAAAACGATATTTAAATAATAGATTAAATTAATCTTATTCTTTATTTATGTAATCACCTAAACTCTCAATTAAAGGTGATTACATACTATCAGTGATAACTATCTTTATATCTATATCTATATCTATCTAAAAGATGGCTGGCCTTACTTATTTTAGGAATGCAGAGACGCCAGTAAAAACAACTTGTGCCGCAATCGCTGATATTAATAATCCGGTGAGTTTTGACAAAATGGCAATACCGGTATTTTTTAACACTTTAGCAATGCTTTTAGCGCATAATAGCATGGCGTAAATACCACTTGAGGCAATCAATAACGAAAGGGCGCCAATCAGATTTTGCATAATACCAACTGAACTCGTCCCCATAACAATGATGGTACCGATAGATGCCGGCCCCATACATAGCGGTATTGCTAATGGCACGACACTAATATCATCATCGTCACTATGAATTTTATTTTTTTCAGGCGAATCATTCATTAATGTCACCGCGGTAATAAACAGTAATGCTCCCGAGCCAATTCTAAATGCGTCGAGTGTAAAACCAAACACGCTAAACATCGCATTACCAAAAAAGAATAGCACAATACCAATAATAAACACCGCACACGATGTTTTAAGTGCAGTTTTACGGCGTTGTTGTTCATCATATTGTTTGGTACCACTTAAAAATGCACTTAACACTGCTGGTGGCGTCATCAATGCAAATAACTTGGTTGTGGTGGCAAGAATCTCAACAAGATAGTTGTCCATAGTGTTACCTTTTTTATCACTAGATATTGCTTGAAATGTGTCAACGATTGTTGGCGGGAATGAACTATAATACCCATAAAAACGGTCACCATAAAGGTGACCATATTTAATTGGATATATTTTAATGTGTATATTAAATATTAACCAATTGGAATTAGTTAAGGCGCTCTTTGATACGCGCTGCTTTACCACGAAGTTCGCGTAAGTAGTAAAGTTTAGCTTGACGTACTTGACCACGACGTTTCACAGTAATTGAATCAACAATTGGTGAGTGAGTTTGGAATACTCGTTCAACACCTTCGCCATTCGAAATTTTACGTACTGTAAATGCAGAATGTAAACCACGATTACGAATTGCTACAACAACACCTTCATATGCTTGAAGACGTTTTTTGTTACCTTCAACAACCCATACTTTAACTTCTACCGTATCACCCGGGCGAAAAGACGGGATGTCTTTTTTCATTTGTTCTTGTTCTAATTGCTGAATAATTGCATTTTTCATAATTTTGTCTCTTACTAGTTATACTGAAATATTATTGGCTCGGTTTATCACGATATTCTTGTTGAAATTCAGTGAGTAAACGTTGCTCTTCATCAGTCAGAGCTAGATTTTCAAGAAGATCTTCTCTTCTCAACCAAGTTCGTCCTAGTGATTGTTTTAATCGCCAACGACGAATCGCTTCATGGTGACCAGACTTTAATACGTCAGGCACCGCCATTCCATCTAACACCTCAGGTCGAGTATAGTGTGGGCAATCAAGTAAGCCGTTAGCAAAAGAGTCTTCTTCTGCTGATGATTCATGATTTAACACACCCGGAATAAATCTGGCTAATGCATCAATCATTGTCATCGCCGGTAATTCACCGCCACTTAACACGTAATCCCCAATTGACCATTCTTCATCAATTTCGGTTTGGATAACGCGTTCATCTATACCTTCGTATCGACCACAAATCAAAATCAACTTTTGATATTGTGACAACTCGCAAACACCTTGTTGGTTTAATTTGCGCCCTTGTGGGGAAAGATAGATTACTTTGGTATCTTCACCTGCTACTGCCTTTGCCGCATGAATTGCATCTCTAAGTGGTTGCACCATCATTAACATGCCGGGACCACCACCATAAGGCCTATCATCGACAGTCTTATGCTTATCATGCGCAAAATCGCGCGGGTTCCAATAATCTACGGTTAACAGCCCATTTTTAACAGCTCGACTAGTTACGCCATAACAGGTAATAGCTTGGAACATTTCGGGAAAAAGGCTAATTACGCCAATCCACATATTCTTACCTTACCAATTAAAAAGCGGGATCCCAATCGACCACAATCATTTTTGTTGTTAAATCAACTTGTTTAATAAATTGTTCTTCAACAAAAGGGATTAAACGTTCTGTTGCTCCAAATGCATCTTTTAGATTTGCTTTAACGACCAATACATCATTAGAACCGGTTTCCATTAAATCAGTTACCTGACCTAAGTCATAACCATTAACTGTTTTTACTCGACAGCTAATGAGATCTTTCCAATAAAAATCACCTTGATTTAATTCAGGTAATTCTTCTGCATCAACAAATACTTCAGCATTCGTTAACGCATTAGCTTGGTCGCGATCATCAATGCCTTTAAGTTTGACAATCATGTCCTGATTATGTGGTTTAAAGCTTTCAACGACTACTTCTTGCCATTTTCCAGCACGCTGGATATACCAAGGTTTGTAATCAAAAATACTATCTGGAAATTCTGTAAACGAAAAAATCCTGAGCCATCCACGAATGCCGTAGCTTGAACCAAGTTTACCAACAACAATTAGATTCTCAGTATTCATCATCACAGTTACTATTACTTAATTAAGCAGCTTTTTGTGCTTGTTTGATCAATGCATTAACACGATCAGAAATAGTTGCACCTAAACCAACCCAGTGATTTACGCGATCAAGATCTAAACGTAATTCTTCTGCTTTACCTTGTGCAATTGGATTAAAAAAGCCAACGCGCTCAATAAAACGACCATCACGTGGGTTACGGCTATCAGTGACAACTACTTGATAAAAAGGGCGCTTTTTAGAGCCACCACGAGCTAAACGAATAGTTACCATAACATCCTCTTAAATTAAAAAATAATCTTTCTTTTGCCCAACATGGACAAAATCAAAGCCCCAGAATTATACTCTTTCTAGCGAAAAGTGCAATGACTGATTGAGTGTGTAGAAGCGTGGTAGTAGCGGTTATCCGCAAGTTTAACCATAAATGAACATAAATTCATCTGGTTAACCAAGCGTATTGCAGACAATTCGCTTAATTGATAATAGTTGGCTTGGTTTACTGAGATATTGCTGTCTAATAGATGGTTTATTTTTAGGACTTTTTACGTCGAAAAGCACGAATTAAGATGTCGAAAAATCCTAATGATTTGACCATTTTTTGGCTATCAACATAGACTCGTATTGCTCTTAATACTTTCTTTGGCTCTTTGGAGGCAAAAGCAAATGTTCCATCTTTTTTGGTTTGTATGGAGTATCGAGATATCCACTTACCTTTAAAAAATACCGAGGCGATTACATAATCGACTTCTTCCCAAGGAATTTGAATATATTTGCGTGGATCACGTTGATGATAGAATTCAAATGCTTTATCGCCAATCATAATGTCGCCATATTCTGAAAATCCTGAAAATGCAGTCGCTTTAACTGTTAAATCTATTTTGGTATTTAATGATTGCACCATTTAATTACTTGTTTCCATTATGCTAATTTGAGTTAGTTATTTCACCCTTTTCCCGTTATTGATGGTGAAAAGGGTGAGTAATGTTTGAGAAAAGTACAATTTTTACTTAAAAAGTGCTCTCCTCAACTTTTTTAGTTAACATTGTTGATGTTATAAAAGACCAACAACGTGACCAATAATACCGACTAAGAATAATCCAAGAATAATTAAAATAGGGGATACTTTTTTACGAAGTAACCACATACATAAGAAAGTTAATAGTAATGGCACCAGTCCAGGTATTAACTGATCTAAGTTATTTTGTAAGGTAGTTACTTTTTCTTGGCTCAGCGCAAGTCCACTTTGCATTTGGATTAATGCTTGGTGAATACCTTCGGCACCAGCGGGTAGTGAATTCCAATCAATAAATGCACCATTATCTAATTTTACTGTTGATACAATAGGTTGGAATTTTATTGATACCCACCTTTGTACCAAAGCTGCCAGGACAAACATCCCTAAGATAGATGCACCTTTAGTGATTTTTTGCAGTAAACCATCACCTAAATTATCGGTAATTTTCGAACCGGTACGGTAACCAAATTCTTGAGTAAGCCACATAAAGGAGCAACGAATAATATTCCAAAGTAAGAAGAATAAAATTGGTCCTAAAATATTACCACTTAAGGCAAGTGAAGCGCCTAATGCACCAAGCATCGGACGAACCGTAAACCAGAATACTGGATCACCAACCCCTGCTAAAGGTCCCATCATCCCCACTTTAACCCCTTGAATAGCGACATCATCAACTGGCGCACCATTAGCACGTTCTTCTTCAAGGGCTAAAGTCACACCAAGTACCGGTGATGCTAAATAAGGGTGAGTATTAAAAAATTCTAAATGACGTTTAAGCGCGGCTGAACGATCTTCTTTTGTGGTATATAATTTTTTGATAGCCGGAATCATTGAATAAACCCAACCACCATTTTGCATACGTTCGTAGTTCCAAGAACCTTGAAGGAAAGTTGAACGCCAAGCTACCGCTAAACGGTCTTTTTTGCTTAATTGAATTTTATCTGTCATGTTCTTCTCCAAGTTCTTAGTAATCATTCAAAATATCATCAAGTGGATCGCCTTTGTTACCACCATTTGATGAATTGCCGCGTTCAGAAAGATTTAGATAAATCAGTGCTAAAGCAATACCTAACGCACCTAGTGCAATCAAGGTTAATTGTGATATCGCGGCAACGACAAAACCGATAATGAAAAATGGCCAAACTTCGCGGTTTGCCATCATATTGATTACCATAGCATAACCAACAGCAACCACCATACCGCCACCAATAGCCATACCAGTTGTTAACCATTCAGGCATTGAGTTTAACGCTCCCTTAACTGCATCGGCAGGAATAAACAATAGTGCTGCTGCTGGGATTGCGATACGTAAACCTTGTAAACAAACCCCTAATATTTGCAATAATTCGATTCTACGAATATTACCTTGTTCTGCTGCGGCGTCCATTAAATGCACTAATGGCACGGCAATAGTTCGTACGATCATCGTTAAAAATAGACCAGCAACCGCAAGTGGGATAGCAATAGCGATAGCTGTGTTCACCCCAGCTTCACCTTGTCCACCAAGTACTAAAATAATTGACGAAGCAACGGCAGCAAGTGCGGCATCAGGAGCAACGGCGGCACCAATATTTGCCCAACCTAGTGCTATCATCTGTAATGCGCCACCTAACATAACACCCGCATCTAGATTTCCTGTTACAAGACCAATTAATGAACAAGCAACTAATGGTTGATGAAACTGGAATTGATCCAAAATACCTTCCATCCCCGCTAGGAACGCAATAACTATCACTAAAATGATAGCAATAATCGATAAAGTCATAATAATAACCTCTTAATTAAACTAATTTTTCTGTCCGGCTAATTCTTGTTTCGCTTTCTTTAATAATTCATCCATATTATCGTTAGAATCATTAGGTACTTTGCGAACGTCAAATTTCACATTTTTCGCTTTTAATTTTTCGAATGCGTCAACATCTTCAGTACTCATAGATAGCACTTTATTGACCATTACCTTGCCAACAGAGTGCGCCATCGAACCCACATTTAATGTTTGAATATCAACGCCACCTTCGATAGCACGAAGTACATCTTCCGGGTTTTCGAAAAGTAATAAAGCTTTAGTGTTACCAAAACGAGGATCATTCGCAACTTCGATGATTTTTTTAATTGGCACGACATTAGCTTTAACTCCAGGAGGTGCAGCTTCTTCAATCAGTTTTTTTCTTAACTCATCTTTGGCTACTGAATCAGAAACTACGATAATCCGATTAGGATTAGTAGCTTTAGTCCAAGACGTCGCCACCTGACCATGTAATAAGCGCGAATCAACACGAGCTAATACTATTTTCAACTTACCATCACCTAACACAGTACCTTCTGGGATAGTATTTGATTGTTGGTTGTTTACTTGTGGTTTAGCCGCAATTTCAATAGTTGTTCGAATTCCTTCCTGAGCTGACTCTATAATTGCTGTAGCCACTTGTTTGGCACTATCCATGGATAAACGTGATGAATAGGCTTCGATCAGCATAGGAAGGTTCAAGCCAGCAACGATAGCCCAATTTGGGTGTTTGCCACAGAGTGTATTGGCTTGATTAAATGGCGTTCCACCCCATAAATCAACTAAAAACAGTACTTCGTTTTGGTTATCGAAAGTAGCTATTGCTGCTAGCATCCGTTCTTTTAAACTTTCTGGACTATCACTTGGGTGCAAGGTAACGGCTTTAACGTTTTCTTGCTCGCCAAATATCATCGTCCCTGATTGTAAAATACCTTCAGCAAACTCACCATGAGTTGCTAGGATAATTCCAACCATAACGTACCTCCTAGGTTTCTATATTATTGCTAATATAAAGTTAATAAAATAAAGCAAAGTAATTTTATTTTAGTTAACAAAATAAGCTATTACCTTGATCTGTATCAAAGATTAATAACAATAATTGTCAACTGATTAAATAATCTTCATTTAACTAACATATAAAAACTATGTCATACTTTCTAAGACTACTGCTCAATAAGAGAATAAATTAGGTATTATTTTGTACTAATGTTTTACGAATGAAGCCATTATTTTGTTCGAGTTTTGTTTTTGCTTGCTGAGCGGTTATTCCGGCAAGAATCATTAAAATAGCTGTTTTACAATGTTGATTACATTGATTTAACGTTGTTATAGCTGTATCTCGGTTGCAATCGGTGGCTTGCATAACAATTGATATTTGCCGTTCAACAAGCTTAGCATTAGTGGCTTCAACATCAACCATTAAATTACCATAAACTTTGCCGATTCTAATCATACTGGCTGTTGTTAACATATTGAGGATCATCTTTTGTGCAGTGCCGGCTTTCATTCTTGATGAACCGGTAATGACTTCGGCTCCGACAATAGGGGTAATAGCAATATTAGCCAAATTAATCATTGGTGCATTAGGGTTGCAACATAAACTTACCACTGTAGCGCCAAGTGATTTTGCATATTGCATGCCTCCAATAACATAAGGTGTGCGACCACTTGCTGCGATCCCCACTAAAATATCTTTATCAGTAAAATTAATGTGTTTTAGATCATTAATTGCCAATTCGGGTAAATCTTCTGCATTTTCGACAGCTTTAAATATGGCAGGATGCCCGCCAGCGATTAATCCAACCACTTGTTCAGGAGCTGTTCCATAAGTAGGCGGACACTCGCTGGCATCTAAAATTCCCAATCGACCTGAGGTGCCGGCACCAAGGTAGATTAAACGGCCATGATTTAGGAATGCATCGCTGATTGCATCCACGGCATTAGCGATGTAGGTAAGTTGTTTTTCGACTGCGAGTGCCACTTGTTTATCTTCATTATTGATAATTTGTAGAATTTCAATTGTGGATGCGCAGTCAATATTTTCGCTCGCATTGTTGCGATTTTCGGTGACCATAGCCGATAAATTAATGTTTGGCATGTGATTTTAACCCTAACCATACAAAAGCAATAAGAATAGCAAATAGCATACCAAAACCGACGCCAATTGTAATGACTGATAATCCACAAGCGACAGCTAAGGTATAAGCACTTAACATAATCATCATTGCGCTATACTCGCTTAAGTTCTGTATTGAAATCACACTTCCGGCACCGACAAGCTCTTTACCAATTTTTTGAATTAGTGCATTTAGTGGCACTAAAAAATAACCGCCTAATGCACCAATAACAACTAATAATATATAAGAGCTAATCATATTACTTTGTAACGTGAATGCGATGACGGCAAATCCCATTAATATCCCAGCTGGAATACAACGTAATGTATTCGAAATTGAAACCAAAGCACTAGCCAATGCCGCACCAATAACAATACCTATTGCTACAACAGCATTTAGATTCGTTGGAGTTGAATTGTCGGTAATACCTAAAACAATTGGTACCCAGCTGATTAATAAGAAACGCAGAGTAATGCCTGCACCCCAAAATAGACTGGTACCAAGTAAAGTATAAAGGGCTTGTTTATTATTGAAGATGATTTTGATGGTTTTAGCGAAATCTTTTATCATACTTATCAACTTCCACTCAATATCTTGTCGAGCAGCTGGTAATTTGGGAATAAAAATATTTGCTATTACCGCTAGTCCATACATAACAACACAAGTAAGCAACGCTAAAGTAATATCTAAATCAGCAATATGGCCACCGGCAAGTGAACCAAGCAAAATAGCTGCAATGGTTGACGCTTCTATTAAGCCATTCGCTTTAACTAAATTATCGCCGGAAGTGAGTTCTCCTAAAATACCATATTTTGCTGGCGAGTAACCGGCTGCGCCAACACCGACTAAAAAATAGCCTAAAAATGGATTGATATTTAAGCAGATAATCGCTGCACCTAATAATTTAACCCCATTTGCAATCATCATCGCTTTACCTTTCGACATACTGTCAGCAAATTGACCAACAAAAGGAGAAAGAAGGATAAAAGGAATTACAAAACCGATTTGCAATGCTGATTGGCTCCATTCTGGATAATGGAGCTGCTTAATAAAAGCAAGGATAGCAAAAAAAATTGCATTGTCAGCAAAGGCTGAAAAAAACTGAGCTAGCATGGTCGCTGCCATGCCAACTGATAACAATGGTTGTTTAGACATATCGAATCCTTGCTGTTATTGATTCTCATCGGCCATTTTGCGTAAGGTAATAAAATCGATTTTACCTGTACCCAATAATGGTAACTCTTTAACAACACGAATATCTCGAGGGATCGTTAATGCCGGAATACCTAAATCCTGCGCTGCTTGATTCAGCTGTTCCCTAGTTAATTTAGTCGAGGTTGTAAATAGCACAATAGCCTCTCCTTTGGCTGCATCGGCTTTTACGGTTGCGCCATGCATGGCATCAACATCGACCTTTTTAGCTAAAGCTTCAACACTTTCAAGTGAGACCATTTCGCCAGCAATTTTTGCGAAACGTTTTAATCGACCTTTGATAGTTAAAAATTCATCTTTATCAATTGCAACGATATCACCGGTATCATACCAACCTTTATCCACATTACCATTTTCATCAATAGCAACAGGCTCTTCGAGTACCCCTGGTTTTTCAACCCGTAAGTACCCCTTCATTACGTTAGGGCCTTTAAGTTGTAGCTCTCCGCCATTGCTAATGCCTGAAACGGGTATTAATCTTGACTCCATGCCCGGTAATAAACGACCAACAGTACCAGCTTTAAATGCCATCGGCACATTAAGAGCAACAACTGGTGCACATTCGGTTACACCATAACCTTCTAAGATTCGAATACCGTATTTATCTTTCCATTGTTCACGCACCGCATCAGAAAGTTTTTCAGCACCAGCAACTACGTAGCGTAAACGCATAAAATCGTATGGATGTGCATAACGGGCGTAGTTGGCTAAAAATGTTGGTGTTCCAAATAACACCGTACAGTTTTGGTCATAAATGATTTCCGGTACCATACGATAATGTAATGGATTTGGATATAAAAACGTACGACTGCCAGAGAACAACGGTAAAAATAAGCCTGCGGTAATGCCAAAGGCGTGGAAAAGAGGTAATGCCGACATAAAACGGTCAGCAGGCGTTGGATCGATAACAGTACGAATTTGTTCGACATTAGCCAATAAACTGCCATGGCTATGGACAACCCCTTTCGGATTACCTTCTGAGCCTGAAGTAAATAGAACTAAAGCCTCATCTTGACTTGATTGTCGTCGTTTAACTAACCGAGGAATGTATTGATGCACTACAACATATAGTTTATCAAAAAAGTTCAAACTATTACGCAAGTCTTCAAGGAAATACCAATTTACATCGTTAATTTCTTCTAATAAGTAATCAAGCTTACCTTTTTTAATAAATTTACGTGAAGTGATAATGGTTTTTATTTCAGCTGCAGTAATTGCACAGGTCAATCCTTTAGTACCTGCCGTGTAGTTGAGCATTGCTGGAATACGGTTTTTAACTGATAAACCAAAAATAGTGGCAACAGTAATTGTTGCATTGGGTAATAATAGGCCAACTCGTTCTTTCGGTTTGGTAATTTTAGAAATAATACAACTTACACCGATAATCTGCTTAAGTAAGTTTCGATAGGAGGCTTCATGAGTGGTAGGGTCTTGAACCATTCGTGATTTTACGCCATAACGAACTTGAGCTTCGAGTAGAGCTTCAAAAAGGGTTAATTTAGGGCGACTTGCCATTCTGGCATTCATCATAATTTGATGTAATTTTTCGCCTGCAATATATCTTCGATCACTTGCTTTTGCTGCGTCAGGCATTGGAATTGATTTTGGTTCCAATACATTAATAGTAATTTTTGGAAATAGACGACGTTTAAATAGACCTTTTAAGCGACTGGTTAAGGTGAATTCGGCACCTTCTATCCAAACGGGTACAATGGTCGCCTGAGAACGTGCCGCAACAAATGCCGCACCGTCATAAATCTTCATTAATGATCCGGTTATGGTAATTCGACCTTCCGGAAAAATAACAATTGGTCGGCCTTTTTCAATTTCACGGACCAATTTTTTTATTGCCATAGGACTTAATGGATCCATTGGCACAAAATCGACATAGCGTTTGGCTAAACGAACTAGCCAGTGATTAATATATCCTGCGTAGATAGCAAATACTGGTTTTACTGGTAAAAATACGCCGATTAAAACGCCATCTAGAAAGGAAACATGATTAGGGGTGATAAGAAGTCTGTCTTGTTTTAGGTTATCAAGATTACCTTGAATCTTGACATGGAATAAAATCTTTAAAAAAAATTTTAATATTTTAAATAACATCTGATTTCTCAATTTCCGTGCAAAATTGCACTCTGTCATGATAGTGAAAATTATTGCAATATACAAGAAGCTAAATTTCAATTGAATTTAATTGTTATTAAACAATTTGTTATGCGAGTTTTCTAGTTCTAAATATTAATTAATAGACAATAAATAGTAAAAAAGTAAAATAAAAGTTAAATAACAGTAAGGAATGAAAATGTTAATTTTAACAGCTCAAGATATCCAACAATTTTATACCATGGAAGATGCTGTAGCAGCAGATAAACAAGCATTAAAAATTTATACTCAGGGTAATAGTGAAGTACCTTTACGTATCAACTTTGATATGCAAAAAGGACAATGCCTAGTTATGCCAGCTCATATTAAAGAAAATGATGTTGTTGGATTAAAGATTGTCTCGGTTTTTCCTGATAATCCTAAATTGGGCAAACCATCAGTTCCGGCACAAGTGTTTATGATCGAGCCTCAAACGGGCGAAGTTTGTGCGATATTAGATGGAACCTTTGTTACGCAATTGCGAACCGGTGCGGTACAAGGTGCTGCTACGGATTTATTAGCTAAAAAAGATGCTAAAAGAGCAGTATTAATTGGTACTGGTGGGCAAGCTGCTGCACAATTAGAAGCTATGTTAACGGTACGGCAGTTAACCGATGTAGCTATTTATGGACTTGATGCCAAAAAAGGCAAACAATTTACTGAAGAGATGAAAAAACGATTTTGCCATTTTTCAACTAACTTCTATTTTTCACAAGATTTGGATGAAGATATTCGCCATGCTGATATTATTACTTCAGTGACTACATCAAAAGAAGTGACTTTCAATGGTGAGCTAGTCAAACCCGGAACTCATATCAATGGTGTAGGTGCTTACACTCCCGAGATGCACGAAATCCCAAGTAATATAGTGGCAAAAGCAGATATTCGTGTACTTGATACTCAAGATGGTGTATTTGCTGAAGCTGGTGATATTATCGACCCAATTAATCAAAATTTAGTAACAAAACAAGATTTTTATGAATTGGGAGATTTAGTTATCGATCCGCAAAAATGTCGTCAAAACGATCAGCAAATCACGTTATTTAAAACAGTGGGAACGGCAGTTTTAGATGTCTATGTCGGTTATGATATTTATCAGAAAGCTAAACAAAAGGCTATTGGAACTACTATCTAATAATTCTTTTAAACCCCAAATCACCCCTTAACAAAAAATTTGAAAAAGGGGTTTTTAATGTCTAAAATTGGTATTAATAGTGTTTCTTATGAGTATTAACAATAAGTTAGTTCTATAAAATAAAAAATTATAGGAAAGGGTTTTTTAGCGCTTAAAATCGTCGTTAATGGTATTACTTATTAACATCAACAATAGATTAGCCATTATCAATAAAATCATGCGAGGTAAGAGCGGCTCTAAGATCGAAACTTAGCTTTTCAGCTCTTCTTTTTGTGAACGCCCTAATAATGACATAGCTGCCTGTTTTGGATCTTTATGTTCATAAAGTACTTTATAGATTTGTTCAGTAATAGGCATATCGACGTGATATTTTTGTGCTAATGACCAAACTTCTTTGGTATTTCTACAGCCTTCAACCACTTGAGCAATGATTTCTTGTGCTTCTTGAATTGATTTGTTTTGACCTAGTAAAATACCAAAACGACGATTTCGAGACTGATTATCGGTACAGGTTAGTACCAAATCACCTAATCCTGCCATCCCCATAAAAGTGGCGGGATCGGCACCAAGTGCTTCTCCTAATCGCATCATTTCAGCCAATCCACGAGTGATTAATGCTGTTCTGGCATTAGCACCAAAACCAAGTCCATCAGACAATCCAGCACCAATGGCAATCACATTTTTGACTGCTCCGCCAAGTTGAACACCGATAAAATCTTTACTGCTGTATACTCGAAACGATTTACTACAATGGAATAAATTTTGTAGTTCTGTTAAAAATTGTTCATCAGTTGAGGCAACAGTAACTGCAGTGGGTAAACCAGATGCCACTTCTTTAGCAAATGTAGGACCAGAAATAACCGCTAATGGAATTTTGTCACCTAAAACTTCGCGTGCAACATCTTGTAATAATCGTCCAGTATCAACTTCAAGCCCTTTTGTTGCCCAAACAATTTTACTATCCTTTCTTAACAATGGTTTTATTTGTTTAAGAATACTACCAAACGCATGGCTAGGTACAACAATAAGTAAAATAGGTGCAGCAGCAACAGCAGTGGCTAAATCAGCTTCAATTTGCAGTTGCTCTGGGAAAGGGATATCAGGCAAAAACTGTCTATTTTGTCTATCATGCTGCAAAATAGCCATCTTATCTGGGTTATGTCCCCACAATAAAGTTTCATGGCCATTACGTGCTAGTAATATAGCTAGTGAGGTTCCATAAGAACCGGCACCAATTACAGTCACTGCAGCATCTTTACTCATATATAATCCAATAGACTCGATTAACCAAACAATTACAATTATTGTAAGGTTTCAGTTGCACTATTTTGCGCTTGTTGTTCTTGTTGTTGTAAATAGTTAATGAACAATGCTTCAAAATTTACTGGCTCTAAATTAACTTGTGGGAATGTCCCTTTATTCACTAGGCTTGAAATAACTTCACGCGCATAAGGGAATAAAATGTTTGGACAATAAGCACCAACACAATGTTGAATTTGTGCATCATCAAAACCAATAAGAGAGAAAATTCCTGATTGGGTAACTTCACAAATATACACAACTTCTTCTTGCTGTTTTACCGTTACGGTAACACGTAAAGAAACTTCATGCACTTCATCACTTAATGCTTGTGATGATGAATTTAGCTCTAAATTCATTTCTGGTTGCCACTGCTTAGTAAAAATTTCAGGGACGTTATTGGTTTCAAAAGAAACATCTTTAGTGTAAATACGTTGAATTGCAAATTGTGTTTCTGGTTGTTGTGTATTGTTTTGTTCTGTCATGATAAAACCTTATTTTAAAATTATATTATTTTCTAACTAATGGTAAGTTTTCGCCGTTCCAACCAGCAATACCATCTTTTAATGTAAATACATGTAAAAAACCTTGTTTGACTAATACTTCACCAATACCAGCTGATGTTAAGCCATTTTCATCAATCACAATAATGATATTTTCTTTAAATTTTTCTATAGTTTTCGCACTAGCATTCTTTATATCAACGGGTAGGATGTTATGTGATTCAGTAATATGCCCTTTTTTGAAGCTATCTGCTGAACGAATATCAATAATAACCGCATCTTGTTTATTGATCATATTAATTGCTTGCGCATTATTAATTATTTTCACTTTTGACAATTTACTTTTTACAGTTAATACAATGATTGCAACAAATAACACAACCCAACCTAATGAAAGAAGAAGATGATTTTTGACAAAAGGTATAATTTCGAGCGTAACAAAGTCCATACTTTTATGATTACCTAATTTATTAAAAATAAGATAGGATTATAACGATATTGTCTACTGAAATACAGAGCTAAAGGGAGAAATCTTATTTTAAGTTGATAAGATCTAAAGAATTCTAAGGAGAGAATTAATGTTATTTAAACGATTTATCTTACTGCCATTTCTTTTAATTACTGTAATACCGTCTGTTTTAGCTGATCTAAATAATTTAGCGATAAATAAAACCGCAAACCTAGATGAAAATATGCAAATAACCGATGAGCCATTACTGTTTGACCCAAATTTAACCTGTCGAAATTTTTTTCTGGAAATTGATGCTAATGCACCTGATTATTTTCAATATTATGATTGTCAAATGCAAGATGAAGGTCAAACATGGCCGATAACAGTAATTTATAAAGTTGACGGTAAATATGCTAAGCAAGCCCACCAATATTTGATTAAAACTATGGGAATGGGGGACCTGAAATATTTATGCTGTTATTGGGAACAACAAAATCCAGTAATGATCGTTAATCCAAAGAATAACTTATTATATGAGGTGTCGTTTTCTTCAGGCGAAACACTCAAACGTGATTGGGATGAAACGACTTTTTATTTAACCATAACCGGTTTTCG
Organism: Gilliamella sp. N-G2; assembly: GCF_002142215.1. GTDB lineage: Bacteria > Pseudomonadota > Gammaproteobacteria > Enterobacterales > Orbaceae > Gilliamella. The sequence continues at coordinate 37,872 of NZ_NAST01000011.1, forward strand.
AAGATTCGATATATAACTTAGTAAAGAAGCGTCACCAATTAACTACTTTGTCATGGAGCAAAAGTGTGGCATAAATGGTTTATGTAACATTTTGGTGCATTGTTTTGGTGCTTTATGCATTATCATGGTGCATTAATACTTTTTCTGCTATTATTTAATCACTAAAACCGTCTAAAATGGTTAATGAAAAACTGGCATCATATTTGCATATAATCTAATAAATAGGCAAAATGCCTTTAAACTGAACAATTATTATATGTCCTCAATGGAGAAGCTACATGTCTACACAAAAAGTTTTAACGCTAATAAAAGAAAACGATGTTAAGTTTGTTGATTTACGTTTTACTGATACTAAAGGTAAAGAACAACACGTTACAATTCCTGTAAGTCAAATCGACGCAGATTTTTTTGAAGATGGTAAAATGTTTGATGGCTCTTCCATTGCTGGTTGGAAAGGCATTAACGAATCAGATATGGTTTTAATGCCAGATGCATCAAGCGCAGTAATTGATCCATTTTTTGAAGATGTAACATTAAATATTCGTTGTGACGTTTTAGAACCAGCGACTTTACAAGGTTATGACCGTGACCCTCGTTCAATTGCTAAACGTGCTGAAGAGTTTTTAAAATCATCAGGTATTGCTGATACCGTTATTTTTGGACCAGAACCTGAGTTTTTCTTATTTGATGATGTTCGTTTTGGATCGCCAATGTCTGGTAGCTTTGTTCATATTGATGATATCGAAGCAGCTTGGAACTCTGGTACTAAATACGAAGAAGGTAATAAGGGGCATCGTCCTGGCGTTAAAGGTGGTTATTTCCCACTTCCACCTGTTGATTCATCACAAGATATTCGTTCTGAAATGTGTTTAATCATGGAACAACTTGGTTTAGTAGTTGAAGCGCATCACCATGAAGTTGCAACTGCTGGGCAAAATGAGATTGCTTGCCGTTTCAATACATTAACTAAAAAAGCTGATGAAGTTCAAATCTATAAATATGTTGTCCAAAATGTAGCTCATAATTATGGTAAAACAGCGACATTTATGCCAAAACCAATGTTTGGTGATAACGGATCTGGTATGCATTGTCACCAATCACTCGCCAAAGATGGCGTAAATCTTTTTGCTGGTGATAAATATGCTGGACTTTCTGAAATGGCGTTATTCTATATTGGTGGTATTATCAAACACGCTAAAGCAATTAATGCTTTTGCTAACCCAGCAACTAACTCCTATAAACGTTTAGTTCCAGGTTATGAAGCACCAGTTATGCTTGCATATTCTGCGCGTAACCGTTCTGCATCAATTCGTATCCCTGTGGTTACTAGCCCTAAAGCGCGTCGTATTGAAGTTCGCTTCCCAGATCCGGCGGGTAATCCATACTTATCATTTGCAGCACAATTAATGGCTGGTTTAGATGGGATTATCAATAAGATTCATCCGGGTGATGCGATGGATAAAAACTTATATGACTTACCACCAGAAGAGTCTAAATTAATTCCACAAGTTGCAGGTTCACTTGAAGAAGCGCTAAATGCTTTAGATGCCGATCGTGAATTCTTAACTCGTGGTAATGTGTTTACTAATGACACTATTGATGCATATATTGAATTAAAACGCCAAGATGTTGATCGTGTACGTATGACTCCACATCCGGTTGAATTTGAATTGTACTATAGCCTATAAGTCATTATTTTACTATTTGAAGTGTTAACCACCGCTATTTGGCGGTGGTATCTAAAGAGAACGGAGTGCCTACGATGACTTTTGATAATGAATCTGATGCGAATCTTGTTCTCGACTCAATTATAACTAATATTTTATTACTTGATAAAAAACTCAATATTGTTTACGCCAATTCGGCGGCACAACAGTTACTATCCCAAAGTTCGAAAAAAATATTTGATAGTTATCTTCCCGATTTATTGGGGTATTTTTCACTAGATCTTGAATTGATGCAAAATGCCTTGGATCAAAACCAAAGTTTTACTGATAGTGAAGTAAATCTAGTGATAAACAATGAATTGCATATTTTATCACTGACGGCGCAATTATTAGTTAATGGTCGCATTTTGATCGAAATGGCACCATTAAATAGTCATAAAAAGTTAAGTCAAGAGCAATTACAGCAAGCGCAACAGAATGCCGCGCGTGAACTCGTTCGTGGACTTGCGCATGAAATTAAAAATCCATTAGGCGGGCTTAGAGGTGCAGCACAATTGTTATCGCGTGAACTGCCTAAAAATGAGTTACAAGATTATACACAAATTATTATTGAACAAGCAGATAGATTAAGAAATCTTGTTGATAGATTATTAGGTCCGCAACAACGATTACAGCAAACACAACAGAATATTCACCAAGCCATAGAGCGAATTTATGCCTTGTTGTGTTTAGAAAAACCGTCAAATGTTGAGATTATTCGCGATTATGATCCTAGTTTGCCGGAACTGGTACATGACTCCGAGCAGATCGAGCAAGTAGTTTTAAATATCGTCCGTAATGCGATACAAGCGATTGGTTCAAAAGCGGGTTCTATCACAATTAGGACGCGAACAGCATTTCAGGTCACTTTACATGGTCAACGTTATCGACTTTGTGCGCGCATTGATATTGAAGATAATGGCCCAGGGGTTCCAGTACATATTCAAGATACGTTGTTTTATCCGATGGTCAGTGGTTATGAAGGTGGCAATGGTATAGGGTTATCGATAGCGCATAATATTATCGATCAGCACCATGGTAAGATTGAATTTAACAGCTGGCCGGGACACACTGAGTTTTCTATCTATTTGCCAATCAAACAATGAGGTTAATTAAAATGAATGTTTGGATTGTTGATGATGATAGTTCGATTAGATGGGTGCTAGAAAAAGCACTTACCAATGCGCATTTTAATTGCATCAGCTTTTCAAGTGGTCAAGAAGTGATTGATGCTTTAGTTAATCATCCGCAAAAACCTGCCGTAATATTATCCGACATTAAAATGCCGGGGATCGATGGGTTATCTTTACTTAATTATATCAAAGAACAAATGCCCAATTTGCCAGTGATTATTATGACGGCTCATTCGGACCTTGATGCGGCGGTGAATGCTTATCAAAAAGGGGCTTATGATTATATTCCTAAGCCTTTTGATGTCGATGAGGTCATTCAACTAGTCGAACGGGCTATTTCACACAATCAAAGCAATAAACCGAGTAATCCTTCTAGTAATAAAGCCTCTACGGGTATTATTGGTGAAGCCCCTTCAATGCAGGAAGTATTTCGTATTATCGGCCGACTTTCCAAATCCTCTATTAGTGTGTTAATTAATGGTGAATCCGGAACAGGTAAGGAGTTAGTGGCCAAAGCACTGCATACTCATAGTCCACGTTCACACTCCCCCTTTATTGCACTCAATATGGCTGCTATACCTAAGGATTTAATTGAATCTGAATTGTTTGGTCATGAAAAAGGTGCATTTACCGGTGCCGCCCAAATCAGGCACGGTCGTTTTGAACAAGCCAATGGTGGAACCCTGTTTTTAGATGAAATTGGTGATATGCCGTTAGATGTGCAGACGCGATTATTAAGAGTGCTTGCTGACGGCCAATTTTATCGTATTGGTGGATATTCACCGGTTAAGGTTGATGTGCGTATTATTGCCGCTACTCATCAGGATCTTCAAGCAAGAGTAAGAGAGGGTAAATTTAGAGAAGATTTATTCCATCGCTTAAATGTTATTCGCATTTTATTACCGCCACTACGAGATAGAGCACAAGATATTCCCAAACTGGCGGAACATTTTTTACGTACAACAGCGAAAGAGTTAGGTGTGGAGAGTAAAGTGCTAAGTCCTGATGCACTTAATCTGTTATGTATGTTTAATTGGCCGGGCAATGTTAGACAATTGGAAAATGTCTGCCGTTGGGTCACCGTGATGTCGTCAAACAGTGAAATTTTTGTTCAAGATTTGCCTCCTGAGCTATTACAGTCATCAGCACCTGCTACAGAGGTTAATTATGATATAAGTACCAATTCTCATATATTACCTGAAACCGATTGGAAAGTGATGTTAGAACAGTGGGCTAAGCAAGCACTATTAGCCGGTCAAACGGGTATATTGACACAAACTGTTACTGATGTTGAACGGATTTTATTGAAATGTGCACTTAGTTTTACCCGTGGTCATAAACAAGATGCGGCTAACCTGTTAGGTTGGGGGCGAAACACTTTAACTAGAAAGCTTAAAGAGTTAGCTGACGTACCTAAAAACGGGCATTAATTGACAGAAAATAGCTCAATAATTAGCCATAAATTTAACCTTATTAGCTGATACTTTTATCAGCTTATTTATTATTGATTTTTTTGTTTATCAAAGTTTACCAAAGCTCATTGAACACTTATTTATTTTTAGTTACAATTCAGTGCAAATGATAATTATTCTATTTATCATTTACGCGCTTTTGAACTAAGCTAATAATTAGGAGTTACAATGTTTTCATCTATTAAAGTTAAATTTTTAGTATTACTGACCGCTTTATTTGCCTTGGTTGGTTGTGATGATAAAAAAGAAGCACCTGCCGCTAATAAAACATCAATAACAATCGAACATTCTCAAGGTAAAACCGACGTTCCTGAGAATCCGAAAAAAGTGGTGGTATTTAATACTGCAACACTTGATATTATTGATGCATTAAATATTCCTGTTACCGCGGTTCCCCAATCTGATGTACATTTCCCCGAGTTTTTATCTAAATATGCTGATAAAACTTATACCAATGTTGGTACTTTATTTGAACCAAATTATGAAGTATTAAGTTCATTACAACCGGATGTCATTATTGCCGGTGGGCGCGCCAATGATGTCTATAAAAAATTGAGTGATATTGCACCGACAATTTCGCTTGATATTGATCCTAATAATTTTGTGGCTAGCTTAACCGAGCGTACGGAACAATTAGGTACTATTTTTGCTAAACAAGCAGAGGCAAAAAAATTAATTGATGATTTTAATAAAAAAATTGAAGGCTTAAAATCAAAAACCAGCACTGCGGGAACCGCTTTAGTGATTATGGTTAATGGCGGTAAAATGTCAGCTTATGGCCCTAAATCACGTTTTGGCTTTATTTTTGATGTGTTAGGATTTAAACCTGCAGCAACATTTCAAGAAGCGGGTCGTCATGGTAATGCTGTTACTTCTGAATTTGTGTTAAGCGTTAATCCACAATGGTTATTTGTACTTGATAGAGATAACGCAATTGGCAATAAAGAAGCGCAATCGGCACAACAAGTTTTAGATAATGAATTGATTCAAAAGACCGATGCATGGCAACAAAACCACATCGTGTATTTAGATTCTACTTCTATGTATATCTCAGGCGGTATTCAAACTTATAGTCGTTTGATGGATCAAATAAGTGATGTATTACAAAAAACATCAGCTAATTAATCTAAACCATGTTTAAAACGGTATACTTTATTGCTGGCATTGTTGTTTTATTCGCAATGTCTGCATTAAGCCTATTTATTGGTGCTGGGCATGTCACGTTAGCCGATTTATGGTCTGACAGTAATATGCTACAAATATTTTTTGTTAGCCGAGTACCAAGAACGGTGGCATTGCTATTAGCCGGTAGCGCAATGAGCGTGGCTGGCTTAATTATGCAACTACTTACCCAAAATCGATTCGTGGAACCCTCATTAGTTGGTACTACTCAATCAGCTAGCCTTGGCTTATTAGTGATGATGGTACTGGCGCCGGGTACAAGTGTGATGATGAAAATGGTGGTAGCTAGCTTATTTGCCATGGCTGGTACGATGCTATTTATGTTCATCTCGCGAAAAATAATCTTTAAATCTGCGTTGATGGTGCCCCTTATTGGGATTATGCTTGGCGCAGTAATTAGTGCAATTTGTACTTTTTTTGCCATGTATTTTGATTTATTGCAATCACTCGGAGGTTGGGAATCGGGTGACTTTTCAGGTATTTTGCAAGGTCGCTATGAATTATTATGGTTAGTCGGTGCTATAACCTTACTTGCTTGTTGGAGTGCTGATCGCTTTACGGTTGCTGGTTTAGGGCGAGATTTCTCTGTCAATGTTGGACTTAATTATAATCGAGTAATGTTAACCGGTCTGGTGGTGATTGCGTTGATAGGTGGGATAGTGGTTGTGGTTGTTGGCGTCTTACCATTTTTAGGATTAATTGTTCCCAATATTGTTAGTTTATTATTTGGCGATAATGTTCGCAAAACTATTCCTTGGATCTGTTTATTTGGTAGTGGACTTGTTTTGTTATGCGACATCATTGGACGAGTGATTCGTTATCCATTCGAAATTCCTGTCAGTGTTATTCTTGGTGTAGTTGGGGCTGTTATTTTTTTAGTGTTGTTGAGTAAAAAACGCCATGCGAGTTAATCAAAAACGCCATATTTCTAATCGAAAAACTGTACTACTTTTACTGGCTATTGCCACTTTTTGTGTTGTTTTTTTTATGACATTTAATTTGAAAGGTAATATTAGTTACATTTTGACACATCGTGCTTGGATCGTGTTAACCATGATTTTAGTCGCCTTTTCCGCGGCAACTTCGACATTGCTTTTCCAAACCGTTACCAATAATCGAATTTTAACGCCTTCAATAATGGGGTTTGAGTCGTTGTTTGTATTGATTCAAACTGTAGTGATATTTTTTATTGATGCACAAGGTATTCCTTATATTGGCATTGTCGGTAAATTCATCTTTGAGTCATTACTATTGATTTTATTTTCTCTATTTCTGTATCGAGGATTATTTACCAAACTTAAACAGAATCTGCACTTAGTTTTATTAATCGGTATTATTTTAGGGACACTGTTCCGTAGCTTTTCTAATTTGTTACAACGATTAATGACGCCAACGGAATTCGCAGTTTTGCAAAGCCGAATATTTGCAACTTTTACTCGCGCTGAACCGGTATTGATTGTCTTTTCATTAGTTATCGCCACCACAATTGGTCTATTTTTATGGCGAATGCGGTTCCGGTTCGACGTATTAGCCTTAGGGCGGGATAATGCAATAAATCTTGGTATCGACTATCAAAAAAGTGTCACCATTATTTTATTGTTGGTCTCAGTGTTAGTTTCAATATCGACCACATTAGTAGGTCCTTTTACGTTTTTAGGCCTACTTATTGCCAATTTAGCTTATAGTATTAGTGGATCAAGCCAACATCGTTTTTTATTGCCAACAGCATTTTTGTTAGGGGTTATATTTCTGGTCGGTGGACAGATGTTTTTAGAGCATGTTTTAAATATGGTCGGCGCACTATCCATTGTCATTGAGTTTATTGGTGGTTCATTGTTCATCTTCTTAATTTTGAAAAAGGTACCGATGTGATAGAAATTGATAATGTTAGTAAAAAATATCAAACCATACCGGTTTTAAAAAATGTGAATGCGACCATATCCCAAGGTGGTGTTACCGCCATCATCGGTCCAAATGGTGCTGGTAAATCGACATTATTATCAATTATTAGTCGTCTATTATTGGCTGATGAAGGACAAGTAAAAATTCAGAATATGGATGTGGTTAATACCCCGAGTGACAAACTGGCTACCTACTTATCAGTATTAAGACAAGAGAACCGTTTTACTAGCCGATTAACTGTTTTTGAACTGGTCGGTTTTGGCCGTTATCCCTATTCAAAAGGGCGATTAAATCAAGACGATTTAGCGCATATTCATCGAGCACTCGAATTCTTAAATCTTACAGAATATAAAGATCGCTTTTTAGATGAGCTTTCTGGTGGACAACGACAACGAGCTTATGTTGCCATGGTGCTATGTCAAGATACTGATTATGTATTACTTGATGAGCCATTAAATAACCTCGATATGAAACACGCGGTCGCCATGATGAAACAGTTGCGACGAGCAGCTGATGAGCTTGGTAAAACCATCGTTATTGTTATTCATGATATTAATTTTGCTTCTGTTTATTCTGACTATATTTTAGCGATGAAAGATGGTCAACTTGTTTATCAAGGTAGCCCTAAACAAATTATGAATTCAACCATTTTAGAGGAAATTTTTGATACCCCAGTGAAAATAGAAAATATTTATAATCAAAAAATTGCTATTTATTATTAGTATCTAATTCTTTTAACAGAAATGATTTAGACAATAGTTAGATCCTTTTTGTTATATTTCTTTGCTTATAAATTTTTAAGTTATATGGTGATAAAATGCCGTTGAGTGAAAATTATAACTTTTGTTTACATTTAATGTATGTTCAGGTTAAATAACTAGCAATTTTTGCGTTGAGATATATTTATGAAATTAGAACAGATTGCTATGTTAGCTGGTGTATCAAGGACAACAGCTAGTTATGTGATAAACGGAAAAGCCAAACAATATCGAGTCAGTGATGATACTATTAGAAAGGTCATGGCAATAGTAAATGAATACAATTATCAACCTAATGCAGTAGCAGCAGGACTTAGAGCAGGTAAAACACGGACAATTGGTATTATCATTCCTGACTTTGAAAATATAAGTTATACCCGAATTGCAAACTATATTGAACAATTAGTCAGAAAAGAGGGATATCAATTATTACTTTCTTGTTCGGAAGACAATCCTGAAATTGAAAAAGAGTGTGTTAAACATTTAAAACAACGTCGTGTGGATGCATTGATTATTTCATCTTCATTTATTGCTGAATCAGATTACGCTTTTTATAATGATTGGCAAAATTATGATATTCCTTTATTTGCTTTAGATAGAACTCTGTCAACTTATGAATTTAGAAATATTATTGGTGCTGATAAAGAAGACTCTAAGATGTTAGCTAAAGCATTTAGCCAGTTTGTAAATGGCAAAATTGTTTATATTGGTGCCTTACCCAATTTATCCGTTAGCCAACTGCGTATGCAAGGTTTCAAAGAAATTGCATTAAACAAAAATAATGGTAATAAAGTTGATTTTTTATGTGCAAATAATTATAGTCGTCGCGATGCCGAAATTACTTTTAGCCAATGGTTGATGAATAATGAATTACCAAACGGTATTTTTTCAACCTCTTTTTCTTTATTACAAGGCACAATTGATGCAATTTTAAAAAAGTATGGACATCTACCTGATAATCTCACTATTGCCACTTTTGGTGACAACGAATTACTTGATTTTTTACCTTGCAAAATGATTGCATTATCTCAAGATCATAAAACAATATCAGAAGTAACCATTAAATTATTATTAGATAGTTTACATAATAAAGATTATCAATCTGGAACAACAGTTATTCCTCGGCGCTTAATTTATCGAGGTTGTCTAAGTCGAGATAATTCTGCTGAAAAGTTATTGTAGTTATTATAGAAATAAAATGATTTATCGTAAAAAAATGATCTAGATCACAATTTAGGAATTTATTGGTATAATTTATTTGATAATTATTAAATTTATATTCATTATTGCTGAAACGATTCAATATGATTCAATAAGGTTTATGGGATTACTGAATTGTTTGTAGTAGACCCAACATTAAAACCAAGAGGTATTTATTATATGTTTCATTTAGTCAAAGAAGATATTCATTTAAATGAACAAGCAATCAACAAAACTGATGCAATTAAAAAGATTGCAGCTGCATTAACCAATGCTGATTTTGTCGAAGAAGGATATGTTGATGGTATGCTTGAACGTGAAGGTCAAGCAGCAACTTATTTAGGTATTGGCATTGCTATACCTCATGGCACACCCAAAACTCGCCATTTGGTGAAGAAAACAGGTGTTCAAGTTTTCTGTTTCCCAGAAGGTGTAGAATGGGGTGATGACGGTGAAAAAGCCTATCTTGCCATCGGTATTGCGGCAAGTTCCGATGAACATTTAGAATTACTACGTCAATTAACACATGTTTTAGGCGCTGATGGTGTTGAAGATAGAATTAAGAATATTCAATCAGCGGATGAAGCTCTTGCTATCTTAACAGGTAAAGAAAGTGTAGAAGATAGCCAATTTGAAATTAATAAATCCTCATTATTACTAGATATTCAAGCTGATAGCTTAGCAACATTACAAGCTTTAAATGCTTCACGTTTAAAACAACAAGGTGCGGTTAATGCTAGCTTTATTACTAACGTCCTTGATAATACACCGAATTATTTAGGTGATGGCGTATGGTTAAATGATAGCCGTGAAGGTAACTTAAAAAATGCGATTGCAATCAGCCGTACGGTGAATGATTTTAATCAAGATGGTAAACCAGCTAAGCTTCTTATTACTATTTCTGCTGTTGATGATAGCGTGGCAACTATCGCCAATAATATTGCAGCGTTAGCTTATAACCAAAAATTAGCTCAATTAATTATAGCAAATGGTGATGACTTTAATAACTTACTTTTATCTGGAACTCAGTCAGTATCATCTGAAAAATCAGAAACTGCCAATGGTAGCGTAACATCTAATAATGGTGAAGAGTTAAGTCGAGTATTTGTTATTCCAAATGAAAATGGATTGCATACTCGCCCATCATCGGTACTAGTTAAATTAGTAAAAGAGTTCAATAGTAAAGTGACTGTTGCTAATCTCGATGGTAAAAATGAACCAGTTAGTGCAACCAGTTTAATGAAGATTGTTGCATTAGGTGCAAAAAAAGGCAGTCGTTTACAATTCACAGCAGTTGGTGATGATGCTGAACAAGTATTAGATGCAATCGGTAAAGCTATTGAAAGCGGCTTAGGTGAGGGTGCTTAATCATGACTTATCGTGTTGCAACTATCACTTTAAATCCCGCTTATGATCTATTAGGTTTTTGCCCTAAAGTTGAGTTAGGGGATGTTAATTTAGTGCAAACTAATGCTTTATTGCCAGCCGGTAAAGGTATCAATGTTGCTAAAGTTTTATCTGATTTAGGTATTAAATTAACTGTAGGTGGTTTTTTAGGTAAAGAGAATCGTGATGGTTTCAATTTACTGTTTGAGTCATTAAATGTTACTGATAAATTCCAAACAGTCGAAGGCCGTACTCGTATTAATGTTAAATTAACCGAAGAAAACAGTGAAGTTACTGATCTTAATTTTTCTGGTTTTACTATTAGCGAGCAAGATTGGCAAACATTTGTGACGACTTCATTGGAATGGTTGAAAGAGATTGATATGGTTGCCATTAGTGGCAGTTTACCTGCAGGTGTATCTCTTGAAAAATTCACAGAGTGGATGAAACAAGTAAAAGCAATTTGTCCTAAAGTTGTGTTTGACAGTAGCCGTGATGCTTTAGTTGCTGGGTTGAAAGCTAATCCATGGTTAATTAAACCAAATGATAAAGAACTTGAAATGTGGGTTGGTAGAAAACTAACTACATTATCAGAAATCAAAACTGCTGCTATGGAACTTATCGATGGCGGTGTAGAAAACGTAGTCATTTCACTAGGAAGTCAAGGTGCTTTATGGGTAACTAAAAATGAAGCATGGTTAGCCAAACCACCTAAATGTAAGGTGGTAAGCACTGTTGGTGCTGGTGATTCAATGGTTGGTGGATTAATGTATGGTTTAATAACGAATCAATCAATTAAAGACACCTTAGTATTTGCATCAAGTGTTGCCGCTTTATCAGTTGGACAAGCTGGTGTAGGTGTGTCAGACCGTCAAGCGGTTATAGACATGTCAGAAAAAATTGAAATAATCGCGGGATAGGAGTATTCATGAATATATATATTGTAGAAGGTAGCAATTCAGGCCCAGTTAATGGCCGTTTAGCTAAAGCGGAATTAGCATTAGCTGCTAATTCATTAAATTTCAAAGTTGTTGATAATGCGACATTAGCCGATACGATTATTTCGGTTGGTGATGGTAATATCAGCGATAACTCAGTGATTGGCAAAAAAGTTTATGTGGTAAGTGATCTTAATGAAATTTTTGCTGATCCTAAAAAAATCTTAAATGATGCAAAACTTAAAGCAACTGTCTATGAACAATCTGCTAGTTCTGCATCTGTATCAGCAGCAAACAACGGACAAAAACGTATTGTTGCGGTAACAGCTTGTCCAACTGGTGTTGCTCACACATTTATGGCTGCTGAGGCGATTGAAGAAGAAGCGAAAAAACGTGGCTGGTGGTGTAAAGTTGAAACGCGTGGTTCGGTTGGTGTTGGTAATGAATTAACTCCAGAAGAGGTGGCTTCAGCTGATCTAGTGATTGTAGCATGTGATATTGATGTTGATTTAAGTAAGTTTGCAGGTAAAAAGATGTACCGAACTAAAACCGGTCCAGCTCTTAAAAAAACTGCACAAGAATTAGATAGAGCTTTTGAAGAAGCTACAATTTATCAACCAACTAGTTCTGCTTCAACAACAAAATCAAGTAACGAGAAGAAAGGTGTCTATCAGCATCTATTAACTGGTGTATCTTACATGTTACCAATGGTTGTTGCTGGTGGATTAATCATTGCTTTATCATTTGCTTTTGGTTCATTTGAAATGGTTGATGGCGTACAAAAACTGGTAGGTGAATCTCATTTAGCACAAATCGGTGGGCTAGCATTCTCACTCATGGTACCTTTACTTGCTGGTTATATTGCTTATTCTATTGCTGATAGACCTGGTTTAGCCCCTGGGCTTGTTGGTGGTTTGCTTGCTGTCTCTACTGGTGCGGGCTTTTTAGGTGGTATAATCATTGGTTATTTTGCAGGTTACTTAGCAATGTTAATCACTAAGTATTTACCATTACCAAAAACACTTGAAGCATTAAAACCAATTCTTATTGTACCATTACTTGCTACATTAGCTACAGGTTTAGTTATGCAGTTTATTGTTGGTACACCGATAGCATGGCTAATGGAAGCTTTAACTGAATGGTTGAAATCAATGGGAACAGCCAACGCTATTCTGTTAGGTGCAGTTTTAGGTGGTATGATGTGTACTGATATGGGCGGACCAATCAATAAAGTTGCTTATGCGTTTGGTACAGGCTTAATTTCGGCTCAAGTATATGCACCAATGGCAGCGGTTATGGCTGGTGGTATGGTTCCACCTTTAGCAATGGGATTAGCAACCTTAATCGCTCGCAAAAAATTTGCTAAAGCAGAACAAGAAAGTGGCAAAGCTTCATTAGTATTAGGCTTATGTTTTATCTCTGAAGGGGCAATTCCTTTCGCTGCTCGTGATCCATTACGTGTTATTCCTTGTTGTATTATTGGTGGGGCAATAACTGGTGGTCTATCATTAGCATTTGGTTCTGAGCTTATGACTCCACATGGTGGTCTATTCGCTTTAGCAATCCCTGGCGTAGTTAAACCAGTTGGTGGTTATTTACTATCAATTGTTGTTGGTTCGGTGATTGCGGGTGTCGCTTACGCATTGATTAAAAAACCTGAAGCACAAACTTCTGAATTAGTTAGCGCATAATACATTATGCAACTAAAAGCGCCATCATCTGATGGCGTTTTTTTATTCTTGTCTTAATCTATTTTTTTACCCAACGTTGTAAATCTTTTGGGATAAAATTATCCATCTTCTCTAACATTTCATCAGCAACATCTGCGACGATCAATGTTCGATAAAAACTGTCTCGGATAAAGCCTTCTTGTACTGCGTGTTCTAAAAAATTGAGCATTGGTTGCCAAAATTGACTATTAAATAAGGCAACTGGTTTTTCATGATAACCAATTTGCATGCCTGTCCATACCTCAAACAGCTCTTCTAATGTTCCTGTGCCTCCAGGCATAGCAATAAAACCATCAGCTAGCTCAGTTAATCTTGCTTTGCGTTGATGCATATTTTCAACAACTTCCAAACGCGTAATACCATGGTGTGCAGTTTCAGCTTTAACTAACCGCTCAGGAATAATGCCAATAACTTCACCACCATGAGTGAGAACGGCATTAGCAATAACACCCATTAGTCCTTTATTACCTCCACCATAGATTAATCGTCTATTATGTTTGGCAATAATCATACCTAATTGCTCTGCTGCCATACGATATTCTGGACGATTACCTTCACTCGCCCCACAAAACACACAAATATTTTTCTTCATCAATTTTACTCTACTGGTTATGCTATTTTCTCGCTATTTTAGCATAGCTTTCCCTCGATTTGCTTACAAGCTGAGCAGTTAAACCTAATTAGTGTTTTAGAGATTGACAGAATCGTCATAGATGGTTAATATCTTGTTCGTTAAATGTTCCTCCATAGTTCAGTCGGTAGAACGGCGGACTGTTAATCCGTATGTCACAGGTTCAAGTCCTGTTGGAGGAGCCAATTTCAGTTTTTAAGAACCTGCTTATATAGCAGGTTTTTTTATATCAACCTTTCAATAGATACTTCAAGATCACTTTTATCTGCATAAACATTATTAATTCGCCGTTTAGCGATGTTTGAACAGCGATATATAATTATTTTTTATAAGGCGTGTTTTAGCTGGAAAGCCTTATTCTTGCAGAGTATAATTCAGCTTCCCTCCAATTAATACCAAAGTGTGAAATCAACATGAAACATAACGTAGTAATTGCAGTATTAATGGCAACTAGCTTATCTTGTGCCGCTTCAGAACATTCATCTCATTGGGGATATGAAGGTCAAGAAAAACCAGAAAACTGGGGTAAATTATCACCAGAGTATTCTACCTGTGAGAATGGTAAAAATCAGTCACCGATCAATATCGATCATGTATTAAAGACAGAGCATGAAAATTTAAAGTTCTCATTCAAACCAAGTAAACAAGAAATTATTAATAACGGACATACTATTCAGGTTAACGTGACTGGTAATAATCAGTTAATATTAGATGAGCAAAGCTTTACGTTACAACAATTCCATTTTCATAGCCCAAGTGAAAATACCATTAAAGGTAAAAGTTATCCAATGGAAGCCCACTTTGTTTACAAAAATAAAACTGGTGAGCTTACCGTCGTCGCCTTAATGTTTAATAATGGCGAAGCGAATTCTGAAATTGCGAAGGCTTGGCAGCAAATGCCAACAGAATTGGATAACAAAGCAACTTTAGACAAAACTGTTGATATCAGTGCATTATTTCCTAAAACACTCGATTATTATCGCTTTAGTGGATCATTAACAACACCACCGTGTACTGAAGGTGTAAGATGGATTGTGTTAGAACAACCTGTAACTGTCTCACAACAACAAATTGAAAAATTCCATTCAATCATGCATCACAACAACAACCGCCCAGTACAGCCATCAAATGGAAGAGTTATTGTTGATTAATAAATGATTTTTAATTGGCTTTATTGATGTTTATTATAAAGCCAATTTGATATTAGTATTTTTCAAAAATAGTAAATAAATTTATTCATAATAATTACACCCTGATTGGTAATTATTTTAGTTATCAATCATATTTAATCTATTGTAAAATTCTATCTTTTTATTAGATAAGCGATAGAACTGCTATCAACAAATGAATCGGTCTGTTTCTATATATTGCACAACTATACTGTTAATATTGGTACAGATTTGTTGCCAATGATCTTCTGTCTTTTCCTTGTGTTGAAGAGTAAAATCCGATTATAGATATAGCTCAGATGAAAGTATTCCTTTATTTTCAGTGCGTAATGTATCAATAAAGCTTTCCCATCATACTTTTTGCAATAACAAATTACATGAATTATTAATAAATAACCTTAATTATGGTTAAATATAAATTAATATTACTCATGATTTTTTAATCTAGTCCATTTTGAAATTTCAACTGAAGAAAATGATCATTAATCTTCTAATCTATATAAAAGGAGAAATAGTAATCATATCTGGTAAGCTATTAAGATAATTATTGAAAACTTTAAATTATTAATTAATTGATAAGGGATAAAATATGCGTTATTGGGTCGTATATGTCGCTGGAGCAAAAGCACAAGTAAATTATAGCATTGGTAAACAAAAAGGAATTTGGGGTTTAAAAAAAATCACAAGCCAATCTAAAATAGATAACATACAGGTTGGCGATCAAATTATTTTTGTTCAACAATTAAAATGGCAGTCAATAAATGGTGATGTACCAAAAGGGTTCCCTAAATTTTTAAAAGATCCTCAACAATTTAAAGGTATTGTTTCTGAAATAGTAATCGGAGAAATAACTAAAGGTTATTATCAAGATAGTTCTATTGTTTGGCAAGATAATGAGTATCGACACCGATTTAATTTTAAAATTAAAGAACAAGTAACTAATGTATTATTTAATATGGAAGAGTTTGGTTCTGAATTAATTGAAGCAACTTTAAAATCAATTAAATCAGGAGGTGATGTTTGTTTTGTGGGCAACAATAAAATCATTAATTTCACGAAGATTGATGATTTTGGTTTAGATATAGATCCAAATGAACTTAAAGATTTTTCAGTTAATGAAGGGTATGTTAAGTTTATCGAAAATCATAAATATCTCGAACGTAATAGAAAAATTGTTAAATTAAAAAAACAAAAAGTTTTAACAAGCCAAAAATGTTTAAAATGTGAAATTTGCGGATTTGATTTTGCTGATTTTTATGGTGAAGAACTTGGACAAGGTTTTGCTGAATGCCATCACATAAATCCATTATCAGAGTCAGGTAATGTAAAAACTAAATTATCAGATTTAATTATTATATGTGCAAATTGTCATAAAATGATTCATCGTAGAAAACCTTGGCTAAGTCCACAAGAATTAAAGGGTATAGTTGAAAATCAAAAATCAGTTCTGTTTAAAAGAATCTATTAGAACTAAAGGTTTAACGATCTAGATTGATATTTTTTATATTAATAACTTTTTTATCGCTTTTAACCATCTAATTAAGATGAATTGTTGTCTATGGTGCTAAAGTTGACATACACACAACAATAGTATTTATCTTCAGGTGTTTTTAAAAGATGTAAAAGAATGCTATTAAACAGTGAATAGGCAATGATAACAGGCGTTGATTTATTCTAGAATTAATTATAATAAAAATATTTTGTATATTTCAATTTAATAGCCAATGGTGGAACAAAACACATTTTGTGGAATTAATAAAATGTAATTTACATAACGTGTTGTTTTTAATCTTATTTGTGGCAACTAAAAAGTTGTCATTCATTTCCATATATGCAATCCTCAAATCCTATATTTCTCCATTCTACGCAATTGGCCAAATGCTTTAATCTGTGATAGAGCTCATAGTTAGAAATTAATATTTCTAGTTTTTTGACTTGTAGGTGAACTTTTTTAAGTAGTATCGCAAAATTGATGTATATTAATTACATTGTTTAACATAAAAATGTGTTAATAATATGAATATAAAACAATTAAAAAATATTATTACAGTGATCATCATAAAGAACGAGCGACAACATAAACTTGATAAATCTTTACTACTGTTTTATGTTTTAATTCAGTTTAAACAAGCTTACCTGCGTCTATCTGACTGCAGAACTAAAATCTCACAACATATATCAAAACTGTTTAACAGCTTTGTATTGCAATGTAAAACATAAGAATTAAATATGTCTTTTAGGCGCCTTAAAGGTGAACAGTTAAGGTAATTAATGAATGCTAAATTTGATACCAAACCATAATTTATAAAGCAAGTTTTTTAGTGGCAAGAGTTTAGAGCATAAGATTGATAATAAATTGTCACATTATAGGAACAATGTATCGTGCTTATTTAATTTAAAGCATTATATGAGGATAAATAAATGATTAAGTGTGCATTAATTTATGATTTCGATGGAACGCTAGCAGAAGGTGATTGTGCCCAACATGGACTGATGCCAGCATTAGGAATTACGGACATAGCAAGCTTTTGGAATAAAGTGAAAGAACGTGCCAAACAAGACGATGGTGACGAAATACTATCTTATCTTGGACTCTTAGCTGAAACAGCCAACCAACTTGGTTCTGATGAATTAAGTGAAGACAATTTAAAAAAACATGGAAAATCTATTCCTCTCTTCCCCGGTGTTGATACTTGGTTTGAGCGTATTAATGAATATGCGGCGGTTAATGAGATAGCACTACAACATTACATTATTTCAAGTGGTTTAGATGCTATGATTCGTGGTACAGACATTGGTCATCAATTTAGCCAAATTTATGCATGTAAATATCATTATTGCCAAAAAGGAAAACAAGCTATTTGGCCTGCTCAAGCGATAAACTATACAACCAAAACCCAATTTTTATTTCGAATTAACAAAGGCATCTTAAATTCCTGGGACAATACTGAAGTTAATAAATTTATTGAGTTAGAAGAACGAGATATCCCATTTGAACGAATGATCTATTTTGGTGATGGTGATACCGATATTCCATCAATGAAAATGGTTAGATACCAAGGCGGGTTTTCCTTGGCGGTATTTGATGAGCAAAAATGGAAGGATCAACGTACACAAGAAAAAGTTGAAAAACTCATTGCTGAAGAACGAGCTAATTATGTTGTTCCTGCTAATTATCAGCAAGGTAGCCAGCTAGAAGTTACTGTACGAGGTTTACTACAATTGTTCAAACGTAAACAATAAGGTTAAACGATTTTCTTCTTATGGAATATATTTCCTATTAAAAGGACGAAAGCAATGATTTCTATCTATATGAATGGCGAAAATAAAACTAAGCAAATCAGCGACTGGTCTCTCTACTATGATAATAAAGATCAAGAACTCAAACTCACTAGCCATTTTCCTTCTGGCAAAAAATATACTCAGCCATTATCACAATGCCAAGTGAACCCATTTGAGCAAATAAAGGGAAATCTTCTTATTGTTAAGGATAAATCGAAAATAGATTGGATTGAAAAAGCTGAAAGTTATGGGCGAAAGTATACAGTTGTCTATTATCCTAACAATTCCCGACCCTACGTTATGCTTAGTGAGAATATTCAGATCGTATCTGAGACCAATCTTAAAAATGAAGATATTTTTCACTACTTTACGCAAGTAGCGCAAGCTCGTATTGAACATGCCGATGAGCACAATAAAGGTATTGCCGAAAATGTGTTACGACAACTGGATAAAATCACTCCTCATCCTGATACGGTGCTTCATGCTTATTGCAGTGTAACAAACCAAAAACGCCAGCCTCCTCAACATTTTATTTATCCTTTTGGAATTAATGAAAGTCAGTTAAAAGCAGTAAAACAAGCTTTCGCTTCACAAATCAGTATTATTGAAGGCCCGCCTGGAACCGGCAAAACCCAAACTATTTTAAATATTGTGGCGAATATTTTGATAAATAATCGCACGGTTGCTATTTTATCCAATAACAATTCTGCGGTAGAAAATGTCTATGAAAAATTAGCTAAAGATCAACTTGATTATCTGGTTGCTAAATTAGGTAGTAGTGATAAACGAAAAAACTTCTTTGGCGGTGAACTAGAACTAAGTCTTGAAAAACAAGAGCAAACAATATCTTTACAAAGAATAAGCGAGCTTTCAAATACATTAGTTGAACATCTCCAAGCACAGAACCAAGTTGCTTTCTTGCAAGCGCAAATTGAAGAATTGACAATTGAAAAGGGCTATTTACAACAGAGCCAAAGTGAAAACTTATCGTCGGACGCCCAGCTACTAAGTAAATATCAGTTTTCCAAAGAGAAAATTACCGATTTATTGGCTTATTTACAATACCTAGATCAACGTCGAATTACATTTAAAGACCGCATACAACTTCTGCTTAATTTTAAGATAATACGCACAAAATTCATTAGTAATTGGCAAAAGCGACAAGCAATTTTTAATCTTTTACAGTTGGCTTATTATGATCAGCAGTTGAATGAAAAAAACAGCCTACTTAAACGCTATCAAGAGCGACTTGAACAAAATCAATTTCACTCGTTATTGGCTGATTTAACCCGTTTTTCAATGCAATATTTGAAAGCGCATCTTTCACAAACCATCGACCTTAAAGCGACCTTTACCGACAAAGACTATCAACCACGTTTTAGTGAATTTACTAAACGTTTTCCAATTATAGGTAGTAGTACTCATTCCATTATCAACTCTTTGGGTCAAGGTGCCTTAATAGACTACTTAATTATTGATGAAGCTTCACAGCAAGATATTATTCCCGGTATTCTTGGTTTGGGCTGTGCCAAGAATGTGATTATTGTCGGCGATCGTAAACAGCTACCTCATGTATCTACCAAACTTGATATCAAACCACCTCATGAATATTATGATTGTGAAAAATATAGTCTACTTGACTCTTTTATTGGCTTATTTCAAGACAAAATCCCCATCACTTTACTGAAAGAGCATTATCGTTGTCATCCGAAAATCATTCAGTTTTGTAATAAGCAATTTTACAATGATCAGCTTATTCCAATGATCAAAGATAATGGAGAACAAGCGCTCACATTAATTGTTACCGCACCGGGGAATCACACAAGAAATTTAACGAATTTGCGAGAACTTGACTCTCTTAATAAAGTAGGTTGGCAAGATTTTACAGAAGAAAACACCGGTTTTATTGCGCCCTACAATAACCAAATTGATTTATCGCAAGAACATTTGCCATTAGATATTGTTAAAGCTACAACGCATAAATTTCAGGGTAGAGAGTGTGATAATATTATCTTTTCTACTGTATTGGATAAAAAAACGAGTAAACGAGAAAAGCTAGATTTTGTTGATAATCCACATTTAATTAACGTAGCGGTTTCGAGGGCTAAAAATAAGTTCATACTTGTCACAGGTAATGATATCTTTACTGAAAATAATAAAAGTATTGCTGCCTTAATTCGGTATATTAAGTACTATGCGGATAATGATCATATTTACCAAAGTCCGGTTATCTCGGCTTTTGACTTACTTTATGAAGATTACGATAAGTCGTTAGAGGCACTTAACTCACGGTTAAGAAAAAATGACTCAAAATATAAATCAGAACAGATTATTGCTCAATTACTGCGTGAGATATTAGAAGAAAGCACTTTTCAAACCATAAATTACCATCAACAGGTTCATTTAGAGCAGCTTGTCTCAAAAACTAACAACAGCTTTACAGAACGTGAACTTGAATATATGGATAATAAAGCTAGTTGTGATTTTGTCCTTTATTTTAAAATAGGTAAAAATCCTATAGCAGTGATTGAAGTTGATGGCGATGATCACAGTAAACCAGAGCAGAGGAAACGAGATCAGCTGAAGAATGCCATTCTTGATAAAGCTGGTGTGCCATTATTACGACTTAAAACTATTGAAAGTCAAATAGAAGAGAAAATAAAGCAGTTTCTAAGTCAAAGTATGGTGGTTGAAAGAGAGAAATTTACGGGGTATTAGAACTGAATAGCGAATCAATTTTAAATGGATTTTTGAGGTTTTTCATCTTATATGATTACTTATAGAACCTCTTCAATAAAACACTAAATGGAACAGGAGATATTCGATGAATATTTTGTCAAAAGTATTCTCTCATATTCTTCAAAACTATATAGAGATAGTTTTAATTTAAATATAGCTATCCATGTTTAGCTAAAAATTGAACCATTTCTTTGTTATTCAATAAAGTATAGAATCTTTTTGTTAGAAATTTAATTTTATCATATTGTTTTTTACACACAGTTGTTCTTTAGAATAATAACAATTAGGTTCTTCATATCTTGCAAAGTAGTCATAATAGATAAATAGCCAATATTTCTTTATTTTATGAAAATATTTATTGTCCAAATCAATGTATTTAAATACAAAACTTGAAGGAAGAAAATCAATATCATTCAAATTATTGCTTGATATGATTTTTTGAATCAAAAGCTTTAAGACAATTAGACTGCTATAATTAATATCCGGTATAGCAATATTTTTTTACGCAAGATATCTTTTTAAATATGTAATAACTTCATCACTATCAATTTGCTTATCAAGTCCTAAAGACGCAATAATCAAAAGTATTTCAGAATCATTATGTTGCATAACTTGCTTTTCAGCCCAATTAATTACTAACTCATTAGAATAAAAATGTTCTGTTGAAGATCCATAATATAGATAAAATTTATATAATGATAAAACTTCATCGAGAGATAAATTACTAAATTTTAGTTCCATCTACTGATAAAAATATTCCCATATCTTTAATACTATTTTTCAGTATTTTAAATACGATAGAATTTATGGCTGCTGTAAGATTATTATATTTTAACGCTATTGGATCTAAGAATCTATATTATGTCGCATGGACTTTTCTATTTATTTTGTAGCAACTTCTTCTGAAATTTTATACATCTAATCAAAATGTGTTAATTCCAGTCAAACACACTATATCCTGCAACCATCTTTATGGTTAAATAATAATTCCACTTACTAAATAAATCCTTATTACGTCAATAAGTATTAATTATTCATTACTAAAGTTAAAAGTGGGGAAACATCAATTAGATATGGTAGAATTTATTCATAACGCTTTATTAGTATCAATTAAACATTAAACTATAACTAAAAAGATTAAATAGAATGGCAATCATATATGGGTATATCTCCTCATCCGCCGCTGATGACAAAGCTTTAAGTGATTTTAATAAGGCAGTCTTACAACGACTTCCTCAATATGGTTCTTATATTTGTCGGGATATGTTTGCAATGTTACCTTTTGACAATAGAGCGCTTTGTAAATATTCATATATTATTCATTTTGCTGCTGAATATGATGAAATGTATGTTATGCCGGATGATTGGTTAGAAGAGTTTGAAAGTTTATTATCCCAATTATATTGGAATCATGTTAATGTGATTGAAACTTATTCAGGAAACCGTTTTGTATGGCGAGCAGATGAATGTGGTTTAGAAAAAATAAGCGCCATAACGAAATGGAATAGGATTGTCTTTGAATCTTATCATTATTTAAGGGAAATTGAATATTAGTTTATAATTAGTTATTAGCTATATATCTAATAAATTATAATATTTTTAGTAGCGCAATTTATTGTGTATAAGAAGATAAGTAATTTCACCGTCAAATACAGAATCGTTTTATATTTTGGATTGATCTTTTTTAAAGTATTTATAAGAATGCTGAAAATTAAATAGGTGAATGTGAAGAATTGCGTGATAATGTACTGGTACAGGCTTATTACGCAACAAGCTCACAATATAAATGAATATTCACCTAATGCCACCTCACGAAAAATAAATCAAATTGATGCAATTTTTTATTCAATTAATAAATAATATCACTCTCATATTTTGATTTAATTGGTATCTTATCCTGAAGTAAAA
Source organism: Gilliamella sp. N-G2 (assembly GCF_002142215.1). Lineage (GTDB taxonomy): Bacteria > Pseudomonadota > Gammaproteobacteria > Enterobacterales > Orbaceae > Gilliamella. The sequence continues at coordinate 61,008 of NZ_NAST01000011.1, forward strand.
CTGAAAAGATAGATATAGTGAAACTCTGTCTACATAAAATATCCCAAGTCTTTCATAAAATTGTCAGGATTATCAACAAGCTCAAATAAAGATATCAAAGGAAACTTATCCATTATATCGTTAATGAAATCTGAATCTACATCAAGATGCATGCAATACAAATAATTAGCAAACTGTTTTGCTGTTATATTAGTCGATAAGGCACTAAATTGGATAATATTATCTTCAATATAAAAAAATTCTTGAATAATTTGATTAATACACAGCTTATCTATGTATACCGGGGCTCATGATTTCGATATAAATCATCCCACCCATACCCAGTAATTATTAAACTAGTAACTAAAATATAAAATGCTTCGAGTGATGATTTTACCTCTGATTTATTTATAAAACGGTAATGCACTGAGCTTTATTCATTTTGCGTTCTGGCTGATGTTTTAATACTTAGCGAAAGCAATGATTGCTACCGTCTTACGTAGCTTTGATGATGAAATAGAGGAGTTACTAGATGGAACTATTAAATGAAAAAGAGCTCTATGTTGCGCTTTCAGATCTATTTGTTGATAACAAGGTAGATTATAACTATATTGCATCGGTAGTAAAATTATATCCAATATCCTATGTTTAACATATGTTATTTTATTACGTGGCGCCTGCTTGTCATTACAATACGATCGGACCAGTGCCACCGGTTTGGTGTTTTTTTGATGAAGATGACTTAATGAGTGCAATAGATGACATCAAAAAAAACAAAATCGCCCCATTCATAAAATCAAAATGCGTATTTTTGTTTTCTATCTTAAGTTTAGATTTAAACATGAATGGCAAAAAGTAAAGGACTTATTATGATTATTATTGCGTTTAAATCTTATGTAAACAGCGTCTAAAGTATCTGCTTAAATTTATAATATATTCTGTAGAAGAGATAGATTAACGATAGAATCGTGCGGCTAAAAAATTACCAGTTTGCGTTATATTTGCTTGGATTAGTTTAGTTGAGACATAAGTAAACGAGGTATTCTTTATTAATTACTGGCTTTAATTGATTGCTACAGAGAAATATCAGTAGATGATTCGTTAATAGTGTTAATAGCATCATAAGTATACCATTTTTAGTTATAGTGCATCGATATGACTAACTATATACCTAAAAATTTTGCTTATAAATGTATTTTACAGGTGCTTAATGAATATCAAAATAAGCGTTGGTGGAATCTTAACCTAGTCATGAGAATGCTTGTAAATAAAGTTTTTTTATTTCAACAAACTGAACCGTATACCTAAAACGAAAAGTGACCCTTAAAATTGGGTATTTTTAATACTCACTTATTTTAGAGTTTTTTACCAGCATTGATATAACTTTTATAATTTAATGTTTTTCAGCTGTATAAGCTTGTACTTCAATTTTTATGACGCTAATTGGTTTAAAATCGCCTTCGGTAAAAGAGAAAGTTTTATTAGGAGCAAATTTATTCATCATTATTTGTAACGTCACTATTTTTGCGGTAGGTTCTTCAATAAAGGTTGTATCCCCATTTTTTGTTATAAAATTTTTTCTTGTCTTGTTTTTTTTAGCCTTTCACAAAAATATGGTGATACTTATTTTCATTTTTCGCTTTAGCTTAAGTTTTCTCTTATCTGCAAACTACAATAGTCATAGTTATTTGTTTTGAATACTATGTTTATCGTAGTATATTAAGTTACCACAACAAAATTGTTAATTATATTTGTAATTGATATGGAGTTTTCTATGACCAATCTGTTTCGCTATTTGGCTAATATGTCAATTACATGAATTATTCCCAAATATACCAGATCCTATCTATTTTATTTTGGCATAGGTTTTTATTATTATAGGTTGGTTTATCTCAACAAAATTATGTAAACGCTTATTTCTAATTCTAAGTAAAATACGTTTCATTAGAAAATAAAAAAATAAATATGAGGTAATATGAAAAATATATATTTTATACGTCATGCTCAAAGTGAAGCAAATATCGGCGGTATAACTAAACCTAACAAAGAAATCAATCTTACACAAACAGGTATTAAACAAGCCGAAAAAATAGCTAAAATGCTGAATGTAGTACCAACAAAAATCTTTGTTTCTGAGTACTATAGGACTCAACAAACAGCAGAAGCATTACTGCAAAAACATAATTTATCTGCATTAGTATTACCTTGTTTAAATGAATTTAATACATTGTGTCATAAAGTCATAGATGGCCTTAATGGTGAAGAAAGAATTCCTATCATATTAAAGTATTGGGAAGATTCCGATCCTAATTGGAGACATGGAGAAACGGCACAAACTTTTAATGAATTTTATCAACAAGTATTTTCATTCAATCAAGAGTTAGAACATATTCCCAATAATAGTATTATCTTTGGGCATGGAATGTGGTTAGCACTTTATATATGGCAACAACTTGGATTCAAAGACAAGTGTGATAGAACAATCGAAATGCAATTATTTAGAAAATTTCAATTAGGATTACCTATCCCTAATACAGCTCTTTACCATTTCATTTGGAATGATGATTTGCAATTTTGTAAGCTGGAATATATTAATAATTTCATGTAATTATTAATAAGTATTAAAATGTTAAAAAATATGATGTCTCAGGAACATTCACCATTCTTTGGATTGAGTCAGATAGTAAACTAGAAATAAACGAAATAGGTAGTGTTGCAAGAGGATGGAAATAAGATACTTACAATTATAACGAATAAATTTTTTTACTTATATTTCGATTGTTATGCTGTATAAATTTTAGTGATCCCTAAACTTGGGTATTTTTAGTACTCACTTATTTTTGATTTAAAGTTGATTTTTCGCGGATGTAAAAATCTGTCTAAAGAGGCGGTACCCAAATTTGAGTGTTAAAGAAATTAACTACCCCCGATTAAAATAAAATTTTATAAAAATCTATGCATACTATACATCATTTCTTGTAAGCCTTATTCTATAAGGGTTTGTGCTGTGTATGGTCTAAATTTTAACTCTGCATAACTCTACATAATTCAGTGATGTAAAAATTTATTACTAGATTAGCTAAATAATGGGCTATTTATTTTTTATGATTTTGATTATTACAAGCCCAAAAAATACTTTTATTTCGCGGTTTTGCACAGAAATGAGTAAAGGCGGTGTTTTAGCTATTGAGTGTAGATATTTACTACCCCATAACTGTTATGATAATAAAACGAAAAGAATACTAATTAGATAATATTTTAATTGATTAGTGCTGATAGATAGTTATTAAAGTTTAATCTATTCTATAATATCATGACAGTTTTAATAACATTTTATGAAAATAGGTGATATCTTCACCTAAACAAGAAAAGAATTGATCATCAATTTTTTCTACTAATGGAGTAGTTTTATTTACCATAATATACCCATTATCTGTTAATTGAATAGATTTAGCTCTACTATCTTTTACTGATGTAATTCTTTTAACTAATATTTTTTTTTCTAAATTATCTAAAATCTGCGATACTGTAACTACATCAATATTAGCATGTTGAGATAAAGTTACTTGTGTAACTTCATCAAAATGTTCTGAAAGATATGCCAACGTGGTAAGAATAATAAATTGCGGATGAGTTATTGAATACTGTTTCAAACTATTTTTTATTAAACTATGCCAAGTTGCATAGGTTTTCATAAATACAAAACCTATAGATTCTGACGAATCATGCTTGAATTGAGAAGAAAACCTATTGTCTTTGGACATACTTATTTTTCTACCAGATCTTTTAATAAAAATGCTTTATCTATAATATCATTTGAAATATTCTTCATAAAATCATAACAAACTTTATTTGATAATTCTACTTTCGGTTCTAATTCAATTACAGCTTTTATCGCATAATTATTATCTGAATATTCGACTATTTGATGAGAAAAAAATAAAATCCCAATATCTGGAATATCAAATCTTTCAGTGAATTCTCTATTAATCAATACTGTAGATAATATAACTTTCATGGCTGGCATGTTTTCCAGTTTAAATAAACCATTAACTCCACTTTTTATTTCACCTGTTATCGTAAATTCTTCAAGATCTGTTTCCCAAAGTTTTCTTAATGAAAAGTCAGTAAAATATGGCCAAATTTTATTAGGCATGGATACAGTCGGAAGTTCAAAAGAAATAGAAATTTTTTTCATATATAATCCTTATTTATTTAATTAGTATACTTATAATAAGTATACTAATTAAATGTGTCAACTAAATTTTATAGGACTTGTTACAAATTTGTGTTACTTACGACAAAAGACGCTATAAATTATTATTAATATAATTGAATTGGTTGCGTTTAAAAAAAGCTATTTGCTAACCTAGTGCGATATCGTTTTTAGGTTCTACATCAAATACCACTTAATATACTTCATAAAATTTGGTCATAAATGTATCTAAGTGTACATTAATTGGTGTTAATTAAATGTTTTATCATTGTGATTACTGTATTGTAAGTGTTTTATGGGGGTTAATGGATATTAATGAGCCACGGAAAACTAAGCATAAAAATAAAAAAAACTTATTAATACTATGTTTTTATTTTTAATAAATTCAACCGAATATCTGAAAAGAAAAGTGTTCCCTAAAGTTGGGGGGGGGTCGTACTCATTTATTTTTGATTTATAGTTTATTTTCGCGGGTGTAAAAATCTGTTCAAAGAGGCAGTGCCCAAATTTGAGTATTAAAGAAATTAACCACCCCCATCAAAATACTTTTTATCTTTGTTTGTGACTTTTAATGATTTTATTTGTGTATCAGTTAAAGGGGGAGTTTTGATAGCCATTTATCAACTTTGGGGGTATCTAATCAAAAGGATAATTTATCTTATCCCAATATATATCCCCATTCTTTTTGGTTGTAAATGTATCTTACTGGTGCTTAATGAATAACAAAATAGGCTTTAAGCCTTGTATTTGTTAGTTTTGATGTGTTTTAAAGGATTTAAAAGAATGTCAATGAATATTGAATTGGTGCGTGGGCGGGACTTGAAATAGTCTTGTTAAAGCCTTTTCAATAAAGGTTTTTGATTTTTATTTATTGAAGAAATAGTCCCAAACATAGTCCCAAAATAAAAACTGACCCCCAATATTAGGTATTTTAATCTTGCCAAATTGAAAGGTTAAAAATTGGTTTTAGAATTTTGACGGTGTGAAAATTTATCTAGGTGATCGGTATCCGTTAATTATGTTTTAGATTTTTTATACCTCCCCCATAAAAATAAAATTTTATAAAAAAGTATGCACGGTGTTCACTACCTGCTTGAAGCCTTATTATAAAAGGGTTTGAGTGGTGTATACTTGAATGTTTACTATTCACAAGTATACACTTTAGGTATTCACTCAATAAAAAACCGCCAATTAGGGCGGCCTTATTTTAGTGGTTCAATTTGAGCTACTAGTTAGGATCTTCGGCTTTAGGTAGCCAATCTTTACACATATCTGGGTTTATTTCTAAATTAGTTTTTACCCCTATATTAGTTCGTTTTTTAATGTACGCCTTTCTATTTTCTTTTATGGCGTAATTTAATGATAAACCGAACCCACTCAAGGACAATGGATTATTAAGCCCTGTATTTCGCACATACTCAATATAAGCATGATATAAATATTTTTTAGGGTTAAATGGTATTATGCCTAAATTACCCATAAGCATACCATTGGGATGATCCAGCACATCAAGATAACTACAAAAATCTACCAAGTGGTCAGATTCGCGTTTAATCGCCGTCGCTTCGTCTGATTGTTGTTGCTGGTGTAGTCTTTCTTTGGCTTCTGCTGGACTGGTAAACTCATTTAATAGCAATCTCACAATTGAGGGTAGCTCTTGCTCTATTTTGCTAACCAAGTTTAAATCTCGCTCTTTTTCAGGGATGACCTCGCCAAAGTGAAAGATAACCCTACGTCGTGATATACCGCCATTTCGTTCGTTAAATCTCATTGCCTCGTTATTGATAACCAATACTACCGCAGGGATTTTACAAGAATAGGGTTGCTTGTGTTTTGGGTCGATTGCGACCTCATCACCGCCCGTAATTGCTTTTAAACCTGCACCACTGCCCATATAACGCGGTTGGTCTGGTAAAATGATAAGAGAGTAACCAACTACTAAGGCCCTATCTCTTGCCTTTTCCAGTGATTCCATTGTGCCTATAACAGTGTTATTCTTGCCCGATAACATAGTTGCGATTTCAGCAAAAACACTTTTACCGCTACCGCCTGCGCCTGTAACCTCTAAGAATAATTGCCAGTCATGACGATTAGCCAATATCATATATAGCGCGGCTAAGATATTTTTAGCCTTATCTTGATTGCCTGATGCTCTTTTTAGCCATTTAGCGAAGTTTGGCGCGTGAGTATCAAAAGATTCATTTTCTTTGGCGGGGTAATAATCAATATCATTACTCACCAATAACCAATCTTGCTTATTGTGAGGTCTGAAAGTTTGTGTCTTCAGCTCATAAACACCATTTTTAAAGCAAATTAAATCCTTTTGAGAACTTCCCATTACAGGTAAAGATAACCTGAGCGATTCAACCGCTGAGCTAATTCGCATAGGGTTAAATGGTTCGCCTGATTGGGTGAATAAATCGGCTAGTGTTCGCATTAATAGTTTATCGCTTATAGGTTGCCATGCGTTATCTTGATAGCGATAGATTTCATCGGTAGTAAGATTAATCGCAAGGTTATTATCATAATATTGATTAAGCAGTTCGGCGCGTTGACTTGATGCCATTTGCGATAGGTTCATGCTTGATAACTCGTTTTGCATGTTATGTTTTGTCATGGTGGATAACTCTGGTTTTATGAGGTTTTTATTAAAATGAGCCAAAGCGTTATCGCTTCCAAATTGTTGCCTATAATCATCCCAATCACATTTATAATCTGTATCGGGGATTGTGTAATAACCATTAATCGCAGTAGCCGCTTCTATCGCTTTTTCTTTACCTGTGTTTTTATGACTACCTATATCATTATCACCGGCAATAATAATATTTGCGGTAGAATTAACCTCACGGATAGCTTTGGCCACATGAATAAGATTGCCTGCATCAATAGCAGATATCACCAGTGACCGATGGCGGAATTCCGCTATCGATATACCTGTAGCTAATCCCTCACAAATAATAATCTCGGTAGCTGTGAGTAATTCTTTGTATACCTCGTCAGGTCTGCCCAATTTTGGGCTAACCCATATAAAAGCACCTTTCTTATTTGAGCCTCTCATTAAGCGCTTATTTCCGTTTGGCTCGATAAATTGACCGCCTGTATATTCACTGTTGATATTAATCAAAGGGACAAAGATACGCCCATCATCTAGCAAGGTTAAATCGAACGTTAACCCTTTTTCAGTGAGGTAATCCGATTGACCTAATATTGCTTTAGATAGCAAATAATTAACCTTTTTACATACAGGATTTTCTGGTATGTTGTTTTGTAGGTCGGATTTCAAATCCGAGCTTGTGGAGGTGTTCCTTAAATTTAAGTATTCGGCTACTTTATTGCTCGCCTCTTTCGCGTCACAATGATAATAGTTTTTAATAAGTTCTAAGCCGTCACCGCTACCGCATTGATTGCAGATATAAGTACCGCGCCCATCTTTATTATCAAATCTAAATCTATCTTTACCACCACAGACGGGACAGGGGCAATGTCTACCATTACCCACCTCAATACCTAATGAACTAAAGATTGATTGCCATTTACCTACCGCTTGAGTGGTAATTTCATTTATTCTCATTACCGCCCCCTTAATGGATTGTCCCGTTAGATTCAGCTTTGATATCCTCGACTAAATCAATAAACAATGTTGAAAGTAATTCTTGCCCGAATGGGGTTAATGCTAAGGGGGCATCTGTACTTTCTATGTACATGTCTTTTAACGCGCCATAAGTACGATTTAACCCTTCTTTTTCGCCGAAATTCTCAATCATGTATTGTTTAAGATTGATTTTTAAGCCTAGTACAATTAAATCTTTGTTAATATCAATCTTAGTGCCCTCATGAACAAATACTTGACTATCATTTTTGTTAATCTGCTCAATTAAAAACAAACCCGCTACTATCGCCATAGTTGAATCAACGATGATATGGTGAATTGCAGTTATTCTTTGTTGGTTATCCATAATAATTACTCCTTAATTTGTTCCATATATCGCCTAACTTCGGGCGGTAATCGTTTGGTTACATCTGCTAGCAAGTGAGGAATGTCTGCCTTGCCAAAAGAAAGAATTTCCACATATTTGTTATTTTTGAGCCTTAGCGCGGTGATGGTTCCATTACTATTGTGTTTAAAGTCAAACTCTTTCATTTGCTGACACCTCGCTCAGTTTCGCTGCGAAATAATTTTTTAGAATCAGTTATTAGGTCCGATATAGCCCCGAGGACATATGAGCGTAGCTCCTCACTTAATTGACTTCCTGAATCGCATTCACACATTAAAAGCGTTGTTATCGCGTCTGCCTGACCGAGTTTTGAGTTAATAGTATTAATTGCATCTAAAGAGATATTAGCCATTGTTTTTATCTCCTTTGATATCAATTTTTAATAACTCCTTATACGCATCTTCGAGTAAGTCACCAGTCGCCCAAAGTAAATTACCTGTATCGTAATGGTTAATAAAAGGCTCGTCTAATCCATCGTCTTTATAATTATGGTTATCTAAGATTACCCTAATCATGCTTTGAGCTTGCGATAGTTTGGTTTCAATATTATTTATTAATCGATGGTTATTGTTGCGCATTGTCTTTACCCCCTAATAAGTGGTATTCCTGCAGGTCATTAAAGGCTTGGTCTGCTAAATCGACTATAGCCCACAACAAATTACTCATATCCGATTGGTTAATAAACGGCTCGTCATATCCTGATAATTTGTAATTTGTATTATCTAGCGCGATTTTTGCCATACTTTTAACTTGAAGAAGTGTGCCTTCAACTTTACAAACTAGTTGATGGTTATTCATGGCTGTAGCCTCTCCAAGTTCTAGTTCGTTCAATGATTGGGGTTAATCGAATTCTGGCAATAAAGATAAGCGATTGCTTGCCTAAGCTCTTACGTGCTTCTCGTTCAGTTGTAGCTGTAGTTTGGATAACTTGAGCGGTTGAAAGGTCGTAAAATTTAAATAGTTTTTGTGTGGATACAATAGGGTTAGGGGTAGTAGTCATAATGACAGCCTCCGTTGGTTGATTATTGTAATCACCGCTAGAGGTTCCAATCTCGTTGGCGGTGACATTAGCAGGGTTGGAACTACTGGCACCAACGGAATCCAGCCACCCTTTCGGATGCCCTACTAACGCCACCATAGAAAAAGATTTGATAAACAGGCGTGCGCAAGTATTGACACAAAAAAAGACGCTTAGGGCGTCATGTGTCGCCGTTGAGTAATTCAGGGTTCCAATCCTGACACTAGATTTTGCTAGTGCAAGATTAATATAGCCCAAATTCTGAAATTCATGCAAGCGCTTTTTTATTTTTACCTTCGTTATTTCTGCTTGTCGAGAAAAACTCACCAAACCAAATAAGAAATAATTTACTAGCTTAATACCACTTTTTGGTGGTATTTGTTTTCTTGGTTTCCTTTTTATGGACTGACAAAACTTAGTTATTAGTATTCTGCTTTCCCTTTTTATGGACTCAAGAAACATACTTTTGAAATTCAACCCCATGCAATGAGTTTCCCGATGCATACACGCGTGCGTAGTGATATCAATAAAATCTTCCCTAACGTGTCGGAAAATTGCGCCGTAACGCTTCACAGGGCGATTATTTAAGGGCTGGGCATACATCTGTATTGCTGGGTTGTTATATAAGCTTGTAGTCATTTTTAAGCCTCTTTGCCGATTAATCTGGTCATGTAGCTTTGTGATAGCTTGATTAGTTCATCTTTCCTTTGCTCATAACTCCACCCCAAATCAAGTAAGGTAATATTAGAACGCTCAAGGTAGGCTATTTGGCTTAGTTGTTCTTCATTGAGGTAATCGCGGATATCACCAGTTATATTATGAGTTTTTCGGAAAGCTTTAGCTGTCATACCTAGTACAATACCGTTAATCATATTAAATTCGTTGGTATAGTTATGAGGTTTTGTCTCTTTGCCAAGTGATAGCCTGAGTAGAGTTAATGCATCACACATAGGACGACTATAATTTGCAACTTCATTGCGTGCCTTTAAGCGTTTGAGCTCTTTCTTTTGGATGGCGGGTGCAATGTTCTTAAGGTGTTCTTCACAACGAATAAAGTATTTTCTGATAGCTCGCCCGTGTTCATTGTTTTCAATCATTGCTAATTCTTTAGCGGTTCCAATTGTTAGAATATAATCAATACTTTTACGGTCTCCGCCTCGCTTAGTTGTCCACTGTTCATTATTTATACTTTGATTCCTGAATTCTAATGAATCAAAGATTAAAAAATCATCACCTTTAATTAGGTCATATTCTTTTATTCTTCCCTTTATCCATGTAGAAAAATCATTTCCTACTTTTAAGTAAGAATGTAAAGACTTTGCGCTAACTGTTTGCTGTAATTTACCGTTGAATTGCGTTTCTATTACTGGTACTAAATTATTAAAATCTGTCATAAGTATTACTCCTAACGTGTCGAAAAATTCCCCTTTTAGCTGAATTTAGGCAAGGGGAGACCGTAACGAATTTTTTCGCTTTGCTTTAAAATCAATTAGTTAATTCAGTGTTTTTTAGCTAGACACTTAACGCGAGATTGGCTATCATTGGAAGCGTCATTATTCCAGTGTTAGCCCTTTATTATTTCGCGATATAAAGGGTTTTGCTTTATCACCATTAAGCCACATCACGGCGTTCTACTCTGCGAGATTCTAGCCAAGAGTAAATCTCATCAGCTCGATAGCCAACACGGCGCAAGCCTATTCTGATTCTTTGGGGAAAAGTTTTATCTTTCTGTTCTAGCGTATAAAGGCTAGTGTCAGATTTGAAGTGAAGTAAATCTTTTACTTCTTTTTTTGATAGGATTTGATTTGTCATTAGTTATATTCTCCTGTATTTAAAAGACAATATCAGAATATAACCAAGCGCTATTACTGTCATCGCAACTGCGGTAACAGATACCGCAATTGCGGTACTTTCAATTACTCTTTTTGTAGATTCAAATTTGCTTGGGAGAACTTACCTTCTAAACTTCTCTGACTTAATCCTTTCTTACCTGGATAGTGTGCTACAAGCGCATTGATAATATCTGACTGCGAGTTATATACAGAAATTTTTCTACCATTAGGTGTTTTTGATAGCATTAAATTAACTAATCCACCAATAATATTTAAATATGTATTTTCTAGACGCTCACCAATACTTTCACTGGTAGGCAAATTATTTAATTTTACGTTTTCTTCTTTCAATTTATTAATTTCGGCAATTTGTTTTTTGTATATATTCTCTGCATTGCTAATTCTTGTTTTTAAATGATCTCTATCAGCAACTAATGCTAAATAAGCTTCGGTTGTAATGGATGTATGAGTCTTTCTCTCCATATCATCAAAAATCAGCTTGGGTTTTTCGCTTGGAAAAGTAGACATTAACCATTCTTTAAAATCTTTTAGTAAAATAGTTCTCCTTTCTGGAGCTATATGGTCGTCACTAATGCTATGTGTTTTTCCATCTCTTCCAACAGCTAGTTGTTTCGCGTCAATAGCATCCATAATTGCACGCGCTCTATGCTCTAAGCAACCTATATAGGGATGTTTTGGGATTGCTCTTTTAGCATACTCGCACTCAGATATAACCTCATTAAAATCTGTTGGTTCAATTCCACACCATAACATAGCCATTTGTTCGACGTAGTAATAAGTAAAATATTGCTGAAAATTATCGCAATTTTCCTCGTCATATTTGATTTTTTTTAGATTTTTAGATGTGTCGGAATTTAATTCTTGTTTAGTTTTATCTAGTTTATATTCTTTATCCAAAATATCTTTAATTATATCCATACGCCCCTCACGCCCCTAATAGACATTTGCGCCAGTTCGCTAGGGTTGCGAATGTTCGGGGATCAGCCTAGACGCAAATAATACTTTAACATACAGTTAGATACATTATAACACTGTATCTATATACATGAAAATAATCGTGATAAAATTGGAGGGGTAAATAATTTTTAGGAAAGAATAATGACCTTTCAATCTATATTAAATAAATCATCGACAAATACAGGTCTGATCATTTCGGATGCTGGCACGTTTAGCCTTGATATTAACACCGTAGAGCAACATACATCAAAGCTGAGAGTAACAGAAAACCCCATCGAGAATGGAGCGAATATTGCAGATCATGCTGTGTTAGATCCTAAAGAAGTCACCGTTAACGGATTAGTGGTTGGCTATGAGGTTAACACTCCGTCAATTGATAGTATTTTAGGTTACGATTTCCCCGAATATCCGTTACCTATGGAAGTTCGAGTTATAACGGAACAGGCTGAAAAAAAACTGCGACAGTATTATGAATCACATTATCAGACTGTCGAAAAAACAGTTAATAATGTGATTGCTGATTTTCTCCCTGATTATCAATCGCCACTACTCAATAATCTATCATCAGACCGCATCAGTGATGCCTATGAAAAACTGTTAGCAATTCAGCGTAGTGGTGAGCCAGTTACGTTACAGACTAACTCAAGGCAATATAAAAATATGGTGATAACGTCAGTAGGACTTACTCAAAAACAAAACACGGTTGGCGAGTTTATCATAACCTTTCGTGAGATATTTATCGTTGAAACTCAAATTGCAAATGGTTTTAAAATGCAAAAGCCGAAAGTGAGGAACTTGGGCAGAACTCAGCCTAAAGAAGTAACGGGAGAGAATAAAAGAGCGTTTCTTGAAAGATTATTAGGTAAAGAGCCATTTTTTGGATAGGTAATAGGGAATTATAAATGCACATTATACAAACAACATCAGATGACGTATTAGAGCAAACATTATCATTATTCGATATGAATCTAAAATTGACATTGAGATATAACTCAGTATTGCGCGGATATCAATTTGATTTATTCAATATTGATAAAGACTGTTATATCACAAAAAATAAAGGGCTTTCTGTTGGTAGTCCTTCTCTTATTGAGTTTAACTTGCCTTTCGTATTTGTACTTGATGATAAATCTGGGCGTGGCGTTAACTCAATATCTAAAGAGGATTTTAACAATAGGATGCAGATCGTGATAATGTCTAAGGATGAATGGCGTGAGTCACTTAGAAAGTTTTAAAATAAACGTAAAAAGTAGGCAAATTTTGAGCCATCGCGCTACATCAAAGCATCAGGCTCGCACGGTAGCAAGATAGTTGTAAGTTCTTTGATGGGTTTTTTAAATTCAACCCCATGAAAGCGATTTATAAGTTATCTTTATTATGAAGATAACTGTTTTAATTTAACAGAACTGCAAAATTGAGCGCTCTTTTTATGGACTCTAGAAACTATAACCTAGCCAAGAGAAGAATGTTTAAAATTCATGGAATAGGTTTAATGCTTTAGTGATATTAATAAAACCTTTATACCTAGAGGGGAGGGTACAAAGTTCATAACGAAGCATCCCTAAAACCACCCGTACCCATTCATTCCAGCGCTAACCCGATTTTTTAAGTTTTTTTGACCGTTATTACTAAATGGGTACCCATAAATAGCTATGGTTGAGTAATTCAATTTAATAAACCTGCTGGCTTTTTAGCAGATTGCAAATGTAATACCTGTATGGTGGAAATCACCATAGAGCATTTATTCTTTTCCTCTAATAATAGCACTGGATCAACCTTAAAATCACCCTAACTTAACATTATGATTAATAATTACTTTATTTTAATGAGAAAATAACGCTACATAAATATATTTATATTTCAATTAGTTAATTACAGGATCAAGATTATTTTAATAATGTGTATAGTAGTGAACAGTAGTGAATACTAGTGAACACCAAAAAATATATATAATAAGTATATAATATATTGATATATATAAATTAATATTAGGTTGGTGAATAGTAGTGAACACTTTATATTAAAAGTTTAAGATTATGGGGCGGTAAGAATAAAAACAACCTAATGATTGGCATAGGTAAAGGGTGACATTTGAAAAAGCACCCCTCAGATATGAGGAGTGGTTTAATATGAAGTTATTGAAGTGAGTAACTCAAATTTGAGTTACGGTTTTATCGTAACCCAAATATGGGGCACGGTATGAATAGCGCGATATGGTTAATGATTAACTAGCTTTAAATTCCGGTTACCTGATAGTGAGACATTTCCTTGGCTTGCTTGCTCGACAAAGTCACCCCACCAGTCAAGCATAATACGCTTTTGATGTTCATATTCTGCTTTGTTGTAGGCTCGCCTTACTGCGTTTTTATCTACATGCGATAACGCGCTTTCAATGACATCATAATTAAAGCCTTGTTCGTTTAAAGCGGTACTAGCTAAAGCTCTTAAGCCATGCGCAACAAGCTTATCTTTATATCCCATGCGCTTTATTGCCATATTAGCGGTTTGGCTACTCATTGGTTTGTTATAGGGGGGTCTAGCAGTAGGAAATACAAACTCACTTTTATGATTAATAGTTTTCATTATCTCAAGGATAGCTAATGCCTGTGATGATAAAGGTATATTGTGTGGTCTATCCATCTTCATGCGTTCGGCAGGAATACTCCATAATTTTCTATCAAAGTTTATTTCGTCCCACTTAGCCCCTACGGCTTCACTTGGTCGCGTTAAAGTTAGCAATTGCCATTCAATAACGCATCGAGTTTGTAGTTCAATATTTGCCATAGCCAGTGCTTGCATAAATTCGGGTAATTCAGTAGGGGGGATAGTTGGCTGATTTTTAACTTTTGGGCTATTAAAAACATCGGTAATTCTAGCGAGAGGGTTATTATCGATAATTCCCATATTGACAGCATAATACATTATTTCATTAATTCGCCGACAAACTCGCTTAACTGTTTCGTATTTATTGTTGTTATTTAATGGCTGTAGTGCATTAATTGCTTTAATAGCTGTTACTTGGTTAATGGGAATGTCTTTTATATATGGGAAAACATGATTCTCTAATGAGCGCCAAGCTTTTTTTAAGGTTTGTTCTTCTAATCCTTGTTCGGTTTTGAATTTAAACCATTTTTGAGCCATAGCATAAAAAGTATTATTGCTAGCTTCTTGTTGTAGTTGCTCTTGTTCTGCCTTATGTTCTTGAGGATCTATACCTTGTTTAATTAATTCGCGTGCTTCGTCCCGTTGTTTTCGCGCTTGTTGTAGCGAAACTTCTGGATAACTTCCGAAGCTTACAGTAGTCCTATTATTAGTTATAGGGCGGTAATATCTGAACTGCCATATTTTTGCCCCCGTTGACTTAATAAGTAAAAGCAAACCATTTCCATCATAAATAGGATAATCTTTACTTTGTGGCTTGGCATTCTTTATTTGTGTATCAGTCATTGGGGTTACTTTTTTAGGCATACTTTTCTCTTATGGGACTATGAAATTATTTTAATATGTTTGCGTAGTCCTTAATATAGTCCTAAAAATTTTGGTTGTAAATGTATCTTACTGATGCTTAATGAATAACAAAATAGGCTTTAAGCCTTATATTTGTTGGTTTTGATGTGTTTTAAAGGAGTTAAAAGAATGTTAATGAATATTGAATTGGTGCCGTGGGCGGGACTTGAACCCGCATGCCCTTAGAGCACTACCCCCTCAAGATAGCGTGTCTACCAATTTCACCACCACGGCGCCTTTTTATTCTGGAATATCGGATGTAGGATTAATCTTCTGTGGTTGAATAACAGGATCAGCAGTTGGAATTACTTCCCCATTATCGCTAGTGCTTTCAGTATTTTGTTGCGTAGTCGCAGGAGCACTATCTCCAATATTTTTAAACTCATCACTTGAAGTTGTGGTTTTTGAGCTGCCAAGATTTGATAAAATAATGCTTAACACAAAAAATAAAACACCAAGTATTGTTGTTGTGCGAGTTAGAAAATTGCCACTTCCTGATGAACCAAATAAAGTTGCAGAAGCGCCTGCACCAAAAGATGAGCCCATATCAGCACCTTTACCGCGCTGAATTAGCACTAAAACGATTATCGCAAGTGCGATAAATAAATAACCTATAATTAAAAGTTCGTACATTTCAACCTGTCAATTTTTATGTTATAGAACAGAATTTATTGATGCGAAATATTAGCGAAAGAGTGAGCAACAAGCAAGTATATTTTATTATTTTCTGTATTTATCATAATCAATTGTACGTTTTTAAGGGAAAAATCAGTATAATGTCGCCATTTTTATTCTTGGCAAATGCAGTTGTATGAAATTTATAGTTAAACTTTTCCCCGAAATTACCATCAAAAGTGAATCCGTTCGTTTACGTTTTATTAAAATTCTTACTAGTAATATTCGTAATATTTTAAAGAATGCTATTAATGATGTGGCAGTTATTCGTCATTGGGATTTTATTGAGGTTCGCCCTAAAGTTGAAAATAGTGAAAATCAAATATTAGAACTATTAACAAGAATTCCTGGTATCCATCATATTTTAGTGGTTGAAGAGCTTACTTTTACTGATTTACATGATATTTATGAAAAAGCGTTTAATCACTATGCACCTTTAATTGAGAATAAAACATTTTGTGTAAGAGTTAAACGACGAGGTAAGCACGAATTTACCTCAATTGAGGTAGAGCGTTATGTCGGTGGTGGTCTTAATCAGCATGTTGCTACTGCCAAAGTCAAATTAACGCGTCCAGATATTACGGTTAATCTTGAAATTGATAAAGATAAACTTCTACTAGTTAAAGAACGGCATGCCGGGATAGGTGGTTTTCCAACCGGAACACAAGAAGATGTCATCTCTCTTATTTCAGGTGGATTTGATTCTGGTGTTTCTAGTTATATGCTGATAAGACGAGGCTGTCGAGTCCATTATTGCTTTTTTAATTTAGGTGGCAAAACCCATGAAATTGGAGTGAAACAGATGGCTCATTATTTGTGGGATAGATTTGGAAGCTCTCATAAAGTTCGTTTTATTGCTATTGATTTTTCTGATGTTGTCGGCGAAATTTTAGAAAAAATTGATGATGGCCAGATGGGGGTTATCTTAAAACGAATGATGATACGTGCAGCCTCTAAAGTTGCACAGCGTTATAATGTTGAAGCGCTGGTTACTGGCGAAGCGTTAGGACAAGTATCAAGTCAAACCTTAACTAATTTACGTTTAATCGATAATGTTAGTAATACACTAATTTTACGTCCACTTATCACCCATGACAAAGAAACAATAATTAATCTAGCTCGTCAGATAGGTACTGAAGATATTGCTAAAACTATGCCTGAATTTTGTGGTGTCATATCGAAAAGTCCAACGGTAAAGGCAGTTAAAGAAAAAATAGAAGCTGAAGAGAAAAATTTTGATTTTGCTATTTTAGATAAGGTCGTTGAAGAAGCTGAAAATATTGATATTCGTGAAATAGCTAAACAGACTAATAATACCATTACTCAGGTAGATACCGTTACAACACTAGAAGAAAAGCACGTAATCATTGATATTCGAGCGCCAGAAGAGCAAGAGGAGCAACCTCTGGAAATCGAAAATGTTGACGTTAAGCTTATACCATTTTATAAATTGGCAACTCAATTTGGTGATTTAGATCAATCAAAGCAATATTTACTTTATTGTGCTAAAGGAGTGATGAGTAAACTACAAGCGCTTTATTTAATAGAGCAAGGTTTTAACAATGTTAAAGTGTTTAAACTGTGAATCTTAACAATTATTTACGATATTTTTCTCATATATCTATATAATATTTCCTAAAATATAAAATCTAGTTATCGTCTATTTAATAGATATAAAAACTAAGGATTTTATTACTTATTGAGGATTATAATGAGCAAATTACTTGTAGTTGATGATGATCTAGAAATTGCTTCGTTGTTATGTGAATTATTAGAATTGGAAGGGTTCACCATTGAAATTGCAAATAATGGTATTGAAGCATTAGAAAAGTTTGATGATTCAATAGATCTTGTTCTACTGGATATTATGATGCCAGAAATGAATGGTTTCAGTGTATTGTCGCAACTTAGAAGTAAGTTTACTGTTCCTGTTATATTCTTGACTGCAAAAGATAGTGAATTTGACAAAATTAATGGACTTGAACTCGGTGCTGATGATTATATTCTTAAACCTTTTAATGATAAGGAACTTATTGCTAGGATTAATGCGTTATTACGTAGGACTCGTTGGGATAACTCAAGTAATGAAAAAGCAGTCCAATATACTATTGATAAACTAGTAGTAAATAATAAACAGCAATCAGTTTATTTTGATAATAAATATATTGAATTAACAGGCACTGAATTTCAAGTCTTATTAAAATTACTTGAAAATGCAGGTAATATTATTTCTCGTGATACACTTAGCGAAACAGTTTTAGGGAAAGAATTTATTCCATTAGCTCGTTCAATCGATGTACATGTTTCTAACTTGCGTAAAAAACTTCCTCCTCGTAGTGATGGATTACCATGGATAAAAACATTACGCTCTAAAGGATATCTATTTGTTGTTGATCAAAATGATGATTTATCGCAAAATTAGGTTTTCCTAAATATGGTAAGAATCTATGTGGATATTTGACCGTCTTACAATTAAAATTTTCACAATATTCTTACTTACCATCGTTTTTTTTCTTACGCTTGTAATGCTATTACCTGAACTTGACTCGCGCAACTTAACTTATTTAGCAAATAAAGATAAGGAAAGTGGTAGAATTCTTGCAGCCCAAATTGAAAAAGATCTTAGGAAAATATCCAAAGATAGCTTCCGCTGGTGGATGAGATTTATAGTGGTAATGGATAATTATCAAAAAACTAGCCAAACTTTATTTATTGTCACTCCTAATCAACAAATAATTACTGCCGACACTAAAAACATTGATTTAGTAAAAAGTTTTAGCGAAAAATCTCATGATATTGATGACCCTGCTAAAAAAATTTATGATGATCAAGAGATTATAGGGCCTTTTCTTATCCATTATACTAATGAAGATTACCAATTATATTTATTGCAACCTGCATCGGATATTCAGTCACAATTTGTTAATTTAATTTTTGATCATCCCTTCTTACTTCTAACATTAACCATGTTGGCAAGTACACCATTCTTGTTATGGTTATCTTGGAGTATTGCTAGACCAGCACGAGGATTGCGGTTAGCAGCGGAACAAGTGGCTAAAGGAAATTTACAACAATGGCCTGAGCTTGAAAAAATAGGGTCATATGAATATAAAGCAACCGGTGCAAGTTTTAACCATATGCTTAGAGAGTTGAAACGGATGCAAGAGTTACAACAACGATTGTTTTCTGATATTTCACATGAATTGCGAACACCATTAACTCGATTGCAATTAGCAACTTCACTGTTACGTCGTAAACAAGGGGAAAGTAACGAGGTTTTACGGATAAGTGATGAAGCGATAAAACTTGATTCAATGATTGGCGATTTGCTATTGTTAGCCAGAAATCAGCATGATAATAATGAAGTTCGTGAATATGAAAAGTTAGATGAATTATTTAAAAATGTTTTAGATAATGCAACTTTTGAAGCAAATCAAATTTCTAAACAGTTTTCAATTCATAAACCTCCAATGAATCATACAATTTTGTGTTATCCAATAGCGTTATGTAGTGCGCTTGAAAATGTGATAAGAAATGCATTTCGTTATTCAAACCAACGTATTGATGTAAATTTTGTTATTCAACAACAAACAGTGACTATCACAATTGATGATGATGGTCCTGGCGTTGCTGATAGTGAACTAGAGAAAATTTTTAGGCCATTTTATCGTACTAATGAAGCTCGAGATCGTGAATCTGGTGGCACAGGTTTAGGTTTAGCCATTGTTGCTAATGCTATTACTCGAGATAATGGAACAGTTAGATCTGAGAAAAGCCACTTAGGTGGACTTAGAATTGTGATAGAATTACCACTTCAAAAAAATATTAACAGTTAAGAGAAATAATTGTGTCCACTGTACCTTTAAATGTTGTTTTATTTGAACCCGAAATTCCTGCCAACACTGGTAATATCATTCGATTGT
Organism: Gilliamella sp. N-G2; assembly: GCF_002142215.1. Lineage (GTDB taxonomy): Bacteria > Pseudomonadota > Gammaproteobacteria > Enterobacterales > Orbaceae > Gilliamella. The sequence goes on from NZ_NAST01000011.1 coordinate 81,131, forward strand.
GTGCTAACACTGGGTTTAACTTACATATTATTGAACCGATGGGGTTTTATTGGGATGATAAAAAGTTGCGACGAGCTGGGCTTGATTATCAGGAATTTGTTGATGTAAAACGTTATAAAAATCTTGAGCATTTTTTAGCTGATAACCACCTTGATTTAGTTTCTCAAGTTTATGCCTTAACCACAAAAGGCCAAAAATCACATAGTGAAGTCAATTATAAACAAGCAGATTTTTTAATGTTTGGCCCTGAAACACGAGGTTTACCAAATCGCATTCTTGATGTGCTACCGCAAGATAGAAAAATTAGAATTCCAATGGTTGCCAATAGTCGAAGTATGAATTTATCTAATTCTGTTGCTGTAGTTGTTTATGAATCATGGCGACAACTAAATTATATTGGAGCTAAATAAACTAAAATTCTTAATTTAGATATTGTTAGTTTATTGCCGTTCACTAGTTTGATTGAGTGCTGGATAGGTAATTGTCGAAAAACTGTGCCTAATTATTGAAATAAAAAAGAGGTCATATTGACCTCTTTTTTAAAAATAGCATTTATAACTCGTTGATATTATTTAACACGTGAAACATATTCACCTGAACGAGTATCAACTTTAAGTACTTCACCAATTTGTACAAATAAAGGAACACGTACTACTGCACCGGTTGATAATGTTGCTGGTTTGCCTCCGGTTCCTGCTGTATCACCTTTTAAACCTGGATCAGTTTCAATTACTTCAAGTTCAACAAAGTTTGGTGGTGTGACTGCAATCGGTTGACCATTCCATAAGGTTAAGATACATTCAGCTTGATCCACTAACCATTTAGCGTTGTCACCCACCGCTTTTGCATCCGCGGAAAGTTGCTCAAAAGTATCATTATTCATAAAATGCCAAAACTCACCGTCGGTATAAAGATAAGTGAGGTTCATATCTACGACATCAGCTGCTTCAACTGATTCACCAGATTTGAATGTTTTATCAACTGTTTTACCAGAAAGTAATTTTTTTATTTTAACACGGTTGATTGCTTGCCCTTTACCTGGTTTATAAAATTCATTTTCAACGATCACACACGGCTCGCCATCTTGCATTATTTTAAGACCAGCTTTAAACTCATTAGTACTATAAGATGCCATAAAAGCTCCAACTATCATTCTGAATTACAAAAATGAGCCATATTATACAGCAAAATGTTGAACAACCAAATAAAGATGAGTGGATTTTTGATCTCGCTAATGTGGTGACAGACATCAAAAAGCTCTATCGTTGTTTAGATTTAGATCCCAACGTTATTTCTTTACCGATGTTGCAGGCGCGAAAACAATTTCCGCTACGAGTGCCTATGGCCTTTATCAATCGAATGAAAAAAGGCGACAGTCAAGATCCGTTGCTATTGCAAGTACTTTGTGATGAGCAAGAATTAATAAATATACCAGGTTTTAGTAAAGATCCCCTTGACGAGCAACATAATGATGTTCCGGGGTTGCTACATAAATATCATAATCGCGCATTATTAATGACCAAAACCGCCTGTGCAATTAATTGTCGTTACTGTTTTAGGCGACATTTTCCTTATCATGACAATCAAGGTAATAAAAAAAATATTAGTGCAGCATTAGCGTATATTGCAGATCATAACGAACTGGATGAAATTATTCTTTCAGGAGGTGATCCATTAATGGCAAAAGATCACGAAATGGCTTTGTTAATAGCTGAACTAGAAAAAATTCCACATATCAAACGGTTACGTATTCATAGTCGTTTGGCGGTGGTGATACCTAATCGTATTACTTCTGAGTTATGTCGTTTATTTGCCAAAACGCGTTTACAAATTGTATTAGTTACTCATATTAATCATCCCAATGAAATTGATGATGATGTTACAAATGCCGTTAAATCTTTAAAGAATAGTAATGTAACAGTATTGAATCAAAGTGTTTTATTGAAAAAAATTAATGATAATGCTGATGTGTTAGCAGAGTTAAGCAATAAATTATTTTCAATTGGTATTTTGCCTTACTACATTCATTTGCTTGATAAAGTGCAAGGTGCGGCTCATTTTTTAATCGATGATGATACGGCAAGGCAAATTATGCAGCAACTGGCCAAAAAGGTATCGGGCTATTTGGTGCCTAAATTAGCTCGTGAGGTTGGTGGTGAGGAAAGTAAACGTGTTTTAGCTATTAATGATGAATAAAGGTACTAGTTAATTTGATGTCCTTATAATTTATGTATCAAAATCTCGTTGACGAAAAATAAAATAGACTCTATAATTCCGACCTCTTTAATTAATGCTGTGGAGTTTTTACTCTACTACTTGTTGATAAATTAGATTTGGATATAAATCGTCATGAAACGCACATTTCAACCATCAGTATTAAAACGCAATAGAACTCACGGTTTCCGTGCTCGTATGGCTACTAAAAACGGTCGTCAAGTTCTTGCTCGTCGTCGCGCTAAAGGCCGTGTTCGTTTAACTGTTGCTAGTTAAAAAGTTGGGTGACTAAACTCACTTTTCCTCGGGAGTTACGCTTGTTAACTCCCTTCGATTTTAATCATGTCTTTCAAGAATCTATTCGTGCAGGTTCTCCTTTTCTGACTTTGGTTACACGTAAAAACTCACTAAATCATCCTAGATTAGGTTTTGCTATAGCTAAAAAACAGGTTAAACGAGCTCACGAGCGTAATCGAATAAAACGATTAGCTAAAGAATATTTTCGTCACCATCAACATCAGTTTCCTAATATCGATTTTATTTTGATGGCTAAACAGCCTGTTATACAATTGAATAATCAACAACTAGTTGAGACATTAGATAAACTATGTCAGCAAATCTTCAAAAAACAAAAAAATTAAACAAGCTATTATTATTCATTAAACAGCATGTTTATGCAGTTAAATATATGATTGTTAATGTTTTTGTTTTTATTATCAAGCTATATCAACATGTCATTAGCCCACTATTGGGTCCAAAATGTCGCTTTACTCCTAGCTGTTCACAATATGCAATAATTGCATTTAGACGCTTCGGATTGATAAAAGGTGGTTGGCTAACGCTCAAACGTGTATTAAAATGTCACCCTTTACATGAAGGAGGAGAAGATTTTGTTCCTCCTAAGAAAATTAAAACCAATAGAGAAAAACACTAATGGGATCTCAACGTAATATTTTAGTCATTGCTTTACTTTTTGTCTCTTTCCTAGTTTGGAGAGCTTGGGAAGAGGATCATACACCAAAACCGCCAGTCGCTAACCAATTGACACAACAAATAGGTGAAGATAATTCACCGGCGGATTCTGCGCAAGGTAAAACAATCACAATAAAATCTGATGTATTGTCATTAACGGTTAATACCTATGGTGGCGATGTACAAGCTGCCCAATTGTTGAAATATGAGCAGACTCTTCATTCCGGTACACCTTTTCAACTATTAACCTCAACCCCGGATTTTATTTACATTGCTGAAAGTGGATTAACTGGCAAAGATGGTCCAGATAATGCTAACCAAGGTTCAAAAAGACCTGTGTATCAAACAGCTCAATCTGAGTATGTTTTAGCTGATGGTCAAGATGAGTTAAAAGTTCCATTTACCTATCAAGTTAATGGCGCAACCTTTACTAAATATTACATCTTACATCGTGGTAATTATGCTATTGATGTACAGTACGAGGTAAATAACCAGAGCCAAAATCCTTTAGAAGTGGCAATGTATGGTCAGTTAAAACAAACAATTGAACTACCAAAAGATGCCGTTACTGAAGGCGGTGGCGGATTAGGGTTAAGCGCTTTCCGTGGTACAGCTTACTCTAGTGCTGATACCAATTATAGTAAATATAGTTTCGATGATATTAAAGATAAAGCGTTAAAAGTAGAAACAAATACAGGTTGGATTGCCATGTTGCAACACTATTTTGCCTCTGCTTGGATTCCTGCTCAGGATCAGAATAATCTATTTTATTCACGTTCAACCGCAAAAAATTCCCAAGCGACAATTGGCTTTAAAGGTGAAACAACCGTTATTCAACCGGGTAAAACACAATCAATTAATGCTAAATTATGGTTAGGTCCTGAAATTCAAAGTGAATTGAAAGAAACGGCTAATCATCTTGATTTAATCGTGGATTATGGTTGGTTATGGTTCTTATCTCAACCACTGTTTTATTTATTAAAATTTATCCATAGTTTTATTGGAAACTGGGGCTTCTCAATAATAGTTATCACCTTTATTGTGCGGGGTATTTTATTCCCACTCACGCGAGCACAGTACCGTTCAATGGCTAAAATGAAGTTATTACAACCTCGTTTACAGGCACTAAAAGAGCGTTATGGTGATGATAGACAAAAAATGAGTATGGAAACCATGGCACTTTATAGACAAGAGAAAGTTAATCCTCTTGGCGGTTGTTTACCATTGTTGATCCAAATGCCGATCTTCTTGTCTCTATTTTATATGTTAGGTAACACGGTTGAGCTACGTCATGCGCCATTTGCACTTTGGATCCATGACTTATCTGCACAAGACCCATATTATATTTTCCCATTATTAATGGGGGCGACCATGTTCTTAATTCAGAAGATGTCACCAACTCCGGTTACCGATCCGTTACAACAAAAATTAATGACTTATATGCCATTAATCTTTACGGTATTCTTTTTATGGTTCCCATCAGGTCTAGTTTTATACTATATCGTAAGTAACTTATTTACTATTGCACAGCAACGTGTAATTTACTGGGAGCTTGAGAAAAAAGGTCTCCATGAGAAGAAAAAGAAATAGTATTGATAAAAAGGAGGAGTAAAATCCTCCTTTTTAGTAGTTAATTTTCGAGTATTGATGCGATGAATATACAAAAACAATTTAATTTAGTCGGTAATGAAAAAGGTTACTGGTTCGTTAGCAAAAATGGCCGATTATGGTTGCCTAATGGTGAGGTTCCTAATGGTGTTGCGAGTGAATTTGGTTTTACCAATAATTTAGCTCAATCAATCGGTGAATGGAATGGGCAAACTGCATGGTTGATTTGCCAAGAAATGCAAGATTCAATGGGTTCGATTAGACCTTTACTCAATATTGGCGATCAATCATTATTTAATATGGCTGGCAGGGCAGTACAGTTGTCAGAGTTTTATCGTTCTCATAAATATTGCGGCTATTGTGGTCATGAGATGTATATCAGTCAAACCGAATGGTGTTGTCTATGTGATCATTGCCAGCAACGTTATTACCCACAAATTTCACCATCTATTATTGTCGCTATTCGCAATAAAAATAAAATTTTATTGGCTAAACATGTAAGGCATAATCAAGATAATTTATATACTGTATTAGCGGGTTTTACAGAGATTGGTGAAACCATGGAAATGACAGTAGCTCGTGAAGTGTATGAAGAGTCAAAGATAAAAATTAAAAATATTCGTTATGTTGGTTCTCAACCTTGGCCATTCCCTAACTCCATGATGATGGCTTACTTAGCTGATTACGAGAGTGGCGAAATTACCATCGATAAAAATGAGTTAATGGAAGCAAATTGGTATCACTATTCTCAATTACCCAAAATACCAGAGTATGGCACGATCGCAAGGCGTTTGATTGAAGATACCGTAATACTTTGCCGTGAATATGATGAATATGGTGAGTAAAACTCATCATATTCACTTTATTTGGTAAGTTATAGATACTCGATGGTTCTGGTTAAATTAATTTTACTTGAACCATTTCCTGTTGTTTCACAAACAGCTTTGGTCCAGTCATTATTTTGGTTATATTCAGAATAACTACAAGTTTCAGTAGATTCTAATTCTTGTTCATTTTTATCATTGATGATGACTTCACCTTTGGCAGATAATTTGAAGGTTCGAGTGATCGTTTTTTCTAATTGTTTTTCTGCATTATAAATAATATCTTTTTCTCTTACTAAAACGGGTAATTGTTTTTTATCATCCATTTTTACATAAGCGTTATATAAAACTTGTTCCACTTGATTACTTTGATAAATAATTTTACTGTTAAAAATAATATTATTATCAGCAAAGTTGGATAAAGTAGTTTCAACTAAGCGGCCTTGTTCATCAAATTCACTATTAGCGACAATTTCATCATTACTATTTTTCATACCAATGATATTTTTAGATTCATCGAAGGTAATGTCATAACTGTTTCTGGTATCTTTCATACCATAAATGTATTTAGCTGTATCATAATTTATTTCGCCATATAATCCTTCCAAGTCGTAATCTTTAACATAACCTTTATCGTTATAATTAATAGATTTTTTATCTGAACTTTGAATAGTTTGATGTTTAATGAGTTTTTTATTAGGTAATAGTTCTGGTTCGGTATGAAATAGATAGCTATTGGTTACTTGGGTAGATAACTGTGATTGGTTGTCATTACTAGAATTTGTAGCATTGTTTTCATTGTTATTTGTTGTAATTGTAGTTTTATCAGTTGTATCATTTTGGGTATTAGTATTAACTTCGTTATTTTGATTAGTCGATGGAGTTGCATCAGATGATGGTTGGCTGTCTTTTTTATCATCACACCCAGTTAATAAAAGAATACTTAATAAGAAAAGATAGATATAATTTTTCATAATGTTGGCTTCTTAATGTTATTGGTTAAAATTTTATTTATATCTAATAGCGATATTAATATTTCGATTCATCAGTTTATTCTAGCTATGAGCAATAATATTTTTATTATTGAATAGTTACTTGATCATCATATCAGACTAATCTTCACTCTCATCACTTAATTTGTGATTTTTAGTGTCAGAATAAGTAACTTAATATATTTTATCCATAAATTAAGATTTTGTAATTGATTTAGTTTAATATTTATTAAAAAAATTAAAACATTAATGATGTTATTGATTATGGAAAAGCTTGATTGAGCTAATTTGAGGTATGTTTTTATCTAAAGAGATTCGATTTTGCTTTAAAAAGTTGTGCTTGTTTTTCCGTTGTTAATCATATCAATTCACTATAATTAGTAAATTGATATGATAAATATAATACAGCTACTACTGGTTATTGAGCCATTGAGCTACTTGCTTAGCAAAATAAGTTAACACACCATCGGCACCTGCTCGTTTGAAACAGAGTAGAGATTCCATGATAGTGGACTTTTCATCTAACCAACCGTTTTCGATTGCAGCCATCAACATTGCATATTCTCCTGATACTTGATAGGCAAATGTAGGCACTGCAAAAGTTTCTTTTACTCGGCGAACAATATCTAGATAGGGCATACCAGGTTTAACCATGACCATATCTGCGCCTTCACTTAAATCTTGATAAATTTCTTGTAAGGCTTCATCGCTATTTGCTGGATCAAGTTGATAAGTTTTTTTATTGCCACCTTTGATATTATTGGCTGAACCAACGGCATCACGGAAAGGTCCATAAAAGCTAGATGCATATTTTGCCGAGTAAGCCATAATTTGGCTATTAACAAAATTATGTGATTCTAGCTCTTTACGTATTGCGCCAATTCGTCCATCCATCATATCACTTGGTGCAATAATATCTGCCCCTGCATCAGCTTGTATTAATGCTTGTTTTTTTAAAGCTTCGACAGATATATCATTGAGAACATAACCGTTGTCATCAATGATGCCATCTTGACCGTGTGTCGTATAAGGATCGAGAGCCACATCAGTTAAAATTCCGAGTTCTGGTATTTCTTTTTTTAATGCTCGAATTGCTTTAGGAACTAAACCTCTTTCATTATAAGCTTCTTCGGCTAATAGTGATTTAAGTGAAGAATCAATAGCCGGAAACAATGAAAGTACTGGTATACCTAGTTTAGCAACTTGTTCAGCTTCTTTCACTAATATATCAATACTCATTCGTTTTACATTTGGCATTGATGGTACGGATTGACTGATATTGTTGCCTTCAACAATAAATACTGGATAAATTAGATCATTAACCGTCAAATGATTTTCTGCTACCAGACGACGACTAAAATCTTGTGCACGGTTTCGACGTAAACGTTTTTGTGGATATTGACCAGTAAAAAAAGACGACATAAAACACCTATATATCTTTAATTAAACTATTTTATTATCTGATTGAAAAAGTAGATTAGCAAATTAATTTACTATATAGTAATTATACGATATTTTACTTTACAACCTATACCAAATAGGAGTAAAATTGCGCACTAATTTTGGTCCTTTGTGATATTAAACAAATTTGAGGTGAGAGGCACATGCCAGTAATTAAAGTACGTGAAAATGAACCTTTCGATGTAGCATTACGTCGTTTTAAACGTTCTTGCGAAAAAGCAGGAGTATTAGCTGAAGTTCGTAATCGTGAATTTTACGAAAAACCAACAACTATTCGTAAACGCGCAAAAGCAGCTGCTGTTAAACGCCATGCTAAGAAATTAGAAAGAGAAAACGCTCGTCGCACTCGTCTATATTAATTTTTATATTCTAGATATAAACAATTTTAACAAGCCGTATTATTA
>NZ_NAST01000012.1 GCF_002142215.1 Gilliamella sp. N-G2
GACCACCATATTTTTTAGAAAGTACAGTAGTAATAGCTGCAGTTAAAGTTGTTTTACCGTGGTCAACGTGGCCGATTGTACCAACGTTAACGTGGGGTTTTGTACGTTCAAATTTTTCTTTAGACATTTATCGTCCCTCAATGTAATACAAATCGGTGGTGAATCACCACATTAACCAAGTATCATATTTAGTGTTAACACAATACTAACTTAAAATTAGTTTTGCATGATAACAGATAAAACCATCTAGTGACAAGTTTTAAAGCAGTCAAATCTAATTTTTTTAGAAGTTTAGGAAAGTAACAAGAATGGTGCTGATAGGCAGATTTGAACTGCCGACCTCACCCTTACCAAGGGTGCGCTCTACCAACTGAGCTATATCAGCAATTGGAGCGGGCAGCGGGAATCGAACCCGCATCATCAGCTTGGAAGGCTGAGGTAATAGCCATTATACGATGCCCGCATGTTCAAACTCGGCTACCTAAATGCTTCAATTAGCAATTGCTAATGTTAGATAATGGTGGTGGGGGAAGGATTCGAACCTTCGAAGTGTGACACGGCAGATTTACAGTCTGCTCCCTTTGGCCGCTCGGGAACCCCACCCCGAATCATTATAAACTGTTTACTTAGGAAAATGGTGCCGGCTGCCGGAATCGAACTGGCGACCTACTGATTACAAGTCAGTTGCTCTACCTACTGAGCTAAGCCGGCCTAAGTGCTGCGCATTATGTACTAGAACATTTAACCTTGCAAGTAAAAAAAACATTTTTTTACTTGTTTGCTTAAAAAAAAATCAAAAAAATAAAAAAAACCTGAAATATAGACTATTTCAGGTTTTTATTTAATCAAAAATGATGTTTTAAATTATTTCTTTTTAGTTGCTTTTTTATTAGTTGAAGCAACACCTTTAGCTGCAGTTTGAACAGCTACATCTTCACTAATATCACCTTTATCTTGATACGCACGACCATAGTAAGTATCAAGTAGAATTTGTTTTAATTCTGCAATTAAAGGATAACGAGGGTTAGCACCAGTACATTGGTCATCAAATGCATCAACTGCAAGTTGATCAACTTGGGCTAAGAAAGTTTTCTCATCAACACCAAACTCTTTAATAGAGAAAGGAATTTCAAGATCTTTTCTTAGTTGATCTAACCAACCAATTAATTTCTCAACTTTCTTCTCGTCTTTATCTGTTGCTACAGTTAAGCCAAGATGGTCAGCAATCTCTGCATAACGTCTTACAGCTTGAGGATAACCATATTGGCTAAATGTACCTTGTTTAGTCGGTTTATCCGTTGCATTAAAGCGAACAACATTACTAATTAGCATCGCATTCGCCACACCATGAGGAATGTGGAATGCCGCACCAATTTTATGAGCCATTGAGTGACAAACACCTAAGAATGATTGAGCAAAAGCAACACCAGCTAAAGTTGCAGCATTATGCACTTTTTCACGAGCGATAGGATTTTTTGCTCCTTCTTTGTAGCTTGTTGGCAAGTAAGCTTTTAATAAGCTTAATGCTTGTAACGCTTGACCATCAGAAAACTCGCTTGCCATAATTGACACATAAGCTTCTAAAGCATGAGTTACAGCATCATAACCACCAGCCGCACAAAGTGATTTTGGCATATTCATAACTAAGTTAGCATCGACAATTGCCATGTTTGGTGTAATTGCGTAATCAGCTAATGGGTATTTTTGACCAGTTGCATCGTCAGTAACTACCGCAAACGGTGTCACTTCAGAACCAGTACCTGATGTGGTTGTCACACAAATTAGTTTTGCTTTTTTACCCATGTTAGGGAAATGACAAGTACGTTTACGAATATCCATGAAACGCAATGCTAATTCGTCAAATTTAGTTTCTGGGTGTTCATAAAGAACCCACATAATTTTCGCCGCATCCATTGGTGAACCACCACCTAAAGCAATAACAGTATCCGGTTGGAATGCTGTCATTGAATCAGTACCTTTACGGACAACACTTAATGTTGGGTCAGCTTCAACATCAAAGAAGGTTTCACAAATCACACCTTGTGCTTCAAGTTGATCAGTAATTTGTTTTGAGTAACCATTATTAAATAAGAATTTATCGGTTACTAAAAATACTCGTTTGGCACCTTGCTCAATCACTTCATTTAAAGCAACTGGAAGCGAGCCACGTTTAAAATAGATAGAACTTGGTAATTTGTGCCATAACATGTTTTCTGCTCTCTTAGCGATTGTTTTCTTGTTGATTAAGTGTTTCGGACCGACATTTTCTGAGACCGAGTTACCACCCCAAGAACCACATCCTAATGTTAAAGATGGAGCTAAATCAAAGTTATACAAATCACCGATACCACCGTGAGCAGCTGGTTGGTTGATTAAAATACGACATGTTTTCATTTTACTGCCAAAATAAGCAACACGATCACGATTACTATCCTGATCAGTATAAAGTACTGAAGTATGTCCCATACCACCCATTTCAACAAGTTTTTCAGCTTTATCTACCGCTTCATTAAAGTCTTTAGCTTTAAACATAGCTAATGTTGGTGAAAGTTTTTCGTGAGCAAATGGTTCAGATAAATCTACTTTACTTACTTCACCAACAAGTACTTTAGAACCTGCAGGAACTTTAATGCCAGCCATTTCTGCAATCTTAGTTGCTGGTTGACCTACGATATTAGCATTTAAAGCGCCTTTATCATTTAAGATGATACCTTGAACAGCTTTTGTTTCTTTAGCATTTAAAACATAAGCGCCATATTGAGTCAATAAATCACGTACTTCATCATAAACTGAATCAACGACAACGATAGCTTGCTCAGAAGCACAGATCATACCATTATCAAAAGTTTTAGACATAAGTACTGATGCAACAGCACGTTTTAAATCTGCAGTTTCATCGATTATTACAGGGGTATTACCTGCACCAACACCTAATGCTGGTTTACCAGAACTATAAGCGGCTTTAACCATACCTGGGCCACCAGTTGCTAAGATTGCAGCAACATCATCATGATGCATTAAAGCGTTTGATAATTCGATAGATGGTTCATCAATCCAACCAATAATATCTTTTGGAGCACCAGCTTTAATTGCCGCATCTAACACAATACGGGCAGCTTCAATAGTTGATTTTTTAGCACGTGGATGTGGTGAAAAGACAATAGCATTACGAGTTTTTAAACTGATTAATGATTTAAAAATTGCGGTTGAAGTTGGGTTTGTAGTTGGCACGATTCCACAAATAATCCCTAATGGCTCCGCTATTGTAATGGTACCATAAGACTCATTTTCAGCAACAACACCGCAAGTTTTGTCATTGCGATATTTATTAAGAATATACTCTGCAGCAAATAAATTTTTAATAACTTTATCTTCTACAATCCCCATTCCTGATTCAGCAACAGCTTGCTGTGCAAGGGGGATTCGAGCTGCGGCTGCGGCTGTTGCTGCTGCCACGAAGATTTTATCAACTTGCTCTTGAGTATAAGTAGAATAAGTTTCCTGAGCTTTTTTAACTCGAGTCATTAACTCATTTAACTCATTCATATTGGTTACTGCCATAGATTTCTCCTTGAAAATTAAAAAATAAACTTGGATCGTTTGGCGTCTTCCTTGAACATATTTAAAGCATATATATAATAGCAAAACGAAATTGTTGGATATCGTAAATCAGTTTTTTACTTTACACAATAAGATATTCACAAAAAATGAATGTTATTTAAAATAGCAAATATTTTTATTGTTTTTTGCTAATTAAATTTCAAAATTTTATTACTTTATTATCAGAGCATTTCAAGAAATGAACAATTTACGATAAGGTAAAAAATATATTTTTAACGTAAATAAATGATAAAAATTATACAATGCTCAACTTATTTAATACATAACTAACCGCCACAAAACCAAATGTTGCCGTAACAGTAGTGATTGCCCCAAAACCTGATTCACAATCCATTTTTTTTGCACCTTGCGCATGGCTTTTCATTAAGCAAGTTTGACCATTAGTTGCCGGATAAGTCAATTGTTCAGTTGAAAAAACACATGGAATAGCAAATTTACCTTTACTATCTTTATTAAGTTTATAATCATTTTTTAATCGCTCGCGCAATTTAGCCGCTAAAGGATCTTGAATTGTTTTCGCTAAGTCAGCGATTTTAATTTGCGTAGGATCTTTTTGCCCCCCCGCTCCCCCGATTGTAATGACCTTTAATTTTTGTCGCTTACAATAAGCCAAAACGGCAGCTTTATCTTTGACGCTGTCAATTGCATCAATAATATAGTCATAACGAGGATGTTGTTTAGAACCCAAATACTCAATAACGTTATCGGCATTAATAAAATCATCTATTTCATGAACAACACATTCAGGATTAATCTGTAAAATTCGATCTGCCATAACCGAAGTTTTTGCTTTACCTATATTAGATTTTAAAGCGTGAATTTGACGATTAGTATTGGTAATACAGACATCATCCATATCTATCAAAGTAATTTGTCCAACGCCACTTCGAGCAAGCGATTCAGCGACCCAAGACCCCACACCACCAATACCAATGACACAGACATGAGCTTGAGAGAAACGTTGTAATGCCCGTTCACCATAAAGTCTAGCGATACCACTAAAGCGTTGAAAATAAAGTTCTGTTTTCATCATTATTTATTGATAGTGTTTATTTTTAAACACCATATACTCCCCCAAACCTTTTTAGATGAGAATATTTATTATCTTTTATTGATAACTTATTCATTAATATTATTCCTATTATACCTTTTCAATAGTGAAACATTAAATTTGTTTAGAATTATTGATACTGATTAGCAAATAATATTGCATATATGAACAATTTAGAATAAGCACACTAAACAATAAATCTATGTCATCGATATGCTTTATAATGAGAAATAATTTATGACTCTGCCATAAATAAATATTATCGACAGAGTCACAATAAATTAATTTTTAAAGGAGTGAATTGGAGCAGGAATACGCCCACCACGACTAATAAAATCGCATGAACTAAATTTATTTACTGGCATTACAGGAGCATGGCCAAGTAAACCACCAAATTCAATATTATCGCCTACTTTCAAACCTACAGCTGGGATAATTCTGACCGCTGTAGTTTTGTGATTAATTACGCCAATTGCTGCTTCATCAGCAATAATTGCTGAAATAGTTTCAGCTGGTGTATCACCAGGAATAGCAATCATATCTAGCCCCACTGAGCAAACGCAAGTCATGGCCTCTAATTTTTCAAGGTTTAGTGCCCCATTGTTTACAGCATCAATCATACCTGCATCTTCTGAGACAGGAATAAAGGCACCACTTAATCCACCTACATGGCCACAAGCCATTACGCCACCTTTTTTCACGGCATCATTCAGCATCGCTAGCGCAGCGGTAGTTCCATGTGTTCCAACAACTTCTAGTCCCATTTCTTCTAGAATATGTGCTACTGAGTCACCGATGGCAGGAGTTGGCGCTAATGATAAATCAACAATCCCAAATTTAACGCCTAACCGTTCTGACGCTTCTTTACCTACCAATTGCCCCATACGAGTTATTTTAAAGGCTGTTTTTTTAATGGTTTCAGCAACAACATCAAAAGGCTGACCTTTAACTTTTTCCAATGCTCGCTTAACTACACCCGGCCCACTCACACCGACATTAATCACACAGTCAGCTTCACCAACACCATGAAAAGCACCAGCCATAAATGGATTATCTTCAACTGCATTAGCAAATACTACTAATTTCGCACAAGCCATACTACTATTATCGGCGGTTAATGCGGCCGCTTCTTTAATAATTTGTCCTATTTGCTTTACTGCATCCATATTAATACCGGTTTGAGTAGAACCGACATTAACTGATGAACAAACTCGTTCGGTTTGTGCTAATGCTTGTGGAATTGATTTAATAAGGATTTCATCGCCTTTATGGTAACCTTTTTGCACTAATGCAGAAAATCCACCTATAAAATTAACACCGACCGCTTTGGCTGCTTCATCGAGTGTTTTAGCAAAAGCAACATAGTCTTTATCGTCGCTTGCGCCTGCAATCAATGATATAGGCGTAACCGAAATTCGTTTATTAATAATAGGGATACCAAATTCAGAAGTAATTTGATCACCAACTTTAACTAAATCTTTCGCTAATCGCGTAATTTTATCGTAGATTTTTTGACGCGCTTTTGCACCATCACTATCAATACAATCAAGAAGAGATATACCCATGGTTATTGTGCGGATATCAAGTTTTTCTTCCTCTATCATTTTAATTGTTTCGAGGATCTGTTTTGTTTCCATTAGTTCTATCCTTTCGTAAAAATATGAAATTGAGCTTATAAACGATGCATTGCATCAAAAATTTCTTCTCGTTGTATATTCACTTTAACTTTTAATTGCTCACCGGTAAGTACTAAAGTATTTTTGACTTCATCAAAAGTGACGTTAATTTTAGATAAATCTAATAACATAATCATGGTAAAATACTCATCCATGATAGTTTGACTAACATCTAAAATATTAATATTTAATTCATATAACTTTTGGCTTATCCCTGCAATAATTCCTGTTTGGTCCTTTCCTATTACCGTTAAAATTGTTTTCATCACACTCTCCGCACAAATTTTATACACTTAAAAAATATTTATTGAGTTGTTTATAATAACACCTTCAAAAATTATCTAAATAGGAGTAGATTGTTTTTTTAATCAAAATAAAAAACAAAAAGATAAAATGAAAGGGCGTTATTATGGTGAATTTTCAAAAATCCAATAAATTGGATCATGTTTGTTATGACATTCGTGGACCAATTCTTGATCATGCAAAAAAGCTTGAGGAAGAAGGTCAAACCATTCTTAAACTTAATATTGGAAATCCCGCCCCTTTCGGTTTTACTGCTCCAGATGAACTATTAGTGGATGTTATTCGCAACTTACCAACATCACAAGGATATTGTGATTCAAAAGGTCTTTATTCTGCTCGTAAAGCGATTATGCAGCATTATCAATCCAGAGGAATTACAAATTTGGATGTAGAAGATATCTATATTGGTAATGGTGTTTCTGAGTTAATTGTTCAATCAATGCAAGCATTACTTAATAGTGGTGATGAAATATTAGTACCAATGCCTGATTATCCACTTTGGACTGCTGCCGTTAGTTTATCTGGTGGTAACGCGGTTCACTATCTTTGTGATGAAGAAGCTAATTGGTCACCTGATTTACAAGATATCAAACAAAAAATCACTCCTAAAACCAAAGGGATTGTGATTATTAATCCAAATAATCCTACTGGCGCAGTTTATAGTAAAGAAGCTTTACTCGAAATAGCGGAAATCGCACGTCAAAATAATTTAATTATTTTTGCTGACGAAATTTACGATAAAATTTTATATGATGATGCAGTACACCATTCAATAGCAGCTTTAGCGCCAGATCTATTTGTTATTACTATGAGTGGTTTATCGAAAACTTATCGAGTTGCTGGTTTTAGACAAGGTTGGATGGCACTGTGTGGACCCAAACAACATGTTAAAGGCTATATTGAAGGTCTAAATATGTTAGCTTCAATGCGTTTATGTGCCAATGTACCACTGCAACATGCAATTCAAGGAGCATTGGGTGGTTATCAAAGTATTAACGAATTTATTGTGCCTGGAGGTCGACTCTATGATCAATGTATGTTGGCATGGCGTTTATTAAATGATATTCCCGGCGTTTCTTGTACCAAACCACAGGGTGCTTTATATCTATTCCCTAAGCTAGATCAGAAAAAATTTAATATTCATAACGATCAAAAATTAGTTTTAGACTTTTTGTTACAAGAAAAAGTACTGTTAGTTCAAGGAAGTGGATTTAATTGGCATAAACCAGATCATGTTAGGATTGTTGCTCTACCTCATACAGGTGAACTACAAGATGCTATAGCTCGATTTGCACACTTTTTATCTAACTATAAACAAGCATAATTTAATTCCTATATCTCTCTAATTATAAATAGGGGGATATTCGAACATTAAAATAACCTATTTAATATTTTAATAAATTATTTAAATTAATTCGTTTAATCTCTACTTAAGCTCATTAATTATGATTATCAATTAATAATTGATTAACAGTAACTAATAAAAAAGCGCCAAAAAGGCGCTTTTTTCTAATAAATTATTTAAATGAATTATCTTTTTAATTCAGCTAATTTATTACGAATATTTTCAGCACGTTTTGCTGAAGATGGATGGCTACTTAAAATTGATGCATCACCACCACCTAATTTATCAAATGCAGTTGCAAGACCAGCTGGATTGATTTTTTTCTTAACTAAATAATTAAAAGAGAAATCATCAGCGTCTTGTTCTTGTGATTGAGAGAATTGAGCATTGATAACAGCTTCAGCTAAAGCACCTAAAGAAGATTTAGATAATGCTGCAACTGTACTGTTACCTGATGCTGCAGCTGCATCACGAGCGATTTCTGTTGCATAAGCAACTTGGATTGCTTTTTTACTATGACCTAAAGCAACGTGACCTAATTCGTGGCCTAAAACGCCTTCAATTTCGTTATCAGTCATCATATCCATTAAACCACTGTAAACACGAACACAGCCATTAGCCATTGCCCAAGCGTTAACATCTTTAGTGATATACACTTTATAGTTAACTGGAGTTCCATTGATATTATTACCAAGAGCTTTAGCAATTTTATTTAAGCGTTTAGTATATGCACTTTTAGCTGGAGCTATTTTTGACTGAGCATCCATTTGAGCACAAGATTTTTGGCTTAATGCTTTCACATCATTATCACTGAGTGTTGCTGCTTCGAAACCTTTCCTACCAAGACTAGTTAAATCACTAGCACTCATATTTTTACAGCCAGCTAAAGACATAGCTGCAACTAAAGGTAGTGCAACAAGCAATGTTTTTTGATGTTTTTTCATAATATTTTCCTTATATTAACAGACTTTACTTTCTTCTAACATAAATGTTAGATAAATTGAATTTTAACGCAACTTTAATAATAATCAACAAATAATTACTTGATTAGAGATAATTAGCCATTTAGACTAGTGCCTCATTTTTTGAGGAACATAATTATGCAACTGTCTGATTTCAATTTTACTCTCCCCAAAGAACTGATAGCAAAATACCCTTCAAAAACAAGAAGTTCTTGTCGATTATTAGCACTTGATGGCCATACAGGTAAAATTGAAGATAAAGTATTTACAGATATTGTTGATTATATCAATGCTGGTGATTTACTCATTTTTAATAATACTAAAGTCATTCCTGCACGGTTATATGGAAAAAAAATATCAGGTGGAAAAATTGAAGTGTTGATTGAACGATTGTTAGAGGGAAATCGAGCACTTGCACATATTAAAGCCTCAAAGTCGCCTAAAATAGGAGCAGAACTTATTTTAGGTGAAAATGAAAATATCCAAGTTACTATGATAGCACGTCATGATGCATTATTTGAGCTACAATTTCCTGACGATGTGCTTAGCATTTTAAATGAAATCGGCCATATTCCATTACCACCTTATATAGATCGCCCTGATGAAGCTCAAGATCGTGAAGTATATCAAACCGTTTATAGCAAAGTTCCTGGCGCTGTCGCAGCCCCAACGGCTGGTCTTCATTTTGATAAACCTTTATTAGACAAAATTAAACAAAAAGGTGTTGAGATGGAATTTGTTACCTTACATGTTGGCGCTGGTACATTTCAGCCTGTAAGAGTTGAAAATATTGAAACTCATATTATGCATGCCGAATATGCAGAAGTTCCTGAATCAGTCGTAAAAGCAGTTTTAAACTGTAAAGCTCGCGGAAATAAAGTTATTGCCGTAGGAACAACATCAGTCAGAGCACTAGAAAGTGCGGCACAACAAACTGGAACTATAGCGCCTTTTTTTGCTGACACCCGAATTTTTATTTACCCTGGCTATCAATTTAAAGTCATTGATTCTCTTATCACTAACTTCCATTTACCTGAATCAACATTAATTATGCTGGTTTCAGCATTTGCTGGTTATGAGAACACCATGAATGCTTATCAGTATGCCGTAAAAGAAAAATATCAATTCTTTAGTTATGGTGATGCAATGCTAATTACCAATAATAAATGATTTATATCTAGAATAAATCATTTATATTCAATAAATTAAAAATAGTTAATGATAATTCAACCTATCAACAATATTGGCCATTCGTTTTATTCTTGATGGATGTGAGGTAGGTTGATTTTTAGAATGAATTGGCATTTTTGTTAACATTTTGAGCAAACCAATTGGATCTATACTTTCTCGCACTAATAAATTAAAAGCAAAACTATCTGCTTCAACCTCATATTGATGTGAGGTTTCTTCTTTTACAATAATTACAAGTTCATTAGCTTTATCAGTAATTTCAATATAAGGAGCTTGTCGAAACAAACTTATCCCATGTTTTAGGGCTATATGAGCCTGTTCATGCGCAAGTACGGCTTGTAACTCATTATCTTCAAGTAATTTTATTAAACCACTATTTATTCGAATACAACCATTAGCTGTTGACCAAGCATTGGGGTCTGTATCAATATAAACCTTATAGTTTAATTCAATATTATTTATTCGTTTTGGTAAACTTTGGGCTATTTTAGATAATCGACGATTAAGATGATGATAATCAGGAGGAATAATCGCTCTATTGTCATTTTCAATACATGCTTGTTGACTAATTGCCAATATATCATTTTCCGATAAGCTTTTAACTCCTTCAGGTGAAACAATAGTTGGTGGTATTCTAGTTTGGCTTTGACATCCAACCTGCATAAGTATTACAACACATGAGATAAATAAAATAATAGATTTCAATGGTTCGAAAATCCTTACAAATATTGTCTAATTAAGCTTAGCACGATACACTAGGCGCCACTATTTAATAATACAAGTTTGTATTATAGCAATAATTGGCGCCAAACTGTTTATTTGGTCGCAAGAGGTTAATATAAAAATGAAATTTGAGTTAGATAATACTGACGGCTTAGCTCGTCGTGGCCGTATGAAATTTGATCGTCGTGGAGTGGAATATACCGTTGAGACTCCTGCTTTTATGCCGGTTGGTACCTATGGCACAGTAAAAGGTATGACACCCAAAGAAGTAAAAGCAACAGGAGCACAAATCTTATTGGGTAATACTTTTCATCTATGGTTAAGACCTGGACAGGAAATTATGCGCAAACACGGAGATCTTCATGATTTCATGCAGTGGTCAGGACCAATCTTAACCGATTCAGGGGGATTTCAAGTTTTCAGTCTTGGTGATATTCGTAAAATAAAAGAAGAAGGTGTTTATTTTCGTAATCCAATTAATGGTGATTCAATTTTCTTATCTCCTGAAATTTCAATGGAAATCCAATATGATCTTGGTTCTGATATTGTAATGATTTTTGATGAATGTGCCCCCTTTCCTGCTGAATGGGATTATGTCAAAAAATCAATGGAGATGTCCTTACGTTGGGCAAAACGTAGCCGACAACGTTTTGATGAACTAAATAACAAAAATGCATTATTTGGTATTGTACAAGGCGGTATACATCAAGAATTACGTGATATTTCAATTAAGGGATTAACCGAAATTGGTTTTGATGGTTATGCGGTTGGTGGACTTGCGGTTGGTGAACCGAAAGAAGATATGCACCGCATACTTGAAGGAACCTGCCCACAATTACCTGCCGATAAACCCCGTTATTTAATGGGTGTTGGTAAACCAGAAGATTTAGTTGAAGGCGTGCGTCGAGGTATCGATATGTTCGACTGCGTTATGCCAACTCGGAACGCTCGTAATGGTCATTTATTTGTTACCAATGGGGTTATAAAAATTCGTAATGCCAAATATAAAGACGATACGACACCATTAGATCCGCATTGTGATTGTTATACCTGTAAAAACTACACGAAATCTTATCTTCATCATTTAGATAAATGTGGTGAAATATTGGGTGCTCGCTTAAATACTATTCACAATTTACGTTATTATCAACGTTTAATGGCTGAAATACGCGAAGCAGTAGCAAATAAACGATATGAAGCGTTTGTTACTGAATTTTATCAACGAATTGGTAAAACACCTGCACCATTAGGTAACCAAACCAAACAAAGTTGATAAATTTTATATATCAACTATTGACACATTATAGTTAGCGCAGTATTATGCGCTTCCTAACGGCGAGTAGCGCAGCTTGGTAGCGCAACTGGTTTGGGACCAGTGGGTCGGAGGTTCGAATCCTCTCTCGCCGACCAATTTAATAAGAAAGCCTACTCGTTTGAGTGGGCTTTTTTATTATAATCACAGATAATCTAATTTAAACTTACAATATTCTCATATACATTTAAATTCCTAGCTAAATTACAAACTTGCTCTTGAACAAATTGTTGGTTTTAACGTTGATAATTCAAATTTTGAATTCTCCATTTTATTTTTTAATTTATTCAATAATAAATTACCAATATACTCACCTTTTTTCTTTGAAGGTAGAGAAACAGTTGTGAGCGTTGGAATACTTACCTGACTAAATTCACTATCACCAAATCCACAAACGGCTAATTGGTAAGGAACGCGAATATGCCGTCTTTGACATTCATAGAGCACACCACAAGCTAGCTCATCGGTAGTACAAACTAATGCATCTAATTCAGGCCAATTCAATACAATATCTGGCAGTAATTCACTGCCGGTACTAAAATTAGCTGGTTTAGCAGGATTAATTATTCTATGGGTTGGCAAATGATTGTGTAACATAGCTTTATGCCAACCATGTAACCTTTGTTGAAAAACATGACATTGATGGTCAGCACAAAGTAAACCAATATGGCGATAGCCTTTTTTTATTACATGTTCAGTCAACATACACATTGCTAAACTATCATCCACTTCGATATGTATATTTGCCACTTCATCATACGACTTACCAATATTGAAAGTAGGAATCGTTTTATTGTTTAATATTTTTTCAACAAAATCATCATTTTCAATATAAAAGAGCAATATCGCTTCAAGATTATTACTATAGAGAGTATCTAATAGTTGTGATTCACGTTTATAGAAATAATAAGATTCAAATATAACTGTGGTATAACCTTCTTTGAGTAAATATGCTTGCAGTGAATTAAGGGCTATGCGGGTTGAATCTTCATAAATTTTTGTAGTAATAACAGCAATAACTTTATTGGCTGAAGCGGATGCTAGCAAGCTAGCTGCAATATTAGGTTTATAGCCTAATGTCTCAACAGCTAATTGGATTTTTTGGCGCAGTTTATCCGACACCTTATCTGGCGTTCGTAATGCTCTTGAAACAGTCATCGTACCAACACCAGCATATTTAGCGACGTCAAATAAAGTAGTTTGACCTGTACTCCTGCGTTTTTTGGTATCTTGCATATTCGATCTCAACTAGAGCTAACCAGTAATTAAATGTATACTACAAAAATTAAAAATACAAATAATTACAACATGTTAATTAATTAACTTAAATGTTTAATCAAAATAATGAGATTATTATAATATTATGCTATTACTATTTTTTTTCAAATATGTATTAAAAATGCTATCTAAATCACAAAATAGAAAAATTATTCACGAAAAAATGATAGCGCTATCACATTTTTGTTCTTTTTGAATTATTATTGTTAGCCAATGTGTTAATTTTCTATTATCGTAATATTAACAAATAATAAATCAGTTTTTCGGAGGTAAAATGTTAAATCAATGGCTAACGGGTCAAACTGTAAAGATTGTTGATTCAGTGAAAGATTGGAAAGAAGCAATTAAGCTTTGCGCTGCTCCATTATTAGAGAACAAATCAATAACACCAAACTATATTGATGCTATCTTTCAATTGCATGAATCTATCGGTCCTTACTATGTATTAGCACCGGGAATTGCAATGCCTCATGCCAGACCCGAACAAGGGGTAAATAATTTAGGTTTATCGATGTTATTAGTTAAAAATGGCGTTAATTTTAATTCAGAAGAAAATGACCCTGTTTATTTAATTACTTTGCTGGCCGCTAGTGATAGCACTAGTCACATCGAAATGTTAACTCAGTTAGCATCATTATTCGCTGAATCAGATGATGTTAATACAATTTTTAATGCTAAAAATAGCGATGAAATTTTAACAGTAATTGATCGTTATTAAATTCAAATCAATTAATAGAAGGATAAATAATATGAAAATTATGGCAGTTTGTGGTTCTGGGCTTGGTAGTAGCTTCATGGTTGAAATGAATATCAAAAAAGTACTCAAAAAATTAAACATTGATGCAGAAGTAACACATGCAGATCTCGCCTCCGCCACACCAGAACAAGCGGATCTTTTTGTGATGACTAAAGATCTAGCAGCAAGCTCTGGCATTCCACAAGATAAATTAGTAGTTTTAAATAATATTATTGATATCAACGATTTAGAACAGAAACTCGTTGAGCACTTTAATAAAGCCTAATTATGAGGTATTGCTATGATTCAAGAAGTAATTAAATTCGTTGTTGATATTTTAAAAGTACCAGCAATACTCGTTGGTCTAATTGCTATGGTTGGGTTATTAGCACAACGAAAATCATTTGCTGATACAGTTAAAGGAACGGTTAAAACAATTTTAGGATTTTTAGTATTAGGTGGTGGTGCAACAGTTTTAATCAGTGCAATTACTCCATTAGGATTAATGTTTGAAGAAGCTTTTAAACTTCAAGGTATCATCCCTAATAATGAAGCTATCGTTTCAATGGCATTAAATGAATATGGTACAGCAACAGCATTAATTATGGCATTCGGCATGGTGGCCAATATTGTAGTTGCTAGGTTCACATGTTTAAAATATATTTTTCTAACTGGCCATCATACTTTTTATATGGCATGTATGATCAGTATTATTTTGACCGTTGCTGGATTTGAAGGTTGGCAATTAGTATTTACTGGTTCATTAGTTCTCGGCTTGATCATGGCATTCTTCCCAGCTTTAGCCCAACCACAAATGCGAAAAATAACTGGCAATGATGATGTTGCATTCGGTCATTTCGGTACCTTAGGTTATGTATTAGCGGGTTGGCTTGGTTCAGCATTTGGTAAAGGCTCTCGTTCTACTGAAGAAATGAATTTACCGAAAAACTTAAGTTTTTTACGTGATAGTTCAATCTCTATTTCATTAACGATGATGGTTATCTATTTAATTTTAGCGATATTTGCTGGCCCTGATTATATTCAAGAAAACTTAAGTAAGGGAGATAATTATTTAGTTTATGCCATTATTGAAGCCATCACATTTGCAGCAGGTGTATTCATTATCCTTCAAGGGGTTAGACTGATTTTAGCCGAAATTGTTCCTGCATTTACTGGCTTCTCAGAAAAATTAGTGCCAAATGCAAAACCAGCTTTAGACTGTCCGGTTGTTTTCCCTTATGCACCAAATGCAGTATTAATTGGCTTTTTATTTAGTTTTCTTGGTGGATTAGTTGGATTATTTGTATTAGGACAACTAAATGCTGTGCTTATTTTACCTGGTGTTGTCCCTCATTTCTTCTGTGGTGCAACTGCGGGGGTGTTTGGTAATGCTATGGGTGGCCGTCGAGGTGCAATGCTTGGTGCTTTTGCTAATGGCTTATTAGTTACATTCTTACCAGTACTTTTATTACCAGTTTTAGGGTCACTTGGCTTTTCTAACACAACTTTCTCTGATGTAGACTTCTGTGGTGTAGGAATTATTCTGGGCAATATGGCTAAATGGTTCAATAAAGATATTATTATGGGAATCTTCATTGCTATTTTTTGTTTATTAGTTGTACATAATGTGTTAACAAAACCTAAACAAGTTAAAGAATAAAAATAAGTTATTATTTTTTTATAAAGGCCAGACTTGCTAGTCTGGCAATTTTATCACTTCATCACCCCACATCTTAGTCAATCAATTATCGGTAATAAAGTTTATTCAATATACATGACTTGCTAATAGGTTTAAAATCATTGAACAAATATGGTTTTTTAAAGGAATAAATAATGACCAATAGTCTAAATGCTACGATTGATGTCAATCAACATCTTTGTTTAGCACCAGCAAATAATCAATATGCATCAGATATTTATAATATTATCACTAGCAATAGAGAGTACTTTAGTCAATTTATGGCATGGCCTATATTTGTGAAAAACCAAGCGGATACAGAGCTGTTTTTAAATTCTTGTTGGTTAAAACATCAACAGAATGAAAGCAAAACCTATGTCATTTTATTAAAAGGTCAAGCTATTGGATTACTATCTTTTAATCAGATTGATAAAAATAATAAAACAGCTTATATCGGTTATTGGCTAGATAGCTCAAAACAGGGCAATGGAATTATGACCGTCGCAATCAATGCATTAATAAAGCATTACGCTATGCAAAAAATAATTAGACGATTTGTCATTAAATGCGCAGTTAATAACGAGAAAAGTAATGCTATAGCCAAACGTTGTGGTTTTAGTTACGAAGGCACCCTAAAACAAGCTGAATATATTAATGGAACTTTTCACGATCAAAATATTTATGGTTTGATTGCTAATTAGGTTTAATTATTTGGTTATAAAAAAACCGACCTCTGTCGGTTTTGATTAACAATTGTTGAATAAATATGCTTAACGATTATTTGATTACAAAATAACCGTAGGCAATTAAACCTAAAACAATAATAATTGAAGATATTGCAATCATATACTTGGTTTTAAACTGGTATTTCTTTACTTCACCAAGTGAAAGTTCAATATGTTTATTTTTATTATCAAAATAGTAATAAAGAGGTAAACCAATTAAAGTTAACACAATTGAAGCTATCCCATTTACTGTTTGGTGAATTAACATACCATATATAACATAGCCAGCGCCTAAAATAGCGATAAGAGGAATAACTGGGTAACCAATGACTTTATAAGGTCTTGGGATATCAGCAAATTTTTTCCTCGCGATAATTACCCCAATAAACGTCAATAGATAAAAAACCCAAATAGAGAACATCGATATTTCAGATAAACGATCAGCATCAAGCAGGGTTGAATAAAGGAATGAAAAAACAACCAATATAATAATTGCATTTACTGGTGAACGGCTATCGTCATCAATAGTACTTAAAAATTTTGCTCCAATGATGGTTCCTCGCTCTCCCATACTAAAAATAGTTCGAGATAAGGTCATGATATAACCATTAATACCACCAAGAATTGAAACCATTATACCCACAGCAACTAAATTACCGCCTAAATGTCCAAACATGCGTTGTGACGCAACTGCTGAAGCGTCATGCCCAAGCGTAACCATTTCTTGTACCGGAAATATCTTAAATAACGCAATATTGATACAAGCATAAACAATCACTAAAAATATTATGCCGAGAATAATTGCTTTAGGTAATACTTTTGATGGATTACGAATTTCACCAGCAACAGATGCAACCTGCGCCCATCCATCATAAGCAAATAGTGTTGCCAATATTGCAACTGCAAATGGTGCATAAGTTTCAATACTTTGTCCACTAGCACTAAATAATGCAACTTGACCATTACCTTTCCATAATCCAAATATTGCTAACAACAAAATTGGAACAAGTTTACAAAAGGTAGCAATAGTTTGTAGATATCCAGCCTGTTTTACGCCAATTGAATTAATGCATGCAATAAGCCCCAAAACACCAGCGCTTACCGCCATACGATAGGCATCATTGATCCCAAATAATAAACAAAATACAGAACTAAAATAACCAACCAAAGCCCCAACTAAGGATGGAGCAAAAAGTACAGTGATCATCCAACCATATAAATGAGAAACTTTAGCACCATAAATTTTTTCTAAATAAACCAGCATGCCCCCAGTTTTCGGGAACATAACCCCTAGTTCACATAACGTTAAACCACCACAAATTGAAAAAACTCCACCAATAATCCACGCTAACAAAGCAAAATTATAATCGCCAGCGACTTCCAATACAGCAGGTGGTTTCATAAATGCACCAGCGCCTAAAACCATTCCAACAACTAGTGATAATGCAGAAACTAAACCAAGATCTTTCCGCAAATTATTCTCTAAATTGTGTTCAGACATAAATAACCTCTTAAACTGATCAATAAAGCAAAATTTGCCTATAATAGGACTTTATTTATAAAAAACAAGCACGATTAATTTTAATAGAAAAAAAGCTTTCCAAATCAGAAGTTACTGTCAATAAAAAAGTCAGCATAAAGCTGACTTTCAATAAGTTAATTATGTAATAATTACTATTTTTTCTTCATTTTCATATCAATAACCATACGACCACGAATTTTACCTGCTTTCATTTCGTCGATCATATCATTGATATCTTCAAGAGGACGTTTTTCTACAATTGGCACAACTTTACCTTCAGCACTAAAACGAAAGGCTTCCGCTAAATCTTCACGAGTACCAACTAATGAGCCGAGCACTTGAATACCATCTAGTACTGTCTTAGGAATACTTAAATCCATTGTTTCAGAAGGTAAACCCAATGCAACAACGCGACCTAATGGACGTACAGAACCAATAGCCTGATTAAATGCTGTTTTAGTAACTGAAGTGACCACCGCACCATGCACACCACCATCGGTATGTTCTTTTATGTAGGCACCAACATCAGCCACTTTTTTAGGATTAACCACTAAATCAGCGCCAAGTTTCTTACACAACTCTAGCTGACTATCACTGTTACTAATCGCAACAACTTTATTGTTGAAAACATTTTTACCATATTCGATAGCCAAAGTACCAAGCCCACCAATACCAAATACGGCTAACCATTGGCCTGGTTTAGTATCGGCTACTTTTATGCCTTTATAAGTAGTCACCCCAGCACAAGTCACACTAGTTGCTTGGGCTGGATCAAGTCCATCGGGGACTTTTACCGCATAATCAGCTTTGACAATACATTGTTCAGCCATACCACCATCGACACTATAACCTGAGTTTAAAGCACTTCGGCAAAATGTTTCGTTACCCGATATACAATATTCACAGGTACCACAACCTGCATGGAACCATGCAATACTAACACGATCTCCAACCTTCAAACTTTTTACATCAGGTGCAATTTTAGTCACAATACCCACACCTTCATGGCCAATTACTCGACCAGGTTTTTTACCGAAATCGCCAGCAGCGACATGAAGATCAGTATGACAAAGCCCACAATACTCAACCTCAACTAAAGCTTCTCCTGCCTCTAATGGGCGAACAGGAATATCTTTAATTTCAACTTGACCATCGCATTCTTGTCTAATAACTGCAGCTTTCATTTGTTTCTCCTAAAATAAATACAATTTAAAAATATCACTGGTTTCATTTTAAACTATTTATTTAGAAAAAATATGCGCTATTTCACATTTATCAATAAAAATGAGAATTATTCATTATTCCTTTCTATGTACACTCTTAAATTGTTAAATAGCAAACCTTGATAATTATAAAGGTCCAACTAATTGGATTCATAACCAAACATATTCCTAAAAATAATATAAATATGCGATATCGACATCTCTCATCTTTACTAAAAATTTTTATAGTTATAGATGGAAGGCTTGTATTACGCCAACAATGGTATATTTCAGCTATTCCGTGCATCGTAATATTATTAACTGTTTTATTGACCTCATTAGTTGGTCAAGGAATAAATGATGTAATCATGGGATTACTGCGTGATGTGTTACTACATTTCAAGGAGAGATAAATTTCAACGGTAATAATTTTCCCTATACAAATGAGTACAATCCTTAGGGAGAATATTGGTATGGTATTTCAAGATCCCATGACAGTATTAAATCTATTTATTAACAACTTACCGGTTGGTGTGGTATACATACTTTGTATGAACTTAATAACAGTGACTTCGCAGCAGGATTACAGCGCAGTGTTAAAGCTGGTGTAATACGAACAGTTGAGCTTGGCAAGAATCAGTGAAATAGTCTAAATATGATTTTTGAGGAACATGAAAAAACTGTTCCTCAAAATTTTCTTTTCCTATCAGAAGTTAAGCAATATCTTTTGCCACATATTTTTGGATATTGTTATTAACTAATAAGAACAGTCCGATTAATGCGCCTAATACAAATAATCCAACCACATAAATGGCCGGTGCCATTTTACTAACAAAATCACTAAAAAATGAGATCAGTAATGGGGTTAAACCACCAGCAATAGCGTAAGCCATATTAAATGAAAAAGATACACCACTATAGCGAACCTGAGTTGGGAATACCTTAACCATAAAATAAGCAAAAGAGCCAACAATTCCGACACTAAAACCGGCTAAGAAATAAGTGATAAAGAGAAGATTTGCGTTTTCTAATGATAAATAAAATACAGCAATCATGATAGCAGCAATACTACAACCAATAACCAGCACTTTGCCCATTGCAAATTTATCCATCATCATGCCATAAAACGTACAACTAATGATAAGTCCAATGATAGCTAATATATTACCTTGTAAAGCGTCAATTGCCGAAAAACCAAATTGCTTTTGTAATAAAATTGGAGTCATTAACATTATCACCATAATACCGGCAGATAACACCCAAGTTAGTAACATTGATAAAATAGTTTGTGGTAAATACTGAGTTAAAACGGTTATCACAGGTAATTTTTTAGATAATTCTTCATTCTTACGTTTTTGAATTTCTAGAAAAATAGGTGTCTCTTTTAACCAACGGCGAAGATACATGGCAATTAAGCCAAAGATACCACCAATAATGAATGGAATTCGCCAGCCCCAATCATTCATTTGTTCTATTGATACACTTTTACTCATTATGGTTGATACTAATGAACCCAGCAAAATACCTAAACTTAAACCACTAGTTAAAATACCACAGGCTAGGCCAATTTTGTTTTTAGGTACATGTTCAGCAACAAATGTCCACGCCCCAGGCACTTCACCACCTACCGCGAGCCCCTGGCATAATCGCATCATTAAGAGTAATAATGGTGCAAAAATACCGATATTGGCATAAGTAGGCAAACAACCAATAAATAATGTTGGTAACGCCATTAATAGAATACTAAGTGTAAACATTCGTTTGCGGCCAAATATATCACCAAAATGAGCCATCACAATACCACCAAAAGGGCGAATCAAATAGCCAGCCGCAAAAATACCAAAAGTTTGTACTTGACTTAACCATGCAGGCATATCATCAGGAAAAAACAGATGGCTAATTGTTATTGAAAAAAAGACAAATATAATAAAATCATAAAACTCCAATGCACCTCCTAATGCTGATAGGGCTAACGTTTTATAATCCTGATTATTTAATGTTCGCACATTTGTAACTATTGTAGAATTTGGCATAATCATCCCTGTAAATATTTTTTTACAAACAGTCTATTAATCTGTACTAATATACCGGAACAAATTGCCATTTAAAAGAAAATATCAAAAAGTTTACACAAAATTAAAACTAGCACTAAATGATTAATAATTGGTCAAATAAAAACCTACAATGAAAAAATCTTATTAAATGGAGAGTTTTAAAATGGCAACAAAACGCATTTCTCGTGGAAAATTCAACCGTATGCAACAATTATCTAACCAAGATGGCGTAATTGCAGCATTAGCAATCGATCAGCGTGGTTCAATGGTAAAAATGATGCAAAATGCTGTAGGTCAAGAACGTTATAATATTGATATGGTATATGAATTTAAAGAGCTTGTTTCTCAGGAATTAACCAAATATGTTAGTGCCATTTTACTGGATGAAGAACTCGGTTTTAAAGGCATGGCAGCAAAAAATAAAAATGCCGGTTTAATTATGTCTTATGAAAAAACTGGATACGATGCCAATACACCAGGACGTTTACCAGATATTTTACCAGAAGATTCACTTCAACGCCTAATTCAAAAAGGTGCTGATGCAGCGAAAGTACTGGTCTATTATAATCCTGACGATCCGCAAGATATCTTAGATAAAAAACATGCATTTTTAGAGCGTTTAGGTAACGAAGCGAGAGCAGCTGATATTCCGGTATTTGTAGAACCGATTGTCTATGATAATGCGATTACTGACGATAAAAGTTCGGAATTTGCCAAAATTAAACCACAAAAAGTGATCAGAACCATTGAAGAATTTACTAAAGATCATTATTACATCGATATTTTAAAAGTAGAAGTACCTGTGCTATTTAAAAATGTTGAAGGCTTTAACGATAATAATCCTGTGGTATATTCACAAAAACAAGCGGCAGAATACTTTAAACAAGCAAGTGATGCAGCTACCCGCCCATTCATCTATTTAAGTGCTGGCGTACCAACCAAAACATTCCATGAAGAACTTATCTTTGCTGGTGAACATGGCGCTAAATACAGTGGTATTTTAGGTGGTCGTGCGACTTGGTTTGAGGGGGTAGCCGCATATGCTAAAGGTAGCAAAGACGGCTTAAAACGTTGGCTTGATACGACTGGCCGTGAAAATGTTGAACAACTAAACAAAATTTTAAAACAATACGCAACACCTTGGTATAGTGTGTATGGTGGTAAAGATAAGATTGAAATTATTGATCTTAAATTAAGTAATTAATCGTTTTTGTAGAGATTTATATAAATAACTCAAATAACAAATAAGAGTACAAGTTTTATTCCTATTTTTCTTGTACTCTTCTTATTATTAATGAATAACTTGCATAATAGCTAACCATCAACTCTGTATACAATTGGATTCTACTTTTTATCAAACCGCCTGATCAAAAAACAGGTTTACCTTACTTAGTTCAGCCATTGACTCTAAATAGGCTTTAATTTTAGTAGGAAAAATAAGGCCTTTAACACAAGTTAAATTGCGTAATATCGGGAATAAACATATATCATCCCAAGATAATGTTCCATTACATGCATTCGATGCCACAATTAATGGTTCAAGCTGATTTAATAAATCAGATATCTTAGCAATTAATGCATCAGTTTCGGCAAGACAATCAGCAAACGAACCCAATTTTTTACTCTTATTAGTAATAAAATTATCAATAGCAGCTTGAGTGGCAAATTCAGCCAAGCCTAATTTTACATATCGAGGACACTCTAATTTAAAGTCATATTGTTGAAACTGTTTAATTAATGCTTCAATTTCTGGATTTTTAGTTCCACTTAAGATAGGGCTTTTACCATAATTACTATCAACATAAGCAACAATATCAAGACTTTCTGGCATATAGCT
The DNA here is from genome assembly GCF_002142215.1 of Gilliamella sp. N-G2. Classification (GTDB taxonomy): domain Bacteria; phylum Pseudomonadota; class Gammaproteobacteria; order Enterobacterales; family Orbaceae; genus Gilliamella. The sequence goes on from NZ_NAST01000012.1 coordinate 23,217, forward strand.
ACCATCTTCCTTTTGTAAGATCGGCACCATTTTTTCACCAATCATACTTGTCGGTGATTTTACATCATCACTGAGAAAGACATGCTGTTCCACTGGAATATTTTTTAAACCAAAAATCATTCTTGCCCGTACACAAAAAGGACAATGTTCATAAATATACAATTTCATATTCTTCTCCTAAAGCAATCAATAACCCATAACAAAAGAGCCAGCCCTAAAAACAGTACAAAAACCGATCCTGCAGCATATAGCGCTTTAACATATCCAACCCTAACCACATTAATAAAAGGATATGGATATTGATTAGTAAGATAACCCCGTATAAAAATATAAATACCATAAATTAGCATCGACAAAAACGAGCCAACAATGACATTAAATTGGATGCGTCGAAATGGCCCCCAAACTAACCAACTTAATACGCCAATAATCGGTAGAATCACATGTAAACTTTCATTGGCAAATTGTAATAACGTATTAGGTGGTTTATGTATTCCCCTTAAAATTAAGTTATAAACTATCGCGGTTATAAACACCCCGACTAAGCCATTCAATCGTATAACCTTGAAACTATATCGATTACAGTTGGGATTGAAAGTTAAACATAGACAACTAAATGCCAACATTAGATTAGAAAGTACTGTAAAAAAACTGTAGTAAAATATTATTCGCCCAGTTGGAGTATTTGGTTGCCACGGTCTCAGCTGTGTATGCCAATAAATATAAGTTTCAAGACCAATAATAAAAAAAGCATATAACGCAATAAAAAGATTAATATTTCGTTTTAACATAACTTATTATAAAAAATAACAGATAATTCAGTATATAGTAGGCTATAGAAAAGATACAAAATATTATTTCAATATCAACTAAAGTTAATTTTTTCATTAATTAAACGTTTCGTTTTTTATGCATTCCAAACACAATAATAATGTGACAACTTCAAGTTATTGACAGTTAGTATATAATGTTAACAACTATTAAAAATGAGTTGGCTTTTAATGTCTGATAAAGATATATCATCACAAAATAAAATATTAATTGAACAATTTCTAGACTCAATTTGGTTAGAACGAAATCTTGCTGAAAACACGATTGAATCTTACAAACTTGATCTTTTTGCACTAAGCCAATCACTACAATTACAACAAGTTAATTTTCTCACAGCACAATCCATTAACTTACAAGAATTTTTACTACAACGAGTTAAAGATGGTTATAAAGCGAGTAGTTCGGCACGTTTATTGAGTGCGACTAAACGTTTCTTCCAATATCTATATCAAGAAAACTATCGTACCGATGATCCATCAGCTATATTGTCATCACCCAAATTACCAAAAAAGTTACCTAAAGACTTAACTGAATTACAGGTTGATGCCCTACTAGAATCACCAAGTATTGATGATCCAATTGAGCTGAGAGATAAAGCTATGTTAGAAGTGCTTTATGCTACAGGATTACGAGTTTCAGAATTAGTTAACTTAGAAATTAGTGACGTCAGCCTAAGGCAAGGAGTGGTACGAGTTGTAGGCAAAGGCAATAAAGAACGTTTAGTTCCTTTAGGTGAAGAAGCAATCTATTGGCTTGAATACTATTTCAAATATGCGCGCAATGATCTACTAAAAAATGGCCCAGTTGATGTGCTTTTTCCAAGTCGTTTAGGCAAGAAAATGACACGACAGACATTCTGGCATAGAATCAAATATTATGCCATACTAACCGGCATTAATATCGAAGCCCTTTCACCTCATGTACTTAGGCACGCCTTTGCAACGCATCTGCTTAATCATGGCGCCGATTTACGAGTAGTACAAATGTTACTAGGGCACAGTAGTTTATCAACTACACAAATTTATACACATGTTGCAACAGAAAGATTAAAACTATTGCATAGTAAACATCATCCTCGCGCATAGCGGTTCAATCAACTAAGGATAAATGAATGAAAAAATTAGTAATCAGTTTAGGTTTAGCATTGATTTCAACTTCGGTATTAGCCTCTGACGCTGATATTACCAAAACAATGGAAAAATTAGGTTTTTCTAATAAAGAAATTACTATCGAAAATAACCCAGTACAAGGGCTAAAAAGTGTTAACACACCGGATGGTATTTTTTATATTACTGAAGATGGTAAATTTTTAACGCAAGGTCCAATATATAATCTAGAGGGCAATGAACCAGTAAATATTGCTAACAGTAATAACTTAAAACTAATGAAATCGATTGAAAAAGATGCCATTGTTTATAAAGCACCAAAAGAAAAATATATTATTTCAGTTTTCACCGATTACACTTGTCATTATTGTAAATTACTTCATGAAAATATTAATCAATATTTAGATGCGGGTATCTCAGTGCACTATTTTGCCTTCCCTCGAGCAGGAGCTAGTAGCGATGTAGGTAAAAATATGCAATCTATCTGGAGTGTTGCCGATCGTAAGGCTGCTTTTGATAATGCTTATAAGGGTAATTCAATTTCTCCAGCTAATAGCATGGTACCTTACGTAACACAACAATTTAATGTTGGTAAAAAATTAGGTATAAGTGGTACTCCAGCATTAGTACTACCTGATGGACAATTAGTTTCAGGCTATGTTCCTGCTGATAAATTAATCGAAATTTTAAAAAAGAAATCTAAAAATTAGTACGTTATAATTTATAACAATTAAAATTTAAATATAAAATAGAAATGTATGTTAGCGCACATGCGCTAACATTTAAAATATGAAAAATAAATTAACACACCGCCAATTACCTAAAACGCTACCTGAATTATCACCAGATATTCCACTATTATTGCAACGAGTCTATGCATTACGTGGAATAACATCTATGCAAGAGTTAGATTATACCACGCGTAACTTATGCAATTATGATAACTTAGATGGTACCCAAACCGCCGTCGAAATTGTTTATTCAGCTATGCAGAATAACAAGCGGATTATGATTGTCGGTGATTTTGATACTGATGGCGCAACCAGTACAGCGCTAACGGTAAAAGCGTTAAAAAAGATGGGATGCCAACATGTCGATTATATCATTCCTAATCGATTTGATGATGGTTACGGTTTAAGTATAAGTGTTATAAAAAGAGCACTGTTAAAAAAAGCCGATCTAATTATTACTGTTGATAATGGTGTTTCCGCTATTGAGGCGGTTGAATTTGCAAAACAATCAAACTTAACTGTAATCATTACTGACCATCACTTATGTTCTGAGCAATTACCGGCAGCTGATGCAATCATTAATCCTAATTTACCAAACTGCTCTTTTCCATCTAAGCACTTAGCTGGTGTCGGTGTTGCATTTTATTTTATGTCAGCTTTACGAGCAAAATTACGCCAAGAAAACTGGTTCAGAACACATAATTTAGAAGAATACAACATCGCTAGTTTGTTAGATTTAGTCGCGTTAGGTACTATTGCTGATGTGGTAAAACTCGATCACAATAACCGAATATTGGTTCATCAAGGTATTAATCGAATCCGATCTGGTTATTGTTGTGCAGGAATAAAAGCACTATTACATATTGCTCGAAAAGATCCCGTATCCTTTACCTCAACCGATCTAGCTTATTATATTGCCCCACGGCTTAATGCAGCAGGGCGAATGGATAACATGTCTCTTAGCGTTGAATTATTGTTATGTGAAGACTACGATAGTGCTCTTAAACAAGCTAGTGATTTAGATATGTTAAATAATGATCGTAAGTTAATTGAACAAACGATGTATAAAGAAGCCTTATCCTATATCCAAGAGTTAGAGCAACAACAATCTTCTTTCCCAAACTTATTAGTTGTCTATCATCCTGAATGGCACCAAGGTATTATTGGCATCTTATCAGCCCGTTTAAAAGATAAACATTATCGGCCAGTTATTTGCTTTGCATCTACTGAAGAAGGGATACTAAAAGGTTCAGGACGATCAATAGCCGGTATTCACTTACGAGATTTACTTGATGAGCTGGATCAAAACCATCCCAATCTTCTGGTGAGTTTTGGTGGACATGCAATGGCGGTCGGATTAAGCATTCACGAAAACGATTTAGAACGATTTCGAAAACATTTTGAAACACTAATAGATAAATGTTTAAACGCCAATACACTTGAGCAAATAATAGAAACCGATGGTGAGATAGACAGCCAAGATTTTAATTATGCGATGGCTAAACAATTAAAAGAATCTGGTCCATGGGGTGAAGGATTTACAGAACCGACATTCGATGGCGATTTTATTGTCCATCAACAACGTTTATTTGCTGAAAAACATCTTAGATTAGTATTAGAACCGAAAAACGGTGGCCCAATTATTGAAGGCGTATGTTTCAATGTAAATTTAACGCAATGGCCAGATAATACAATAAAAAATGTAAAGATTGTCTATCAATTAGATGTTGATGACTTTCGAGGAAATCAGACGGCAAAATTGATGATTAGGCATATTTGGCCTATCGCATAAGCGATTAAAATCGACTATAATTATAATTTTCTACAAAAATCAAATCAGTTAACTAAAATACTGGCAACAGATAAGTTTTATCATCAGTACGATATTTTATACAACAGTAAGGACCAAAAATGCATATTCATATTCTTGGAATTTGTGGCACATTTATGGGAGGCATTGCATTAATCGCTCGCTCATTGGGTCATAAAGTCACGGGTTCAGACAAAAATGTTTACCCACCAATGAGTACGCTGCTACAAAAAGAACATATTGATATTATTGAAGGAGATGACCCTTCACAATTAAACCCTACTCCTGATCTGGTGATTATTGGTAATGCGTTATCAAGAGGAAATCCTTGTGTTGAATATATTTTAGACAACAATATTCCTTATGTTTCTGCACCTCAATGGCTACATGACAACGTTTTACGCGAACGTTGGGTGATTGCGGTTGCGGGAACGCATGGTAAAACAACAACTGCCGGTATGGTTAACTGGATTTTAGAGAAACAAGGTTATAACCAAGGTTTTGTTATTGGTGGCGTACCTGGTAATTTTGAAGTATCAGCAAGACTAGGTGAAGGTAACTTTTTCGTTATTGAAGCCGATGAATATGATTGTTCATTTTTTGATAAGCGTTCTAAATTTATGCATTATTGCCCAAAAACATTAATTATGAACAATTTGGAATTTGATCATGCGGATATTTTTGATGATCTTAGTTCAATTCAAAAACAATTCCATCATTTAGTTCGTTTAGTACCAAGTAAAGGGTTGATAATTTCACCGCAAGAAGATGTCAATTTAAAACAAGTTTTAACGAAAGGTTGTTGGAGTGAGCAATCATTCACCGAATCAGAAAATGGCTGGATGGCGAAAAAAATCGCTAATGATGCGAGCCAATTTGCTGTTTACTTTAACAATGAACAGGTTGGTGAAGTTAACTATTCTCTTGTCGGTGAACATAATATGCATAATGCCTTAATGGCTATTGCAGCAGCACATAATGTCGGTATTAAACCAGCTGATGCTTGTTTAGCACTGGGATCGTTTTTGAATGCCAAAAGACGTTTAGAATTATATGGCGAAGTTAATAATATTGAGATTTATGATGATTTTGCCCATCATCCAACTGCAATATTAGCAACTTTAGAAGCATTACGTAGCAAAATTGGTGCAAATCGACGAATATTAGCAGTTTTAGAGCCTCGTTCGAACACCATGAAACTAGGCATATCGAAAGATGAACTAGCGCCATCATTAGGTCGTGCAGATGAAATATATATGTTTCAACCAGAACAACTACCTTGGTTAGTTGCTGATGTGGTCGATGCTTGTATTCAACCCGCTTATTGGTCTGGTGATATTGATTTATTAGTTGAGATGATTACTAAATCAGCTAAACCAACTGATGCAATCTTGATTATGAGTAATGGTGGTTTTAATGGTATTCATAATAAGATTTTAGAAAACTTAAAAAAACAACAATTAAAAGATAAATTAGATGAACAACCCTTAATCTAATAATTGATTAATTTACAGATATGATTTTGCCACGCAACGTGGCATCTCGTATACAGTGAGAGGTAATCTCATGCAATACTTAGTCACTTCATCTGAAATGAAGCATTATGATGCTTATACCGCAAATAAAATTGGCTTACCTTCTCTAGTATTAATGGAACGAGCAGCATTAGCCGTTGTAAATCAACTTAATGAAAACGACTATAATTTAAATAAAGTTGCGGTAGTGTGTGGATATGGCAATAATGGCGGTGACGGTATTGCTGTAGCTCGCTTACTCAAATTACAACATATTGATGTTGATGTGTATTTAATTGGTCAAGTAGAACATGCATCGAAGGAAACACTTCAACAAATTAAAATAGCACAGCATTATAATATCAACTTTATCACTTCACTCCCCGAATGCTTTACTGAATATACCACTATCATTGATGCTATTTTTGGTATAGGACTTAATCGTATAGTTAGCGGCGATTTTGTTTATGCCATTGAGTGGATAAATCAGTGCTGTACCGATGTTCTTGCTATTGATATTCCTTCGGGACTTTGCAGCAATACAGGTAAAATCCTTGGTGTTGCGGTCAAAGCTAAACAAACTGTCACTTTTGCCTACGCAAAAGTTGGTTTATCGCTTCATCCGGGGGCTGAATTAGCAGGTGAAATCACTATTGCCGATATCGGCATCTATGCAGATACTCCAGCCAGTCATTATACTTATCAATCTAATGAGTTGAGTAAATTACTGCCGCAAAGATCAAACAATAGTCATAAAGGTAGCTATGGCAAAGTGTTAGTTATCGCTGGTTCCGAAAATATGTCTGGAGCCGCCTACTTTTCAGCTAAAGCAGCATATAAAACTGGAGCTGGATTAGTACATATTTACACCCCCATGTGTAATCGTGATATTTTATTAACCCAAATTCCCGAAGTTCTACTAACCCCATTTATTACCAATAAAATTGATATAAAAAAACTTGATGAACTAATAAATTTGGCTTCAGTTATTGTTATTGGACCTGGCATGGGGGTATCCGATGATACCCATAAAATTTTATCGTATGTATTACAGCATGCAAGGATTCCAGTAATCATTGATGCTGATGGGCTTAATACGTTAGTACCTAATTTAAGATTATTGAAACAAGCACAGTCAACTATTATTGTTACCCCTCATTTAGGAGAAATGGCAAGGCTAGTTAAACAACCAATTGAAACTATTAAAAATAATCTAGTCGACACGGCTAAAAAATTTGCGCAAGACTATAACGTAATCTGCGTATTAAAAGATGCAAGAACCATCGTCACAATACCTGAACAAACCACTTATATTAACCAATCTGGTAATTGTGGTATGGCTACTGGCGGTGCTGGTGATGTTTTAACAGGAATAATGGCTGGACTTATAGCTCAACATCTACCGCCAACCAAAGCTGCTCCAGTAAGTGTTTACTTACATGGTTTAGCTGGCGATATTGCTTCTAAAAAACTAAATAAATACAGTTTATTAGCTAGTGATATAATTGATAGTCTAAACGAGGTACTATCCATTTAGCTATAAAAATATGGACAATTTTAGTACCCTGCAAAAATATTTCATAAATGAAATCACAGCTATGATTTAATCATAATATTACTGATGATTAATCGTCACATCTCATACGATTCACTATTAACTACAATGAACCGTAATAGCTAGCCCGCCACGAGAAGTCTCTCGATATTTAGCATTCATGTCTTTGCCTGTTTCGTACATAGTTTCAATCACTTTATCAAGTGAAACAATCGCAGCAGTAGTACGTCTTAATGCCATCCGAGTGGCATTAATGGCTTTCACAGCTGCAATCGCATTACGTTCAATACAAGGAACTTGTACTTGACCATCAACAGGATCACAAGTCAAACCTAAGTTATGCTCCATACCAATTTCGGCAGCCATACACACCTGTTGAGGATTACCACCTAATAATTCAGCTAACCCTGCCGCCGCCATAGAACAAGCCACGCCAACCTCACCTTGACAGCCTACTTCTGCACCAGAAATGGATGCATTTTTTTGATAGAGTAATCCAATAGCTCCACAGGTTAAAAAGTAACGAATAAAAATATCTGGTGATACAGGATCAATAAATTTATCGTAATATGCCAGTACAGCAGGAATGATACCGCAAGCCCCATTAGTCGGAGCTGTCACGACCCTACCACCAGCGGCATTCTCTTCACTAACAGCTAGTGCAAACATATTTACCCAATCGATAATAATCATTGGATCATTATTACTTTTACTTGTTAATAATTGACGATACAACGCATTTGCTCGACGAGAAACCTTAAGAGCACCAGGTAATAACCCTTCGGTATTCATGCCTCGCTTAATACAATCAAGCATTGTTTGTCCAACTAAAGAAAAATAATTTACGATTTCCTCATGCGTATGATGTTGTAACTCATTTTTTAAAACAATACTAGATACCGACAATGAGTTATCATCACAATGCTGCAATAATTGTGCGGCGGTTGTAAAAGGGTAAGGTACATCTATTGCATTCTGATCTTGTAGACCGAACAATTCCTCTTCAACAATTTTACCTCCACCCACTGAATAATAAGTCTTTTGCACAATTAGTTCGTCATGATGATAAGCTCTTAACGTCATTCCATTTTCGTGTAATGGTAGAAAAGTAGAATGAAATATAATGCTTTGACTGGAAAAATCGACTTGGTATTGACCATTATATATTGGTAGCCGACAACATTGATTCATAGTTTGAATAATGTGGGGGATCTGATCAATATTAACAGTATCAGGTTTTTCACCTGATAATCCGAGAATAATTGCCACATCAGTATGGTGACCTTTACCTGTCAGTGACAAAGAGCCATAAATATCAGCAACAATTTTAGTCACTAACGGCATTTGCTCATTATTAATAAGTAGATCAATAAATGCCTTACCTGCTCTCATTGGACCAACGGTATGTGAACTAGAAGGACCTATACCAATTTTGAATATATCAAAAACCGAACCCATTTTATCCCTTTTTGTAATCAATGATTTGCTCGTAATTTATAGTTAAAAATGACTTATATTTAGTGCTATATTATGGTGATAACAATTGTCGAATCAAGCCATTAATTGATATTAAATTATTAGCATAAAAAATTTTTGAGGAACGGGGTTTTTGACAGCTAATTTTAGCTAAAAAATTCTCAAAATTTTTATATCGAATCATAGTAGCAAATAACACCTGAATCTGACCGTATAATTTCCATGAAGCCACCAGACAATATTTCAGAGTAGTCATGGAAAAAACTAGGTTTGTCTTTTAATATCAATTTACCATAAAGTTTATTTTCAAAATATAAATCGCCATCATCAGTAATTGTGAAATGATCATCTGGCTCAATGAAACTAGGACATGGGCATACCTCTCGATACGACAATTGACAACCATCAGTTCGCCAAGAAAACTCTAATACCTCTTGATAACTTAAATCAAACAAATGATATTTAGCAAATTTAATCGGCCAATATAAAATAAGACCTATTAAAAAGAGAAAGAATAAACGCTCAATTAATTTATGTATGTTCAATGTCCATTTGTCCATATTGATTAGTAACTTATTCTCAATAAACGATAATTTATCATTAATAAGCATCTATCACCATAATTATTCATAAAATTACTTTTGTGTTGCGCTTGGTACTGCTAAACTAGCTAACATTTTTATTATATTTATATATAAATTATTTTTCGGGATAAATGTATGCGAACCAGTAAATATCTTCTATCTACATTAAAAGAAACGCCAGCAGATGCTGAAGTAATTAGCCATCAATTAATGTTACGAGCCGGCATGATCCGTAAAGTTGCCGCCGGATTATATACATGGCTACCCACAGGTTATCGTGTACTAAAAAAAGTCGAAAATATTGTTCGAGAAGAGATGAATAAAGCAGGTGCAATTGAGGTATTAATGCCTGTGGTACAGCCTGCCGATATATGGCAAGAAAGTGGTCGTTGGGAACAATATGGCCCCGAATTATTACGCATTAAAGATCGTGGTGATCGTGATTTCGTCTTAGGCCCAACTCATGAAGAAGTGATCACTGACTTACTTCGTAATGAAGTGAGCTCTTATAAGCAATTACCGCTTAATGTATATCAAATTCAAACCAAATTCCGCGATGAAGTACGCCCACGTTTTGGTGTTATGCGTTCGCGTGAATTTATTATGAAAGATGCATACTCATTCCACACATCGCAAGAATCATTACAAGAAACTTATGATGATATGTATAGAGCTTACAGTGCAGTATTTACTCGTGCAGGCTTAAATTTCAGAGCAGTACGAGCTGATACTGGCTCAATTGGTGGTAACTGGTCACATGAATTCCAAGTATTAGCGGATAGTGGCGAAGATGATATTGTTTTTTCAACAGAGTCTGATTATGCGGCAAATATCGAAATGGCACAAGCACAAGCACCAACTCAAACTCGCCAATCTCCAACCAAGGAAATGCAATTAGTTGATACCCCAGATGCCAAAACTATTGATGAACTAGTAGCCCAATTCAATCTACCAATTGAAAAAACCGTTAAAACATTAATGGTTAAAGCCACTAAAGAGAGTGGTCACCAACTAGTAGCTTTATTAGTTCGAGGTGATCATACCTTAAACGAAATCAAAGCAGAAAAAATCGATATTGTGGCGTCTCCACTTGAATTTGCAACCGAAGATGAAATTCGCGCGTTAGTCAATGCAGGACCGGGCTCTCTAGGGCCAATAAACCTAAATATGCCAATGATTATTGACCGTGATGTTGCTGTAATGAGTGATTTTGGTGCTGGTGCCAATATTGACCATAAACATTATTTCAATATCAATTGGGAACGCGATGTTGCTTTACCTCGCATCGAAGATATCCGTAATGTAGTTGAAGGCGATGTTAGCCCTGACGGCAAAGGTACATTGCAAATTAAACGTGGTATTGAAGTTGGACATATTTTCCAACTTGGTACTAAATATTCAGAAGCAATGAAAGCAACAGTGCAAGGTGAAGATGGACAAAATCATGTAATGATCATGGGTTGTTATGGTATTGGCGTTAGCCGAATAGTTGCCGCTGCAATCGAACAATGCCATGACGATCGTGGAATTATTTGGCCAGAAGCCATAGCACCATTTAGCGTTGTTATTATTCCAATGAATATGCACAAGTCAGAAAGAGTACAGGCGACTGCAGAAAAACTCTATGCTGATCTACAAGCTACCGGTATTGAAGTACTATTTGACGACCGTAAAGAGCGCCCTGGTGTAATGTTTGCTGATGCTGAATTAATTGGTATTCCACACACTATTGTTATTGGTGATCGTAACCTTGATAATGGTGATGTAGAATATAAACACCGTGCTGATGGGGATAAAGAATTGGTAAAAGTAGATCAAGTACTTGAATTTATTAAAAACCGTCAACAATAAACACAACAATAGACAATTGTAGTAATGATAAATAGGACACAACAAGTAATGGCTCACTTTGGTTTGCAAATCACCAAAAGAGTGAACATTATATTGTTGTGTTGCTTGAGTTTTTTTATTAGCAGTTGCCAGTCGAATATTAATTCCAACCTCATCCCAAATAACTTTTATCAAGTTTCTAACGATATATATCGCTCTGAACAACCCTCGTTAAAACAGATAAAACAGCTTGATAAACTCGGCATTAAAACCATAATTAATCTGCGATTATGGCATAGTGATCGAGATAAAGTTGTCAATACTGGCATCACTGAGGTTTGGATCAATATGCGAGCAGGAAATATTTCTGATAAAAAAATAATTCAAATCCTTAAAACAATCAAAAATGCCCCTAAACCGATATTAATTCATTGTTGGCATGGCAGTGACCGAACAGGTGTAGTTGTTGCTATGTATCGCTTAATTTTTCAAAACTGGAGTAAACACCAAGTTATTGATGAATTAATGCAACCTGAGTTTGGACATCATTATAATATTTATCCCAATATCAAAAACTATATTGACAATGTTGATGTAGAACAAATTCGCCGCGCAGTATTTGAATAACATCATTATTTAATGATTATTAAATCGAGTAAATAAAATAATATAGAAGTAATAGCTCAAATTGATAAAATATTCAAAGTGATATTGTCTTTTTTTTAAGCTAGAATATTTAATTATTAATCTTTTTTATGAGTTAAAAGTATGTTAAGAAAAGCAATCGCAATAATAGTATCTACATCATTATTATTGCAAAATGCATCGATCGTTTATGCAGATAACATTAAGCTACCCGATATGGGAACCGCAGCTGCAACTACATTAAGCATCGGACAAGAAAAAGAGATGGGCGATTATTATATGCGCTTGTTACGTGGTAGTGCTCCGATTATTAATGATCCGGTTTTAAATCAATACATCAATGATTTAGGAAAAAAATTAGTTTCCAAATCTGAATCAGTGCAAACTCCATTCCATTTTTATATTATGAAAAGTAATGTACTTAATGCTTTTGCTTTTTTTGGTGGAAATGTTGTTATTCATTCTAGATTAATTATGGATACCAACAATGAGAGTCAATTAGCTTCGGTTATGGCACACGAAATAGGACATGTAACACAACGCCATTTAGCTCGTGCTATGGAGGCACAAAATAATAATAGTCCTTACGTTTGGGGGGCAACACTTGGATCGTTATTATTGACTTTAGCCAATCCTGAAGCTGGGATGGCGGCAATGACAACCACAATGGCGAGTTCAACACAAAGTATGATTAGTTTTACTCAATCAAATGAACAAGAGGCGGATAGAGTTGGTCTGAGAACATTAGCTAAAGCAGGATTTGATCCTTATGCTTCTTCCGAATTTTTACAAAAACTAGCGGATGAAAGTCGCTTTAGTAGTAAACCACCGGAAATTTTAATGACTCACCCACTACCTAATAGCCGCTTGTCAGATATCCGTAATCGCTCTTTGCAATATTCTAAAAAAAATGTGTCTTCTTCATTAAACTATTATTTAGCCAAGGCACGAATAGCCATACTTATGGGGAATAGTAATACCGCTAAACTATTGATTAATGATTATCGCAAATTGAATAATGATCAGGGTAAAAAAGCACTGAGCTATGCCATCGCACTAAATTATTACAATAATCAAGATGCGGTACGTGCCAAAAATGAATTACAACCCTTGTTAGACAATGACCCTGATAATATTTGGTATATTGATTTAATGACAGATATTGATTTAAACAGTAATTATAGTAGTAATGCGATTACTCGTCTGCAATCGGCATTAAAGCGATCACCTGATAGCACTGCTTTACAATTAAATCTAGCTAATGCTTATATAAAAGCTGGTAAATATCAGCAAGCCGTAAGTTTATTACATCGTTATACATTTGATCACAATGATGATACTAATGGTTGGGATTTATTGGTTACCGCTTATGGTGGATTAAAATCAAGAGCTCAAGAAATGAGTGCAAAAGCAGAATTAGTTGCACTTGAAGGACAGTATTCAGATGCAATTCAATTATTAACTAACGCTAAAACTCAAGCTAAAGGTAATCAGATATTAATTTCAAAAATTGATGCCAGAATTAATCAATTAAAACAGTTACAAAAACGTTATGCAGTTTATAGCAGAAAATAATCTAAATATTACTCGGCTAATTGCTTAATTAGCATTAGCCGAGAAAACATGATAAAAATAACGGTAATTAATTGGTTAAATGATCAACATTATTATAAAACTTAACTGAAAATTCACCTTCTGGATTATCTTCAGTTTGTTTGTAGTTAACTAGACTAATACTAGTATTTAACACTCGAGGAAAATAATCTTGATCTCGATGTCGACGCCAATCTCCACCATTTAAAACACAAAGTAATATTCGTAACACCGTACCATGTGATACCACTAAAATATTACCTTTATCTTGTGGTGCATTTTTTACAATAACGTTTAATGCCTCTTTCATGCGAGAAAGTATATCAAGGTAGTTTTCACCTTGGTTAATAGAGGCATCAAAGTTCCCTGGATCGGTTAAATAAGTTGTAAATTCGGGGATTTCTTTTTTTAATAAAGGAACATGCTTTCCTTCCCAAATGCCAAAATCCATTTCTCGTAAATTATCAAGCTCAGTGCTAGGTATGACATTGTCATTTTCATGAATAATATAATCTCGAGTTTCCATAGCACGTTGTTGAGGGCTAGAATAGGCTTGTATAAATGGCGTATTTTTTAGATGCTTTCCGGTTATTTTGGCACCTAAAATGCCATTTTCAGTAAGAGGTGAATTTTGTGACCCCTGCATCTGATCTTTAATATTCCATTCTGTTTGACCATGTCTAATTAAGTATAAATTAAGATCTTTCATGCTTATTAATTACCTTCTCATTTTAATCATTCTGTTTGTTGATGTTTGTCATCTCTAATCTTTGTCAAACAATTTTGCAATACATCATCCAACGGAGCATTTAATTGCATCTCTTGTAAAGTTTTCGGATGAATAAATTTTACATTAGCGGCATGTAAAAATAATCGATTAAGTTTACTATCAGCTAATAACGCATCAAATTGACTATCACCATAGCGATCATCAAATGCAATTGGATGATTAGCATATTGAGTATGCACACGAATTTGATGAGTACGACCAGTTACGGGGCTCGCCTTAACTAAGGTTGCAAAACCGAAACGTTCTTCTACTTTAAATCTCGTTTCTGAAGGTTTACCTTCGGCATTGACCTTAACCACTCGTTCACCACTTTTAAGAACATTTTTTAGTAATGGTGCTTGTACAACTTTGCATTCAGAAGGCCAATTACCTTTCACTAAAGCTAAATAATTCTTTTGCATCTGTTTCAAACGTAATTGTTCGTGCAGTGACTTTAACGCAGAACGCTTTTTCGCAATCAATAAAATACCTGATGTTTCGCGGTCAATTCGATGCACTAATTCTAAAAATTTTGCTTCTGGTCGTAAGGCTCTTAATCCTTCAATAACACCAAAACTTAGACCACTACCACCATGTACGGCAATTCCAGATGGTTTATTAATGGCCAGAATAACATCATCTTCATAAATGATCGCCTTCTCCAAATCAGCAACTTTATTTAGTTTTGTGGAAATCTCAGGCACCGTTTTTTCAGAAACGCGTATAGGCGGAATACGCACTTCATCACCGATAGCTAACTTGTATTCTGGTTTTATTCTTTTTTTGTTAACACGGACTTCACCTTTTCTAAGTATGCGATAAATCATACTCTTAGGCACACCTTTAAGATATGTAATGAGAAAATTATCAATGCGTTGAGCCTCATTTTCTTCACTAATTGTGACAAATGAGACTTGTTGTTTTGTTTGTTGAACTTTTGAGTTCATAAGAAAAGATTAATCCACCGTTAATAAATAAAAGTCGTTTCACATTATTAAAAAATAAACTACACTACTGGCTAAAAATTAATATCGATTAATTTCAATAAAATGAATTTAATATGATTATAACGGAATCCGGAGGAATAAAACAGTATGTTATCTCTGCTCAATCAATACTCTCGCGGTAGAGTTGCTTGGTTTTTATTATTTCTTTCCACCTTTATTTTTGAAATAACCGCTCTCTATTTTCAACATGGCTTAGGTCTAGCCCCTTGTACATTATGTATTTATCAACGTTGTGCAATTTACGGCATTATGCTTGGTAGCTTAATTGGGCTGATTGCGCCTAGCAAACTAATTTTTCGTTTAGCGGGTATTTTGGTATGGTTATTTAGTGCCGTTAAAGGTTTTAACTTAGCAATGTTTCATGCCCATTTACAGTTTGAACCAAATCTAGGTGATACCTGTGCTATTAATGTGCAATTTCCTTCTTGGCTAGCATTAAATGAATGGTTACCAAGCATGTTTAATGCTTATGGCTCATGTGCAGACAAAATTTGGTCTTTTTTAACTATTGAAATGTCGCAATGGATGATCATTATTTTTGCTTGTTACCTTTTAGTGAGTTTGGTGATACTCTTCTCTCAACTCTTTTCACCGAGTAAAAAGTCAATCTGGAGTAAATAAACTTTTCGACTGACACTTTTTGTTGAGTTTGTTAGAATGTGTGGCAATTTAATTTTACAAATTATCACACATACATGCTTTTGGAATATCATCCCCCCATTGATCCGTGGCTATCTATTTTATATCAAGATGATCATATTGTTGTTGTGAATAAACAACCCGGTATATTATCTGTTTCAGGCAATAAGCCACAATTTATAGATAGCATTATTCATCGCTTACAACAAAAATATAGTTATGTTGAATCAGTCCATCGTCTCGATATGGCGACCAGTGGAATCATGGTTGCGGCTTTATCAAAATTGGCTGATAGAGAAATTAAAAAACAATTCCGCGAACGAATACCGAAAAAAACTTATATTGCCATAGTTCATGGCCATCTTGAAAATGATATTGGCCAAGTCGAGTTACCATTAATTTGTGATTGGCCTAATCGTCCACGACAAATGGTTGATCACGAAAATGGCAAATATGCATTAACCCATTATCAAGTTATTTCCCGTAATGATGATAATACCACTAGAGTTGCACTATTTCCGTTTACAGGACGCTCCCATCAATTACGAGTTCATATGCAAGCAATCGGACATCCCATTCTAGGGGATAAATTTTATGCTCATCCTGAAGCATTTTCGATGTCAAAACGATTATTGTTACATGCACAACGACTTACAATAAATCACCCCAAAACAGGGGAAAGTATGACATTTTGTTGTGAACCAGATTTTTAAATTTTAAACAATATATCTATTAGTAATATTTAACTTACTAATAGCGATATAACACAAATTAGTTATGGAGTCATAAAATGCAAAAAATTGTTTTAGCTACCAACAATCAAGGAAAAGTTAATGAATTACAACAGCTTTTAGCCAGTGCTGGCTTTGATGTTGTAGCCCAAAGTGCATTCAATGTTCCTGATGCTGAAGAGACCGGTTTAACATTTATTGAAAATGCTATCTTAAAAGCTAGACATACTGCAAAATTGACAAAATTACCTGCGATTGCAGATGATTCTGGCTTAGTTGTTGATGCACTAAATGGTCAGCCAGGAATATATTCAGCTCGTTATGCTGGAGAACATGGCAATGATAAAAGTAATAATGAGAAATTATTACTTGCATTAAAGGATGTAGCAAAAGAAAAAAGAACTGCATACTTCTACTGTGCGCTTGCTTTTATGCGACATGAAAACGATCCAACCCCTATTATCTGCTTAGGAAAATGGAATGGATTAATTTTGAATGAACCGCATGGCAATGGTGGATTTGGTTATGATCCATTATTTTTTGTTCCAGAACTTAATTGTAGTGCCGCAGAGCTAACTAAAGAACATAAAAGCCAAATTTCTCATCGAGGACAGGCACTTAAACAATTAATCGCCAAAATAAAAACTGAGTATTAGCCAGATAATCTGGCTTTTCAGCTCACTACTTATTTCCAATAATTGCACATTTTGAACTAAACAGTATATACTAGAACACCAATTATTTTGGAGTTGATATTGTGATATTATTGATAGTAAGTGGCCGTTCAGGTTCAGGAAAATCAATTGCATTACGTGCACTAGAAGATATGGGATTTTATTGTGTTGATAATATTCCTATTGCGTTATTGCCCCAACTGGCTGAATCATTAAAAGATAATAATACCCCTGTTGCGGTCAGTCTAGATATTCGAAATTTGCCTGATAATTTTGATTTTAATCATGATGTCCTCCAACGCTTACCCTCTTCGGTTACACCGGAAATAATCTTTTTTGATTGTAGTCGTAATACACTAATTCGACGTTATAGCGAAACCAGACGAATACATCCCCTTACTAATCAAAAATATTCATTAGAAGAAGCCATCGATCTTGAAGAGGCTTACTTAGAGCCATTAAAATCACATGCGAGTTTGATGATAAATACCGACAACCTTTCGGTTCATGAGTTATCAACTATTCTTAGAACCAGAGTTTTAGGTAAGAAAGAACGAGAATTAACCATGATCTTTGAATCATTTGGATTTAAACATGGTTTACCCGTCGATGCTGATTTTGTGTTTGACGTTAGATTTTTACCGAATCCCCATTGGGATATCAATTTACGACCATTAACCGGCTTAGATGAACCCGTTAAAAACTATTTATTAAAACATGATGAGGTAGCGAATTTCATTTATCAAACCGCCAATTATCTACAACAATGGTTGCCAATGTTAGAAAAAAATAACCGTAGCTATCTGACTATTGCCATTGGTTGTACTGGTGGGCAACATCGCTCTGTATTTATCGCTGAACAATTAGCCGAGTTTTTTAAAGCGCAAAATAAACAAGTTCAAATTCGTCATCGTACGCTTGAAAAGCAATAACTGTTGTTATTCTAGAGAATTAAGATTTGATATATCTGTAAATCGTTTTTTATATTTTTCAAATATATCTTTAATTGTCGGTTTAAGTTTAGTTTTAGTTAGTGGTGTTGTAATCAACTGACTAACTTTTACTAGTTCAATATCGTCAGGTAAATTAGCTAATTTTGTACGTAAGACATTCACGGTTTGTGGATGAGGGTGACCAATAGCAATGGCATGTCCATTTTTTTGAGCTATTTTTATTGCCAAATCAAACTGCTGAGCAATAGCATATTCTTTTTGTTGATCATCTAAAAATACATCGCGTCCAATAACCGCTATATTGTATTCACTTGCAGCATTTTTAACTTGAGTCTTACCTATTGTTTTACTATCTAAAAAAAACATTGAATAGTGACTTAACGCCTTCATGACGTTATGCATACCATTTAAATTTGCAGTCATTAAACTGCCCATATGATTATTCACACCAATCGCATAAGGTACACGCGAGACTGCATCATCAACGATTCTTTTTACTTCTAACTCACTCATATAGGGAAATAGAGTATCTTTCTCTAGAGGTTGTTTCCCCAAAGGAGCCATGGGTAAGTGAATAATAACATCATTACCATGTTCATGAGCAATGGTCGCAATCCGTCTAGCATTCGGTGAATGAGGTAGAACGGCAATTGTAATGTTGTTGGAGAATGAAATAATCTGTTCTTCATTGTGCTGGCGATAACCAAAATCATCTATTACTAATGCTAATTTTGCTGCTAATACATTATTAGCATTAAATAATAAAAATAATACTCCTATTTTTAACAGATGTTTTATCATTTTAGCCAACCACTTGGATCTAATGCTTTACCATCTCGACGAATTTCAAAATAAAGGCCAGAGGTATTTTGACCACCACTGGAGCCAACAATAGCAATGGGTTGTTGAGCCCTAACTTTTTCACCTACTTCAACTAAAACTCGTTGGTTATAACCATATAAACTCATATCGCCCTTACCATGTTCAAGTGCAACAACAAATCCATAACCTTGTAACCAACTAGCTAAGATAACTCGTCCATCAGCAATGGCTTTAACTTGAGTACCATCTCTAGCATCGATGACCATCCCTTTCCAACGAAGTTCACCTTGTAATGCTTCACCAAATCGATGAACAGTATTTCCATTTACTGGCCAATTAAATTGGTGTTGTGGTTTACCAATACCACTGACTCGGGCCATTAATGCTCGTTCGTTGGCATTAAGTGTATAATTAGTATTCTTTTGTTGTTTTTCTTCTATATTTTTTGCTTGCCTAGCCTCTTCTTCGGCTATTTTTTGGCTTTCTCGTTCCGCTTGGGCTATTCTAGCCTGTAATTTTGCTTCATTATCTTTTAGATCGTCTAATTTCTGTTGATTTTTCTGCATTGAGGATTCAAGCAGATTAATAGTTTTTTTACGATTTTGGTGATTTTTTTCTAGGGCTAACTGTTCTTGTTTCTGTTTAGTATTCAATGTTTTTTGCGTGCTCTGTGTCTTTTTCAAAGCCGTTTTCTTTTCACTAAGTTGTACTTGTGTTTCGCGAAGCATATTTATTTGCTGTTGTCGTGCCTCATTAATATAACGAAAATAAGTAATAAGACGCTCATTACGCTCACTTTGTTCGCTAGCAAAAATGAGTTTAAAGTTGGTGTTTTTTCCTAACTTGAATGCACTTTCTAACTGTTTTGCTAACTCATTGCGTTGTTGTTGTTGTTTAATTTTTAAATCATCGATTTGTTTAATTAAAGAAATGATTTCACTGTCTAACTTTTTGAGTGTAAGACTATTTTTCTCAATTGATGTTAGTAATTTTGCTATTTTTGTCTCTTGATCTTTAAGATCATTAATTAATTGCGTTCGCTCTTTTTTTTGCTCTGCTAGACGTTTCTCTTGTTCTTCGATTGAACGACGTAACGATTGTAATTGTTGATTATCATCTGCATACACAAAGTGTGTATTTATTAATCCAATAAAAAATATAATCAACAGTTTATGATAAATAGACATGGCCTTTTTATTTTTGATTTTTTACCAAGCAACATAGATGGCTTCACTATACCGACAAATGGCTAAAGATGCAAAATGAAAACTATCATGTGTAGCTTAATCAATATAAAGTAATTAGGCATTTCACAAGCTCTAATAAAAAGTATAAAATGTAGCACTATTTAATTTGTAGAAAAATTAATTCAACCATAAAGATAACATCATGCAAAAGTTTAATGTCAAAACCTTCCAAGGTTTAATACTTACGTTACAAGATTACTGGGCTAATCAGGGTTGTACAGTGATTCAGCCATTAGATATGGAAGTCGGTGCTGGTACTTCTCATCCAATGACCTGTCTACGAGCACTTGGTCCGGAACCAATTAATGCAGCTTATGTTCAACCATCTCGCCGCCCAACTGATGGTCGTTATGGTGAAAACCCAAATAGGTTACAGCATTATTATCAATTTCAAGTTATCTTAAAACCATCACCAGATAACATCCAAGAACTCTATCTAGGATCTTTAAAAGAACTTGGTCTTGATCCAACTATCAACGATATTCGTTTTGTAGAAGATAACTGGGAAAACCCAACATTAGGTGCATGGGGATTAGGTTGGGAAGTATGGCTAAATGGCATGGAAGTGACGCAATTTACCTATTTCCAACAAGTCGGTGGGCTTGAATGTAAACCAGTCACCGGTGAAATTACCTATGGATTAGAACGACTAGCAATGTATATCCAAGGTGTAGATAGTGTTTACGACTTAGTTTGGAGCGATGGAGCATTTGGTAAAACTACTTATGGTGATGTTTTTCATCAAAATGAAGTCGAACAATCAACCTATAATTTCGAATACGCTAATATTGATTTCTTATTTTATTGTTTTGAACAACATGAAAAAGAAGCAAAATTATTACTTGAATTAGAAAAACCACTACCGTTACCAGCTTACGAACGTATTTTGAAAGCAGCTCACTGTTTTAATTTATTAGATGCTCGTAAAGCAATTTCGGTAACCGAACGCCAACGTTATATATTGCGAATCAGAACACTAACCAAAATGGTGGCTGAAGCATATTACGCATCTCGTGAAGCACTAGGATTTCCAATGTGCCAAAATTCAAGTTCTAAAACAAATGCAGCAAAGTAGGAGTTGATATATTATGCAAAAAACATTTTTAGTGGAAATCGGTACTGAAGAGTTACCACCAAAATCACTCCGTACTTTAGCTGAAAGCTTTGCAGCTAATTTTATTGAACAACTTGATAATGCTAATTTAGAACATGGTGAAGTACTTTGGTATGCATCACCACGCCGTTTAGCATTAAAAGTTTTGAATTTAAATGATACTCAACCAGATAGCAAAATTGTTAAACGGGGACCAGCAGTAAGTGCAGCATTTGATGCAAATGGTAGTCCGACAAAAGCAGCAGAAGGTTGGGCTCGTGGTTGTGGGATTGATATATCACAAGCAGAACGAATTCAAACCGATAAAGGCGAATGGCTATCTTATACTCACAATCAAAAAGGTCAACCTGTTGTCAATTTACTTTGTGATATGGTTAAAAATGCCTTAAATAAATTGCCGATTCCTAAACCGATGCGCTGGGCAGCTCGTCAAGTTGAATTTATTCGACCTAGTCATACAGTCACTATGTTATATGGCGATGAACTAGTACCAGGTATCATTTTAGATATTGAATCAAACCGAATCATTCGTGGTCACCGCTTTATGGGCGAGCAACAATTTACTATTGATAATGCTGACCAATATCCAGAAATTCTTGAGCAACGCGGAAAAGTCGTCGCTGACTATGACAAGCGAAAATCAATCATTAAACAGCAAGCTGAAGAAGCAGCAGCTAAACTTAATGGTAAAGCAGACTTAACCGAAAGCTTACTTGAAGAAGTTTCATCATTAGTTGAATGGCCAGTGGTATTGACTGCTAAATTTGAAGAAAGATTTTTAGAGGTTCCAGCTGAATCATTGGTATATACCATGAAAGGCGATCAAAAATATTTTCCTGTTTATGACAAACAAGGAAAATTGTTACCAAATTTCATTTTTGTTGCCAATATTGAGTCCAAAGATCCGCAAGTTGTTATTTCTGGGAATGAAAAAGTCGTTCGTCCACGTTTAGCAGATGCTGAATTCTTTTATAAAACAGACTTGAAGCAAAGCTTAGAAGAGCGTCTTCCTCGCCTTGAAACCGTTTTGTTCCAACAACAACTAGGTACAGTTAAAGATAAAGCACTCCGTATTGAAGCCTTATCTGGTTTTATTGCTGAAAAAACTGGAGCTAATGTTGAACAAGCCAAACGAGCAGGAAAATTAACTAAATGTGATTTAGTCACCAATACTGTATTTGAATTTCCTGAAACTCAAGGCATTATGGGACGATACTTAGCGATTAAAGATGGTGAAAGTATCGAAGTTGCCACAGCTATTGAAGAACAATATAAACCTCGTTTTTCAGGTGATGAACTGCCAAGTACTGCTGTTTCTAGTGCAGTTTCAATTGCTGAAAAAATGGATACATTAGCCGGTATTTTTGGTATTGACCAACACCCGAAAGGTGATAAAGACCCATTTGCACTTCGCCGTGCGGCAATTGGTATATTACGTATCATTGTTGAAAAAAGCTTACCTATTGAATTAGTTGAGCTAACAACTTTTGCCGCATCATTATATGGTAATAAGTTAACCAATAAAAATGTCGTTGAAGACATTGTCAATTTTATGCAAGGTCGATTCCGAGCATGGTATCAAGAAAAAGGATTTTCTATAGATACCATTCAGGCTGTTTTGGCAATTAATCCAACCAAGCCTGCAGATTTTGATACTCGCGTTAATGCGGTAACACATTTTAGAACATTACCTGAAGCTTCTTCGTTAGCCGAAGCAAATAAACGCGTATCAAATATTTTGTCTAAAACCGAACACGCTATCCCTGAAAATATCAATGCTTCACTGCTTGAGGTAGGTGCAGAAGGCAATCTAGCCATGCAAATAGCAATATTGACAGACAAGTTAGCACCTTACTTTTCTGAAGGTCGTTATCAAGACGCTTTAATTGAATTAGCATCACTTAAAGCACCGATTGATACCTTTTTTGAAAAAGTAATGGTTATGGTTGATGATGAAAAAATTAAACTAAACCGATTGGCTCTTTTAAAGAAATTACAAAATTTGTTTTTGAAAGTTGCCGATATTTCTTTACTGCAATCATAATTATTTAATTAAATTTTACACTGTGGAAATAGTCATATAACCACCAATAAGGAATAACGATGAACTCACAAAATAATTTATCTTTTTCTGTTACTTTTGAACAAACTGTTGACTTTATTCGAAATCGAATTTTATTAATAGCAATTGTAAGTATTATTCTTGCATTATTCAGTACTATTATTTCAAACTTAGTATTTAATCCAAATCTTATAATTAATCAACTTTATTATATTCAGAGCCCAACTCAAGTATTTACCTATTTGATAAGACCTTTAATCTTACTATATATTTTATGCATAATTTGTATCTCAATTACACTAGCTATTCTTTATAATTTATCGATTAATGATAAACTCAATCCAAGTTTAATCTTGCCAAGATTATTACCTATTGCTCTAAATATATTAGGTTATACAATCATTTATTCTATAATATTAATTGCTCTATTTATTTTATTTTCATTGATAATGTTTATTTTAAGTTTCGTATTATCGGAAAGAGTACGATTGCTTACAACAATACTATTTCTTATTGCAGCTGCATTGATTTACTTTTCTCTTTTTTACTATTTCCTTGCTTCAACAATACAACCAAGTACAAAAACATTTTTACAAAGATTCATTGATAGTCACAAATTCATATTTTCAAATTGGCAATCACCTATTTTAATAGTATTAATCAGTGGACTCATTAATATAGTACTTAATTGGTTTAGTGCATTACTCGGTAATAATATTATTGTAGGTGTAATTTTCTCAACATTATCTACGATTATTAGTTTCTTTGTATTTAGTTTTTTCTATCGCTTATACACTGTAAAAAATAATATTGAATTACCAAAATTAGATGAGAACGATCAACAAAACCAACAAATAATTTCTTAATCTATTTCAATCATGGATAATTTCTATTAATCAAAAAATAATAGGGATTATCCGACATTTAATTCTCACATGTTATATATATTGTAGGGTTAATATTATGACTCCAGCCATTGAATTACTTAAAAAAAATAAGATTAAATTCAATATTCATCAATATCAACACGATACTAATCAGATCCATTATGGTCAAGAAGCTGCAAATAAATTGGGATTAGAACTAAATATTGTTTCAGGTCAAATATTCAAAACATTAATTCTAAGCTTAAATGGTGACAATAAAACATTAGCCGTTTGTGTATTACCAGTTGATTGCATATTGGATCTTAAGCTAGTTGCTAAAGTTCTTAATTGTAAAAAAGTAGAGTTAACCAATCCAAATCTAGCACAAAAAAGGACCGGTTATATAGTTGGAGGTATAAGTCCTTTAGGCCAAAAACAACCATTACCTACACTTATTGATGATAGTGCAGAACAATATGCAACCATTCTTGTCTCAGGTGGTAAAAGAGGATTAGAAATAGAAATATCACCACAGGATTTAGCTACTCAATTAAAGGCTAAATTTGCTAAATTAACAGTTTAATGATTGATAACGGAAAAAATTCATTAAAAAATAAACATATAAAATCATTGAATAATTTTATTATTCTAAAAAAATAAAGCCATAACATTTTATGTTATGGCTTTATCAAATTCACTAACAAAAACAAAAAAATTTATTTGATTGCTTCTTTTAAACTTTTGCCAGAAACAAACGCAGGTACTTTGCTTGCTGCAATTTTAATTTCTTTACCAGTTTTTGGATTACGGCCAGTACGAGCTTTACGAGAATTAACTTTAAATGTACCAAAACCAACTAATTGAACTGGTTCACCAGATTTTAGTGATTCAGTGATAGCAGCAAGAGTTGCTTCTAAGGCTGTTTTCGCGGCAACTTTAGTAATATCTGCTTTACTAGCGATAGCATCTACGAGTTCTGTTTTATTCATGGAGATATCCTTACATATTTATTTTATTGTTAAAGTTAACATTATAAGCAAATTTAATAATCTAATTTTGCTTCTGTAAACATCATTCAGATTACATTGCCATTAAATGTAGTCTATATTTGCTCAATGTTAAAGAAAAATTTAATAAAATTTAAAAAAATCACTCAACAAACCATTTAATCGCTTAAAAAAACACCAATATTGCTAATTTTTGCTGACCGAATGTCCATTTTTAGGCCGCGAATCAAATCATTGCTTTCATTATTTTCATCAGTTAATAATCGATATATTTCCCATTGCAAATCAAATTCTTCAATTACACAAGGTAAAGATGATTGTTCCTCTTCCGCCAGTTCAATATTATCTTTGGTCATTTCAAATTCCGCCACAGTAGTTGCGGAGATACTGCTAACTCTGGCTGTATGTTCCACTATTTCGCCACTGATAAAAGAGTGTAAAATCTCACTAAGTGCCTGACAAGCATCAATAGCAGGGTAAACCATATATGGGCTATCATCATTGACGATTGGAATTAGTGATTCTAGTTTCTCGAGTTGTAAGTCAAAATTGATTTTTACATTTTCAACTAACAATGATTCCCAAATGAGATCAAGAATTTTTTTATATCCAACAGCTGACAGTTCTTCATGTTGCAAATTGCAATAGTAAATAAAGTTTGGATACATTCGTTCACATAAACAAACCATAAACAAACGCTGCTTCCAGACTGGCAACTTTGCTAGCCTTAATTGAACTGGATTTTTAATCATGAATGAAACCTTTTTGACTGTTTGTGTACTGCATCAACTAAATATTGCACATGCTCAATCGGAATATCTTGGTGAATACCGTGACCTAAATTAAAAATATGACCATTATAGTGACCAAATTCCGCTAAAACTGATTCTACGTTAGACGCAATAGTTTCTTGATTGGCATATAATATTGCCGGATCTAAATTACCTTGTATAGAAATATTACCTTTTTGGTCGATTTGATTCAAATCAACTGTCCAATCTACACCGATTGCATCACCCCCTGAGTTAGAAATCGCATCAAGCCATAAACCACCACCTTTGGTAAATAGCGTCACAGGAATATAAGAGGTAATATTCTGGCTTTTCTTACCACGTTTTAGTTGCGATATAATTAATTGCATATAGTGCAAAGAAAAACTACGATAACTTTGGTGACTAAGTGCTCCTCCCCAGGTATCAAAGATCATAATTGATTGCGCGCCAGCCGCTATTTGAGCATTTAAATACAGTGCCACACTGTTAGCTAATTTTTCTAATAGTAAATGTAGTGCTTTAGGTTCGCAATAAAGCATTTTCTTTATTTTAGTGAATGTCCTACTGCTGCCACCTTCAACCATATATGTAGCTAACGTCCACGGGCTACCAGAGAAGCCAATCAATGGGACTTTACCATCTAACTCTTGCTTCGTTAAGCGAATAGCATTCATGACGTAGGTCAGCGATTGCTCTGGATCTGGTACTGGCAATTGGGTTATATCATTTAAACAAGAAATTTTTTTTTTAAATTTCGGCCCTTCGCCTGTTTCAAAATATAAACCAAGCCCCATTGCATCAGGAATAGTTAAAATATCGGAAAAAATAATAGCGGCATCAAGGTTAAAGCGTTGTAATGGTTGTAACGTCGCTTCACAGGCCAGTTCTGGAGTTTGGCACATGGTCATGAAATCACCCGCTTTAGCTCTAAGTTGTCGATATTCAGGTAAGTATCGACCGGCTTGGCGCATCATCCAAATTGGCGTGTAATCTACAGGTAAACATTGTAAAGCTCGTAAATAACGGTCGTTTTTCAATTGGTTCATTTTTTTAGCTCTATAAATAGTAATAGAAGGTAAATTACATAGAACAATATACTATGATCAGATAAAAATAGTTAATCTGACTTTTATTTGCGTTCTTGGTGTTGTGACAATATGCGTTGTGCGTACCGAATCAATGTTTCGGAAATATTTTGCATCACGCTACTTTCAGGCGCAAAACGATGCCAATAAAGCATTCGTCTTTGGAATAAACCTTCGGTTAAATTAACCAATTCACCATTTTTTAACTCTTGCTCGACTTGTAGCATCGGAATCATACAGCAAGCAGAACCTTGTTTAGCTAATTGAACAAAAGCTTCAGATGAACTGGTTATATGGCAAATCACACTACCAGGAGTAAGATTAAAGTTCTCTTGCAAGAAAGCTTGATGCATGTCATCCAAATGGTCAAATGCTACCGCTGGAGCTTTTAACAGCGATGAACGGGTTACGCCATTAGGGAAGTATTTTTTGGCAAATTCCGGAGAAGCAACAAAAATATAGTCCAATGCACCCAATAAATCCGATAAACAACCTGGTAATGGATTAGGTTGAATACTAATAGCCGCAACCACCGTTCCTAAACGCAGTAGTTCTAAAGTATGCTCTTCATCTTTAACTTGAATATCAAAACGTAAAATATTTTTATCTAATACCGGTTTTAGAGCAGGTAAAAACCATGTCGCTAAAGAGTCTGCATTAATGGCGATGGATAATGATAGTGGTGTCGTATTTTGTTCATTGTCGCCTAACCATTGTTGTTCCAACAATTCTACTTGATGCAATAATCCTAAAAGATGCTCCCCTTGTTTAGTTGCTTTTGGGGGAATCGTTCTAACTAAGAGTTGCTGACCAAAAAAGCTTTCCAATTGCTTAATACGTTGCGAAACCGCTGGTTGTGTTATACACAATTTATCGGCTGCTCGTTCAAATCCTCGTTCTTTTATCACTGCATCTAATGCTTGTAATGCTCTATAATCTGGACGCTTCATAATCTCTTTACTAATGACTTAATCTACGCTTGGTCATTCAAGCTACTTTAATTTTGCAAAAAAATTCAAATCGTTTTAAAACTTTATAGATTTTCTAAAATTACTAATGATTTTTGCTTTCTAATTGTTTACTATGCCATATCTTAAATAATTTTGCTTTTAAAATTTTATTTTTTTTATCGAAATTGGATTTACACACGGTGATATCATGACACAAGATGAACTAAAAAAAGCAGTAGGTTGGTCTGCGCTAAAATTTGTTAAACCTGATTCATTAGTCGGCGTAGGCACAGGATCTACCGCAGCACACTTCATTGATGCCTTAGCTACAATGAAAGATCAGATAAAAGGAACTGTCTCTAGTTCAGAAGCCTCAACCCAAAAATTGAAAAGCTATGGCATACCAGTATTAGACTGCAATCAAGTAGATAGCTTGGATATTTATGTCGATGGCGCCGACGAAATTAACCATCATATGCAAATGATTAAGGGCGGAGGTGCAGCATTAACCAGAGAAAAAATTGTATCGGCTCTGGCAAAACAGTTTATCTGTATCGTTGATGAATCCAAAATGGTAAATGTGCTCGGCAAATTCCCACTACCTGTAGAAGTGATTCCAATGGCGCGCTCTTATGTTGCTCGTGAATTATTCAAACTTGGTGGCAAACCTATCTATCGGCAAGGTGTGGTTACCGACAATGGTAATGTCATTTTAGATGTTCATGACCTTATCATTGCTAAACCAATGGAATTAGAAGATCGAATTAATAGTATACCCGGTGTGGTCACAGTGGGATTATTTGCCAATAAAGGAGCGGATATCGCCTTAGTCGGTACCAGTTCTGGCGTAAAAGAAGTAACAAAAAAATAGATTGCAGTTTTAATTTTGCATCATAAATTGATTTAAATATTAAAAAATAGAGAGGAAGAGATGGTTGTTCAAGCGTTAACTAAAGATGAAAATAAGTTTCTATTACTTGAAGGTGTTCACCCTAGTGCGATTGAAACACTTAAATCGGCAGGCTTTAACAACATCGAATATCATAAAGGTGCACTATCGCGATCCGAACTCGAAGCGGCATTAAAAGATGCTAGATTTATTGGTATTCGTTCAAGAACACATTTGACCAAAGATATCATTGATGCCGCTCCAAAACTAGCGGGAATTGGCTGTTTCTGTATTGGTACTAATCAAGTTGAACTTGATGCAGCGACAGTTAAAGGAATTCCTGTATTCAATGCACCATTTTCCAATACTCGTTCTGTTGCTGAACTAGTGTTAGCCGAAGCCATCTTATTACTTCGTCGTGTGCCAGAAGCTAATGCCAAAGCTCACCAAGGTAAGTGGAACAAATTAGCTACAGGCTCTCATGAAGCACGAGGCAAAAATTTAGGTATCATTGGTTATGGGCATATTGGTAGTCAATTAAGTGTATTGGCTGAATCATTAGGCATGAATGTTTATTTTTATGATATCGAAACCAAATTACCTTTAGGTAATGCTAAACAAATTTCAACTATGAAAGAATTACTTGCTATGAGTGATATTGTCAGCATGCATGTTCCTGAAAATTCAACCACCATAAAGATGATTGGTAAATCAGAAATCGACATGATGAAATCAGGTTCAATATTGATAAATGCCTCTCGCGGTAGTGTGATTGATATCGAGGCCTTAACTCAAGCACTAGAAAACAATAAACTTAGTGGTGCAGCAATTGATGTTTTCCCTAGTGAACCGGCAACCAATAGTGACCCATTCGAATCACCACTGTGTAAATTCGATAATGTGATTATTACTCCACATATTGGTGGTTCAACTAGTGAAGCCCAAGAAAACATTGGTATTGAAGTTGCAACTAAATTAGCAAAATATTCAGACACAGGGGCAACCCTTTCGGCGGTTAATTTTCCGGAAGCATCCTTACCGATTCCGGCGAAAGGCTCTAGTCGCTTTATCAATATTCACCACAATCAACCCGGCGTATTGACGGCAATAAATACACTATTTGCGGAACAAGGTTTAAATATTTCAGCTCAGTATTTACAAACTGATGCTAAAATTGGTTATGTAGTTATTGATATTGATAGAGTAGAACAAAATAAAGCGGAAGAGTTACTGGTGAAATTAAAAAATGTAGACGGTACAATTCGAGCAAGATTGTTGTTTTAGTTTAACCTAATACGTTCGGACGATTATAATAACTTCCGAGCGTATAATAATACGTTCAGAAATTATTCAAACGTTTTAAAGGGTTTGTTAATATCAAAACAATTTTATAATATTACTATAATTTATGATAAAGTATCTAACTTATGGCCAATTTTGAGTATAAAAAAATACATCCCTCAACTTTTTTAGATTTTAAAAATACCTACTTATCTAATGGTTTTACTTTTATTACTTTGATACCTTTTTCAATTAATGCATCATAATATTTATCATCTAATTTATCGTCTGTGATAATGGTATTAACTGATTCTATATCACAAACCACATTCGGGCTACGTCGTCCAAATTTGGTTGAATCAACCAGTAAAATTAATTTGGCGGCGGCTTTACTCATTGCCACACTCCCATGATAACTTTCATTGAATGTGGTAACACCACCAATAACATCAACACCATCAGCCCCCATAAATAATTTATCAAAAGTATAAGATTCAAAAGCTGCAATTGCTGATGCATGATTACTATGAAACGAGGCTGATTTACGTCGAAAAGTACCACCGGTTAAAATGATAGTTTGATCGTTATCATTTGCCACGAGTTCATTAACCATATGTAAACTATTTGTCATAATAGTTAAATTATTAAATTGAGCTAGCATGGGAATCATCTGGGCAACAGTACTGCCAGCATCGAAAATAATCGAATCACCTTCATGAATCAATTTAGCGGCCTCTTGTGCAATCGCTTTTTTAGAAGCGGTATTTATGTAGGTTTTATGGTCTATAGCTCTGTCACCGATTTCTCGATTCAACATTGCTCCACCATAAGTTCGTAAAACTAAACCGCCCTCATTAAGTTGAGTTAGATCTTTCCTTATAGTGGTTCCAGTAGTCCGAAAATGTGCGACTAATTCATCAACACTAACTTGTCCATGAGTTTGTAGATATTCTAAAATTGCAGTTTGTCGTTGTTTAACTTTCATTCCGAGATTCCATTATTTTCATAGTAAATAAGATCATTTACATTGCAAGATAGTATAATTCAATATAAAAGAAAATACTTTTCAAAATAAAAGTTGATTACTATTTACTCGCAGTTAGTGCTACCGATAACGCACTTTGCGATGCTGGATCGTTGGGAAATATCGTTTCAGGTATAATTTCTTTAGCATTAAAACCTTGTAATTGAAGGATAGGTTTAGGTAATGCAAATACTGTAATACCTTTCATTCTTACCGAATCAATTACATTCTGGTTTTCATCCAAAGAAATAGCAATTAAAACTCTTGGCTTAAACCATTTGGTTTGGCTACGTCCAACACCTAAATATCGCCCCTTTTTCATTGCTAAAAAGGCTAAGTTAAATCGGCGAATTTGCAACCAACTAAAAACGATTTGAACACACCATGCTATAAGAGCAAAAATAATTAAAGCTGTCGTCATATTCATGGTTGTCTCCATTGATCATTAATGCTAAATAAAGAATGCGAAAGTGTTAATTAACACTACCGCATTTTATTTTAATTAGAACATTACTTGTCCACCAGTAATATTAATTGATTGCCCTGTGCAATAAGATGCTTTATCACTTGCATAAAATAGTAATACATTAAGCACATCTTGATAATCACAACCACGTTTAAGAGGCACTTTATCAATATAAACTTGCTCAACTTCACTTTCTGGAATACCTAATTTTTTAGCGTATTGAGGAATTAAGGATTGGAACATTGGCGATTTTAATAAATTACCTAGCATTAATGAATTTACGGTAATACCATAATCAGCAAGATCAAGAGCCAATGATTGAGTTAAACCTACGCCACCAAATTTAGCTGCACTATAACCAGAATTATGTTTACTACCTACTTTACCAGATTTTGAATTTATTTGAATAATTCGACCAGCTATTTTATGTTTTAGCATTAATTTAGCAAACTCACGGGCACATAAAAAATAACCAGTAAGATTAACATTCACAGATAATTGGAAATCGCTTAAGGTAAAGTTTGTAATAGGAGCAGCTTTAGCAACTCCCGCACTATAAACCATTAAATCAGCACGATTAAATGTACTATCAACGTTTTGAGCAAGTTTGATCACACTCGCTTCATTTGTTGCATCAACACCAAACCCTTTAGCCGTACCATTTCCATGTTTTTGATTGATAGCTTCTGCCACTTTATTTGCATTATCAATATTTAGATCAGCAACTACTACTCGATAACCAGCATCAGCAATACCTTTACATAAAAACTCACCTAAAGTTTGACCTCCACCTACAATAACTGCAACTTTTTTCATTCTTTGCTCCTTAATTAGTTAAAATTTTAATTTCATCACCTACAAAAAGTTGATTTGGAATATCACCTTTTACATGGATGGTTCCAGGTAATTCTGCTTGATTACTGCCATCGAACTTTAACGTGATATGCCCCAATTCACGAAAATTAGTATTAGCAACATCACCTACGGATGTAATTTGATAAGCATGTTTGCCAATTTGAAAAACTTGACCTGATTGTATGTCCTGTTTTAAATCATCATGACTATGTACAAAACAGTAATCAGCTAAGTCTGATGGTGCACCATTTTTAAATAGTATTAGCATGCCATCAGCTAACGCATCTGGAGCAAACTGACCAATTTGATTAATTTTTGATTGATAGATAACATTCGACATCGTTAACCTTCTCTAATTTTTTAGTTAAGGCGAAAGTCTAAGTTCCGCCATTTGCTAAAGAGGAATGATATTCATTCCAAGACACTTAAATATGATTTATTGATAGATAAATAATGACACAGCCCAAGCAATTAATACGGTTGGTGCTCCAGTTAAAAATCGACTTACTAAAACTGAAGGAA
Source organism: Gilliamella sp. N-G2 (assembly GCF_002142215.1). Lineage (GTDB taxonomy): Bacteria > Pseudomonadota > Gammaproteobacteria > Enterobacterales > Orbaceae > Gilliamella. The sequence goes on from NZ_NAST01000012.1 coordinate 56,628, forward strand.
CACCTACACGAACAGTATCTTGTTTCGCTTCCGCAAGTGATAGACCAACAGGGATAAAGTCACATGCAGCTTGAGCATTTATTGCAAATAATGCTGGTAATGCTAAATGAGGAGGAATATTACCTAACCCAATTTGAACACCAACTAATGTACCAATAACTTGTGCAATGACAGCACCAGGCCCTAAGAACGGTGAAAGTAATGGGAAAGAACAGATTAGTGCTAATATCACTAAACCAAGTGGATTATCAGCTAAAGGAACTAATCCATGAGCAATAAAGTCACCTAATCCTGATGCAATTATGATCCCGATCAAGGCAGACACAAAGGCCATGAAAGGTAAAATTGTTTTAAGAACCGTATCAATGGTATCTCGACCAGCTTGGAAGAAAACTGCTACACCAGATCCCATACCGATACCAATTTTGGCTAATAAGCCATCACTTTGTTCAGTGATTTTTTTGCTACTATCATAATCTTTAAATTCTGATACCTTAGCATTTTGTTGAGGATTTACAGCTTCACTTACAACCTCGCCTTCTTTTTCAATCAATTTGATATTATTTGATTTGACCGCTGAAACATAAATATCTTCAACAATATATTGAGCAAGTGGTCCTGATTTACCCGTTGCATGGATATTGATAGTTGGAATTCGATTTTTGGGATAAATACCACAACGAAGTGTTCCGCCACAGTCAATCACTGCGACACCAATTTCCTCTTTGGGTGGTTCTCCTTCTTTAAAACCGTCAATTGCCTCCCAACCAGTTAATTTAACTAAGGTATCTACTATTGCGGGTCTAGTACCTGCCGCAATATAAACAATTTTTTTACCTGCAACAATTGGAAGTTCTAATGGTCCGCCCCAACCTGCTTCACCTTTTTCAATACGAATATATTTAGCCATTTTATTTTCCTTATATCGTGATAGATGAATTGTTATAAGTGAACTTTTCTATCTAATTTAATTCCCATTTTTCTTTCGAAAATGGCAGTACAAAAGTCAGTAATCCACCCCCTAAAGAAGTTAGTAACTAAACCGACAAGGAAATAGCTAACAGCTAATGGACCTAATGGTAGATTTAAGGTAGTTAACCCAGCAGCAACCCCTAAGTAAACAAAAAGTTCGCCTGGATTTACGTGTGGAAATAAACCATTCATTGAGTGGCAGCTATAAGAAGATGCTGCATAATAGCTTGGTTTATAAAACTCTGGCATAAATCGACCTAAGCTTAGCGTCATCGGATTACAAAATACAAATGTACCAATTAAAGGAAGGAATAAATAACGCGAAACTGGGTTACCCGCACAAGCTTGTGCTAAACGTTCAATACGGTCTTGTCCAATAAATTTGATAACCGCATTCATAACAACTAATAATGAAATTAATAAAGGTAAAATGGAGGTGACCATCCCGACTAACACTTTACCACCTTCTTGGAATAAACCGATAAACCATTCGGCTCCAAATGCAATTGTATCAATCATATTTTCTCCTATTGAGTTAAAATGCAAAAAAATATTAACAATTATGAAATTAAAAAAACTTTAACTAGATCACAATTTGAAATATTTTCTTTTAATTTGAAAGAAAATATTTGAAGCAATGCAAAAATAATTAAATTAACCATTCATAGATTGTTGATATAGCAGTAATAGTTAAAAATAGCTCATTTTGATTGGACTTTAATAAAGAGTTGGCGTAAGTTGTTATCATGTAGTTATTTTATTTTTCAACTTAAAGGAGAATCTAATATGACTAAAACAAAAAATACAGCTTCTGCAAAAAAACTACAACAATCAGCTATTTTATTCCCAACTGATTTAGGTGAAAAGGCATCAAAAGATATTTCTGGTGCGATGAATTCTGTATTGGCCGATGTTTTCGCTTTATATTTAAAAACTAAGAACTTTCATTGGCATGTAAGTGGCCCTCATTTTCGTGACTATCATTTAATGTTAGATGAACATGGTGATGAATTATTTGCAATGACCGATCCAATTGCCGAACGTGTACGTAAATTAGGTGGTACAACTCTACGTTCTATTGGTCATATTTCAAAGTTACAAAGTATTTCTGACAATGATGCTGATTTTGTTGAGCCATCAGATATGATAGCGGAACTATGCCAAGATAATATTAAACTAACCACTCGTATGCGTGTAGCTCATGATATTTGTGATAAATATAATGACTCAGCAACGGCAAGTTTAATTGAAGAATGGATAGACCAAACGGAAAAACGCGCTTGGTTCTTATTCGAAACAAGCCGAAAATTAGACTCTTCAGGTCACTAAAAGTTTTGTGATAATAATTGATCATTTTAACTAAGAGACACATTTTTGTGTCTCTTTCTCTTCTCATTATGGAGAATTACAAATGAGTAAAAAAATTACCGTACTTGTTGGTAGTTTACGCAAGGATTCCTACAATTTAAAAGTGGCCAAAGTGTTTCAACAGATTGCACCAGCATCACTCTCACTCAATATTATTGAAATTGGTGATTTACCTTTTTATAACGAAGATATTGATATTGATACGCCACCACCATCTTATAATCGCTTTCGCCAAGCTATTGCTAGTTGTGAAGGTGTGATTTTTGTTACGCCGGAATATAATCGTGGATTACCGGCTGTTATTAAAAATGCACTTGACGTAGGTTCGCGTCCTTATGGTAAAAGTGTTTGGTCAAAAAAACCAGCGGCTGTAGTTTCAGTATCACAAGGAGCTATTGGTGGTTTCGGTGCCAATCACCAGTTACGACAATCATTGGTTTTTCTTGATATGCCAACTTTACAACAACCGGAAGCTTATGTCGGTAATATCACTGCCGCTTTTGATGAACATGGTAATATTAATGAAAAAACTCAGTCATTTCTTGCATTAATTATTGATAGTTATGCTAAATGGGTTGAAAAGCTAAGTTAATAGATTTATTTTAATATCCACAACCAATATAATTGATTGTGGATATTATTAAATTTATTTAAAAGAACATGCCGAACTTCTATCCTTCTAATGAACAAGATTTGTTAAATCGTGCCAAATTAGCTGCTGGTTATAACTTTGCTGAGATAGCTCAATTTGTCAATATTCCTATTCCTGCTAACCTTAACAAACAAAAAGGCTGGGTAGGCAATCTTATTGAAACTTATCTAGGTGCGAATGCAGGTAGCAAAGCAGAGCGCGATTTTGCCGATTTAGGTATCGAATTAAAAACTATTCCAATCAATAAACGAGGTAAACCATTAGAAACAACCTTTGTTAGTGTTATTCCCTTAATGGAAAATCATGGTGTAATTTGGGAAACCAGTCATGTTAAATACAAACTCAGCAAAGTGCTTTGGATCCCAATTGAAGGGGAAAGAAGTATTCCTTTAGCCGAAAGAAAGGTTGGACACCCCATACTGTGGACACCAACTTTTAAACAAGAACAACAACTTAGACAAGATTGGCAAGAATTGATGGATATGATTGCGCTTGGTCAAGTTGAAAAGATTACAGCACGCTATGGTACGTATTTACAAATCCGACCTAAAGCAGCCAATGGAAAAGCATTAACTGAAGCGATTGGTGAAAATGGTGAGATTATTTTAACTCGTCCAAGGGGATTTTACCTTAAAAAGTCATTTACATTACAGATTCTACAAAATTCCAATTTTAATTAAGAATAAATAACCATCACACCTTAATTTTTTTAGCCTTACAAAATACTCCTTTTTTCGTTAAAAAAAAACCTTTTCTTTTATTTTGCAAGAATAATCAAATCTATGTCACATTTTTTCACATTGGTGATTTACTTTGAGTATTTGTGAATATAAATTTATTTTAAACATTTGTGAAGCAATAAGAGAATTTGTGAAAGAGGTATTATATGAACTTTATATTAGCTGGTCATGGAAACATTGCCGTAGAAATGAAAAATAGCATTGAAATGATAGCTGGCGAATACCCAAACGTATACGCTATCACTTTTCAATTAGGTGATGGTATCGAGACTCTAAAAGACAAATATCTAAATATTATAAATCAATCAACTGAGCAACCATTCATTATTATCACTGATATTTTTTCCGGCAGCCCTTATAACGCAGCGGCAATGTTAGCAATGCAATTAGGAAATATTGAAGTCATTAGTGGCTTATCTTTACCCCTTTGCTTAGCGTTATTACATCTTGATTACTCTTCAATTAGCTTTGAAGAAACTTTTGAACAACTTAACGACATCAAATCAGATTTCATCAAATCTTTCAAAAAAATATCTAAAGACATCGCTGAAGAAGAGGAGTTTTAAATGATTATAAATCTAGTTCGTATTGATGACCGTTTAATCCATGGTCAAGTCACGACAGTTTGGACCAAAGAAGCAAAAGCGGAAAGAATAATTGTGGTTAGCGATGATGTTGCTAACGACGAAATCCGTTCAACTTTAGTTAAACAAGCTGCCCCTCCTGGAATTAAAGTTTCCGTTGTGAGTATTGAAAAAGCAGCAGCGGTTTATAAAAACCCAAAATATGAAAACGATACCGTATTTTATCTGTTTACTAATCCAACCGATGTGATGCGACTAATAGAACAAGGTGTGCCAATTAAAAGTATCAATATTGGTGGTATGTCCTTTAAAACTGGAAAAAAGCAGATTACTAAAGCCGTTTCAGTAGATGAAAACGACGTAACAGCATTTAGAAAAATGCACCAAATGGGAGTTGAACTTTGTTTAAAAGTTGTAATTACCGATCCTAACGTCGATTTTATCAAACTACTTGAACAAGAATTTCCCTATTAATTAATAGGAATAAAAAGGAGGCAAAAATGGAGATTTCATTATTTCAAATTGTATTAATTTTCATCTTTTCATGTATAGCCGGTATGGGAAGTGTACTTGATGAATTTCAAACTCACCGCCCACTAATCGCCTGTACGGTAATAGGCTTAATATTGGGCGATATAAAAACAGGTATTATTCTAGGTGGTACGCTTGAATTGATAGCATTAGGTTGGATGAATATTGGCGCGGCCCAATCACCTGATTCAGCACTAGCTAGTGTCATATCGACAATTTTAGTCGTGGTTGGTAAACAAGATATTCAAACCGGAATCGCAATCGCCCTACCCGTTGCCGCTGCAGGACAAGTTTTAACTGTATTTGCTAGAACTATCACTGTGGTCTTCCAACATGAAGCTGATAATGCTGCTGAGAAAGTTCAATTCAAAAAAATAGAACTTTTACATTACAGTGCACTGTTTGTACAAGCGTTACGAGTAGCAATACCCGCAACGCTAGTCGCCATTTATGTTGATGCAAATACAGTTAATACCTTATTAAGCATGTTGCCAGATATTGTTACTGGAGGACTTACCGTTGCTGGTGGATTTATTGTTGTCGTAGGTTATGCAATGGTATTAAACATGATGATGGTTAAATACCTTGCACCTTTCTTCTACTTAGGCTTTGTTCTTGGTGGTTATCTAAACTTTAGCTTACTGTCATTCGGTATTTTAGGCGTTATTTTTGCCATTATTTATGTCCAATTAAATTCTAAATTTAACACAACTAAAAATAATGAAAAAAATATTGTGGCAAATAATAATTCAATCATTGCTGATGATGAGTTAGACGATTAATAAATAAGGATTTTATTATGAAAGAAATGTTAAATACCATTCAAAAGAAAGATATTGTTAGCACGTTTATTCGATCTAATTTTCAACAAGCATCTTTTAATTATGAACGAATTCATGCCCTAGCCTTTTGTGTTGACATGATTCCTACAATCAAACGAGTATACAAAACAAAAGAGGAGCAACGCGAAGCGTTAAAAAGACATCTAACATTCTTTAATACAACTCCGGCAATGTGTGGACCTGTTATAGGCGTCACCATGGCAATGGAAGAAGCTAGAGCGAATGGCGCTGATATCTCTGATGGCACAATTAACAGTTTAAAAGTTGGTTTAATGGGTCCTTTAGCTGGAGTAGGTGATCCATTAGTTTGGGGAACGTTACGGCCAATAACGGCGGCGCTGGGTGCATCATTAGCACTAAGTGGAAATATCGCTGGTCCATTATTGTTTTTTGTCTTATTTAACTTAATTCGATTGGCAATGAAATGGTATGGATTAACTTATGGATTATCTAAAGGGATTGGTATCGTTAAAGATCTTTCAGGCAATATTCTGCCAAAATTAACTGAAGGTGCAACAATTTTAGGCCTATTTATCATGGGCGTATTGGTCACCAAATGGACCTCAATAAATGTCCCACTAATTGTGTCACAAACTGTCGGAATCAATGGTGAAGAAGTCACTATGACAGTACAAGGCATCTTTAACGATCTTGTGCCAGGCCTACTACCTCTAGCATTAACACTTTTAATGATGAATTTGTTAAGGAAAAAAATAAGTCCAATAATATTAATCTTTATCTTATTTGCGGTGGGTATTATTGGCTATGGTTTAGGTATTCTTGCCTAACATTAGGGAGAGAAAAAAGAAAGAAAATAATTAATCGTCCAAAATTAATAAAAGGGTTCAGAGTTACCTAATACGTTAGTAATAGTGATTTGATTGCTAAAAAACAAACACGCTTTGAACCTTTCCACTAAACAAATTTAAGCAATTTAATCAAATTGAAAAATAAGAGGAATATATGAGAACTCAAGCAGTTAGATTGTATGGAAAAAATGATTTGCGATTAGAGTCATTTCAACTTCCAGAAATTACTGATGATGAAATTCTAGTAACCGTCATTGTTGATAGTATGTGTATGTCTTCATTAAAATTAGTTAATCAAGGTGAAAATCATAAAAAAACACCACCGTATTTAAAAAATAACCCGATTATTATTGGGCATGAATGTTGCGGTGAAATTATAAAAGTTGGGAAAAAATGGCAACATAAATTTAAACCGGGTCAAAAATATGTCGTTCAAGCTAATTTGCAACTTGCCGATAGTCCATACTGCGTGGGTTATTCCTATCCTTATACAGGTGGTTGTGCAACTTACATGATAATTAATCATGATGTACTGAAGCAAGACTGTTTGATTCCTTATGATGGACAAACTTATTTTGAAGGCGCGTTAATTGAACCATTATCGTGTATCATTGGTGCATTCAATGCTAACTTTCATCTAAAACCAAATAGTTATGAACACATCATGGGTATAAAACCCAATGGTAATCTGATTATTTTAGGTGGTACCGGTCCTATGGGAATGTTGGCTATAGATTATGCATTAGGTGGTCCTATCGCGCCAAAAAAAGTTGTTGTAACTGGTCGCAGCAAGGAAAAAATAGCACATCTAAAAACCCTTTACCAATCTCGTAATGGTATTGAATTAGAATTTGTAGATATTTCCAATATCGATGATCAAGCCTCATTATTAAAAGATAAATCCACCACTGGAAGTTTTGATGATGTTTTTGTTTTCTTACCTTCTAAAGAGTTGATTCAACTTGCCTCGCAATTATTGGCGATTGACGGTTGCCTTAACTTTTTTGCCGGTCCACAAGATAAGAACTTTTCAGCCGAAATTAATTTCTATGATGTCCATTATAACTTTACCCATATTGTTGGTACTTCGGGCGGCAATACCAATGATATGCGTGAAGCAGTAAAACTCATTGAATCACGATCAGTCGATGTGGCAAAAATCGTATCGCATATTATGGGAATCGATCAAGCGAGTAAAGTCACTCAAATCCAGGATCAAATTAAAGGTGGAAAGAAACTAGTTTATACGCACAAAAAATTCGATCTTAAAAGTTTAAAATCGATAAATGAAAATACGGATGATGTTACTTTACAAACAATACTATCTAAAAATCATGGTATTTGGTCAAAAGAGGCCGAGGATTATGTTTTAACTTATTTTCCCGATATTGATTCTTGATTTTTTGGTATACTCTATTCACTTCAAGTTGTCATAAATAAATGACTTCTTGATGTGAATAAAAATACGGAGTTTTTTTACTAACTAAAGATAATAAGATAACGCTACTATGATTAATCAAAATTTTAGCAACGATGAGCTTGAACAACATAAGATGTTAATAAAAATTGCCCAACTGTATTATGAAGAAAATAAAACACAATCGGAAATAGCAAAAATCGTTAATATACATCGATCAAGCATTAGTCGAATGTTAAAAACAATCCGAGAGCTAGGCATTGTTTCAATTTCGATTAATTATAATCTGTTACCAGATATCGCGTTAGAGGAAAAAATTTGTAACAAATATAATTTAAAACAAGTGATTGTTGTGCCAGTAAATCTTAATATAGACAATGAAAGTAAAAATCAAATTGTTTGTAATGTAGCTTCAAATGTTCTACTCAAAAATATTACTGATAATGATGTAATCGGTGTGTCTTGGGGGCGATCTATCAACTATATTGTTAATAGCTTGAAAAATGATAATGTTATATTTAAAAACGTTACCATCGTGCCAATGATTGGTGGACCTTCCGGCAAGATCGAAACTAAATACCATGTCAATAATATTGCTTATAAACTTTCTGATAAACTTAAAAGTAAAGCGATATCAATTGACTATCCAGCTATTGTTGATACCGTCAATTTAAAAAACGAAATTGAAAAAACTCAACATATGAAAGAACTCTATGATTGGTGGGATAAAATTACGATTGCTTTATTTAGTATTGGCTGCCCAGCGATATCAAAAAACTCAATTTGGTATGGTTTTTATGGTGAACTTTTTCAAAAAATTACCAACAAAAAAATTGTTGGCGATATTTTATCGCGATTTTATGATAAAAATGGTAAGGAATTACATACTCCATTACATGATCAAATTATTGGCATAACATTAGAAAACCTAAAAAAAATTCCTCTAAAAATATGTGCTAGTGGTGATCCTGAAAAACTTAATAGTTTGATTGCTGCCTTAAATGCAAATTATATTGATATATTAGTCATTAGTGACGAAATGGCTGATCAGTTAGTTAACTAATTTCCATGAATAAATTTAATGTTTTAGCCCACACTCGATTATTTTTACAAATAAACTTCAATAAACTATAATCATATTTTTCTTTAATCAAAATAAAAAAGTCCGTTTCAATACGGACTTTTTCTTGGTGATAGTTTTTTATATCAAATCAAACATTAAAATTTTTGAATTTCTTTGATAATTATAAAGTTGTTTCTTTTTAATCGGTAGATCATCTACTTCAGCTGGATTAAAACCTTTTTCACGGAACCAATGGATACTACGAGTAGTGAGCACAAAGATTTTTTCTAATCCTAAATTATTGGCTCGTTCCGCAATTTTGTCTAACAATAAATCACCGCGTGATGAGTTACGATATTGTGGATGAATGGCTAAACAGGCCATTTCGCCCATCTTTTCTTCTGGATAAGGATAGAGTGCCGCACAACCAATGGTCATATTATCACGTTCAATAATAGTAAATTTATCGATTTCTATTTCTAACTGTTCTCTTGAGCGTTTTACTAAAATACCCTGTTCTTCAAGTGGTCGAATCAGCTCTAAAATTCCTCCAATATCATTTATTGTTGCCAAGCGAATTTGTTCAGAATGTTCCATGGCAACTTGGGTACCAATACCGTCGCGCGAAAATAGTTCTTGTAAAATAGATCCATCCACTAAATAGCTGACCAAATGGCTACGACGAACCCCATTACGACATGCTTTAGATGCTGCACGCAAAAAACGAGCCTCACTAGATAGATATTGACCGGTTTGTTCTTTATGATTAACATAATTATCAGCATCAACTGGAAACAGGTCAGTAATTACATGCTTTTGTTCATCAAGTACCCCTTGTTCAGCACAAAAACTTATTAATTTATCAGCTTTAAGACGAATGGCAACTTCGGCCGCAACATCTTCTGATGATAAGTTAAAGCTTTCGCCAGTCACCGACACACCTACTGGACCTAATAATACAATCGAGCCACGGTCTAACTGCTCATCGATCGCTTCGTTATTAATTCGTCGAATTTTTCCGGTATGACAATAATCGACACCATCGTCAACACCTAATGGTTGCGCTATAACAAAGTTACCACTGACCACATTAATATGGGCACCTTGCAATGGCGTATTATTTAAGCTCATTGATAAGCTAGCGGTAATATTAAGTTGTAATAATCCAGTTATTTGTTTAACAATCTCTAGCGTTGAAGCATCAGTTATCCGGGTATTTTTATGATATTTTGGTTGGATATTATGGTTTTTTAACGACTCATCTATTTGGTTACGTGCACCATTAACAATCACCAATTTAATACCTAAACTATGTAATAAACCAATGTCGCTAATGATACTTGCATAATTATTACTTTTTAACACGGCGCCGGTTAATAAAATAACGAAGGTTTTTCCTTGATGGGCATTAATATAAGGGACTGAATGCCTTAAACCGTCAACAAGTTCAGTTGTTCTTTCTTTCATCGCACTACCATCCAATATGAATATTTATTCACAATTTTTGTATTTTTATTTATTTTTTATCTAATGGCAAGTACTTTTTAAAAATTCAAAAAGGAAAAAATAGATAAAACTAATTTATAGAGATAGTTTAATGAATAATTGATGGCAGAAAATGAACGAAGTTGATTTAGTGACTTTGCAGTTTTTCAATCATCTGATTGAGAATTATATTTTCGTCCTGATCAACATCGACAATATGGTGCGCAGCATCATGATATAATGGTAAACGCTCAGCAAGCACTTTTTCCATCTCATCTGAAATGGATAAACCGGTTAATGATGGTCGTTGTGCGACATTAGGATCTTTCATCAAACGAGCAGCTAAGGTTGCCGCCGGAGCAGATAGAAAAATAACAATGCCATTTTGTTTCATAAACTGTCGATTTTGTTCGGCTAACACCATACCACCACCAGTTGCAATCACGCGATTCGGCTTAGCTGTATCAATAAGGACTTGGCTCTCTCTAGCACGAAAACCTTGCCACCCCTCTTTTTCAACAATTTCAGCAACCGTTCTTTGCGTAGTTTCAAGTAAATGACAATCTGTATCAATAAAAGAAAATGATAACTTATTGGCTAACATTTTACCCATGGTTGTTTTGCCAGCTGCTCTTGCGCCAACTAAAAAAATTGTTTTCTTCATTTTGGGTCCTTCTTGATATACCGCTCTAAATCTAAGTTACCTATGCTAGTGATTCATTTTTATTTTTGCAATATTTTTTTACAGAATGATTTAATTACATGCTATCCATATGATTTAAAATAGAATAATAATAAGCAACACTGTAAATATATTGTTACAATTTACACAACATTATTTAAAGATAATTTAGCATTGTGTCTAAAAATCAACACAACTTCTCTAAACCTCGAAAGTAAAGCTCTGTAGCAATAGATTGATGTAATCGCCATTGGATCACATCAAGTTCAGGATTAACCTTTTTAAACTCTTGATATGTCATGAAATAACGAATAGTGTTGCTACCAACACGGTCATTAATGCTATTGATAATCAATTGTATTTTTTCACTACGTAGATTTTTTAGTTCTTTCATCGCTGTGGCTACATTTTCAGGAATAGGTAAAGTATCGTTTTCCCAATTGCGCCATGTTTCCACATCGGTTTTACCAATATACTCACTTGCTTCTGAAACTTTTAGCATTAGAAAACGGCGAAATGCTTGTAATTCTAAATTAGTCATAAATTAAATACTCCTTTTCAATCACATTTTAAATTTACCAATCACACTTACTACCTTTCACTCTTACTGCTTTTTTGTAGATTTAATAAATTTTTAGGATGAAGATTAACTACACATCCACCTCAATTTAATAAGATGGATGTTTTTAACTTTTATTTTCCAGCTAAAGCATCAATCACTGCTTGTTTTGCTCTATCGGAAAGATCTTTTCCTGTCCAAATTTTAAATTGAGCATTTGCTTGACCAATAAACATCTCTCGTCCAGAAATCGACTCCCAACCGGCTTTTTCAGCTTCTTGTCTAAATTTCGTGTTATATGGGGTATACACAATATCATAAGCGATACCTTTACCTTTGAACCACGCTTGTTCATAAGGCGTTTGCTCTTCAAATTTACCTTGCATACCTAATGGTGTTGAGTTAACGATAATTTGTGCTTCAACTTTATCTCTATCTTCCCAAGCTACCGTTTTAAGATTAAATTCTTTCGCTAATGCTTCTGGTAAATCAGTGACAATATCGGTAACCGTTATATCGCTATATCCAAGATCATGTAAACCAACAACTGCCGCGCGAGCTGCGCCACCCGCACCTAGTATTAATACTTTTTTATATTCAGCGGGTACTTTCTTTTGCATTAATGGTTGCATAAAACCAATAATATCAGTGTTATCACCACAAAGTTTATCACCATCCCAATAAACTAAATTGGCAGCACCAGCTTTTTTAACATGCTCGCTGACTTCATCTAAATAAGGAATAATGGCTTGTTTGTGTGGAATGGTAACGCATAAACCACGAATATTGAGTAATCGTACTGACTTAAAAAGTGTTTCAATCTCTTCAGGAGGTGTTGGAAAAGGCACAAGTACAGCAGGAATACCATAATCTTGAAATGATGTTGTATGAATAAGTGGGCTCATACTATGCCCCAAAGGATAACCGATAATGCCATAGATGCTATATGGCGTAAACTGACTCATACTATCTCCTTGAAAGTAAGAAAATTAAGGCTAATAGATAAAATCTATACTATTAATAAATTATTATTATAAGATTAAATCATTATATATTGAACAAAAACAATCCATATTATGCGATAATTATTTCGCCATAATAACCAATATAGGTTTATTAATCTTTTTTCAATTAAAAACTTATTTTCAAGCTTACTTAATATAATGCTTGAGAAATTGCCATTAAAAGCGTATACTTCGCTACCTCATTATTATGGGTGTAGTGTGAGAGGTTAGACTGCTTCTCAAATAGAACTGCAGCAAACTAAAAGCCTGACGAGGTTAATTCCATTAACATATTACGCCCAAGGCTTAAGCATAGAAATTTCGGAGAATTATTGACATGTCACGAGTATGCCAAGTAACAGGAAAAGGTCCTTTAGTAGGAAATAATCGTTCTCATGCGATGAATGCTACTAAACGTCGTTTTCTACCAAACCTTCAAACTCACCGTTTTTGGATTGAGAGTGAAAAACGTTTTGTAAAATTACGTGTATCAGCTAAAGGTATGCGTACTATCGATAAAAAGGGTATTGATGCAGTTTTAGCTGAACTTCGTGCCCGTGGTGAAAAGTACTAATAAGGAAACCATATCATGGCTAAAGGTGTACGTGAAAAAATTAGATTAGTTTCTTCTGCTGGTACCGGTCATTTTTATACCACTAGCAAAAACAAAAGAACCATGCCTGAAAAAATGGAGATCAAAAAATATGATCCCGTTGTTCGTCAGCATGTTGTTTATAAAGAAGCTAAAATTAAATAATTTTACTTATAAATAAAAAACCCAGCTTAGGCTGGGTTTTTTTATCGTTATAATAAATTATCTCCTACCGTCCATATAAAAAAGTACTTTAATCATCTACTGACTAAAAATATTTCAAGCTCATCAACACTCCACTTCAAAATAGATTACTATTAATTGATCGCAAAAGTTTCGGTCAAATTCGGTCAAAATCAGAAATGATTTTACCCACCGATTTTGACCGATTGTTTTTGTTTCAGGTGATAATAAGGATAAATTTAAGCAAATATTGCACTATTTAATATGGTAAATGTGCCCTTTATCACATTTTATTATTAACGAAACAAAACAGATAACAAAACAGATTCTATACACAAAATAGTAATTTTTACAAAGTTAAAATGACAAGGCAGTTAAGGAGATAATATGTTAATACTAGAACGGCAACAAATGATCATTCAATTACTCAGTCAACACACTAGTTTGACAGTAAATGATATGGCAAAACTCTGTTCCGTATCTAAAGAAACACTACGTAGAGATTTAAGATCTTTAGAGGAAAAGGACTTGATTCGTCGCAGCCATGGTGGTGCAGTTCTCGCATCTACTCTCTCTAGTGAACCTATAGTGCCTTCCATATTGAGTAATAATCGCTCTTTCCGCCAACGAATTTTAGTTAATACAGAGGTAAAAACCCGCATCGCTCGAAAAGCACTACAATTTGTAAATAATGCAGATCGTATCGCTTTAGACAGTAGTTCTTCTTGCTGGTTTTTAGCTCGACAGCTACCAAATGTTGATATGACAGTCATCACTCATTCAATAAATGTTGTTCAAACATTAGCAGCCAAAAGCCAAATTCAAATTTTTGTTTTAGGTGGCGCCTATTTTGCCAAAAATGAAGATATGGTTGGCTCATTAACCGAAAAAATGTTGGCAGAATTTACTATAGATACCTTATTTATTTCTTGCGATGGCTTAGATTTTGATAATGGTTTAAGCGACAACAATGAATATCATGCTCATTTGAAGAAACAGATGATTTTAACAGCAAGAAAAGTCATTGTATTAGCGGATTCAACCAAATTTAATCAAAACGCCTTCGCCAAAATATGTAACTTAGGCGATATTGATGTACTCATTACCGATAAAACTATCGATAAACTACTACAAAAAGAGATGGATTGGCACAGTGTTGAGGTGGTATTAGCTTAATTAAATATCTCTTCTTAACTAGATAAAAATGATGATTCTAGTAATAAGGAGAATAATTATGCAGTATAAAATTTCCCCATCACTGATGTGTATGGATTTAATTAATATAAAAGAGCAATTAACATTTTTTAATCAACATGCCGACTTTCTGCATGTTGATATCATGGATGGCCATTTTGTTAAAAATATCACACTTTCAGCTTTTTTCATTGAACAAATAAAACCTCACACATCCATACCAATCGATGTCCATTTGATGGTAGAACACCCTACGGATTTTATTGATCAAATGGCAAATGCAGGTGCCGATTTTATTTGCCCTCATGCTGAAACAATTAATACTAATGCGTTTAGAGTGATTAATCATATTCACCAATTAAATAAAAAAGCAGGCGTTGTCATCAATCCGGCAACACCTATTGAGTACATATCAGAATATAGTCATCTACTTGATAAGATCACCATAATGACCGTGGATCCAGGTTATGCTGGACAACCATTTATTCCTGAAATGCTACAAAAAATAAAAAAACTTGCTGAATTAAAAAAACGTAATAGTTACAAATTTCTCATTGAGGTTGACGGTTCTTGTAATGCCAATACTTATTATCAACTGCTCTCATCTGGAGCTGAAGTATTGATTATGGGAAGCTCAGGGCTATTTAAAAAAAATCTCTCTTTAGATGAGGCATGGAAAAAAATGACGGTTGATATCAATAACGCTATCCAAACT
Source organism: Gilliamella sp. N-G2 (assembly GCF_002142215.1). Taxonomy (GTDB): domain Bacteria; phylum Pseudomonadota; class Gammaproteobacteria; order Enterobacterales; family Orbaceae; genus Gilliamella. Next base: position 72,020 of record NZ_NAST01000012.1, read on the forward strand.
ATCAAATAGTAAAAGGACAATTAAATGAAAGGAAAAGTTTGTGTTTTCGGATCTTTTAATCTTGATATAACAGCATTTTTAGATCGTTTTCCTATGCCTGGTGAATCACTCGTCGCTAAATCAAGTAAGATTTCAGCAGGAGGAAAAGGGGCTAATCAAGCAACAGCAGCATTGAAAGCAGGAGCAAACGTACATTATATAGGGAAAATTGGCGAAGATGATTTTGGTTATTTTGCTCGTCGTCATCTTAAAGAGGTCGGGTTTAATGCGGTAACCATATTAACTTCAAATGAACGAGCTACCGGTAATGCATTAATTTATGTTGCAGGAGAAAGTGCTGAAAATATGATTTCTGTCGATCCAGGTACCAATATGATTGTAACTGAAGAGGAAATTAAAAAATGTGAACCTGCAATAAAGTGTGCTGATGTGGTATTAGTGCAACTTGAAAACAACATTGCTGCAATTGAGCAAGTTATTAATATCGCCAAAAATAACAACGCATTTACTATTTTAAATCCAGCACCATTTCAACCGGTAAGTGATGAATTATTATCAAAAGTTGACTTGTTAACCCCAAATGAAACAGAAACTTATCTTCTTACTGGGCAAAAAATTACCGATAGGGAAAGTGCTAAGCGTGCTGCCGATTATCTACATCAAAAAGGTGTTAAAAAAATCATCATCACGATGGGAGCAAAAGGTTCGTTACTTTCTGATCAGGCAACTAAAACTTGGATCCCTTGTTTTCCAGCAAATCCTGTTGATACCACTGGTGCTGGAGATGCTTTCAACGGCGCCCTAGCCGCTCAAATTGCTAATGGACAAGATATCAAACAAGCTGCGTTATTTAGCTCTGCTTTTGCAGCAGTGAGTGTCGAATACATTGGTGCAGCCTGTATGACGACCTACCAACAGGCAATTGAACGTATGCACAAACTTAGTGGTAATTAATAAATTATGACTAATTATTTTTGAATATTAAGGTTTTATTATGAATACGACAAATAAATCATCTACTTTAGATAGTAGTAGTTATTTAACCAAAACACCATGGGCAAAATTTATTCTAGTTTGTTGTTTATTTGCACTCTGGGGAATGGCGGTTAATTTAAATGATATTCTAATTGCACAGTTTAAAAAAGGGTTTGATCTTACTGATACCCAAACCGCTTTAGTACAATCAGTATTCTTTTTAGGATACTTTTTTATCGCCTTACCAGCAGCCGCGATAATAAAAAAATTCTCATATAAATTAGCGATTGTGATTGGTTTAATGTTATATGCGACTGGCTGTTTTCTATTTATTCCAGCCGCCTCCTCAATGACCTATTATGCATTTCTTGGTTGTTTAGGCATTATCGCTTGTGGTTTGTCATTTCTTGAGTCATCTTGTAATACCTATTCAAGTTTATTAGGACCAATAGAAACCTCAACACAGCGCATTAATTTCTCACAAATTTTTAATTCAGTAGGTGTTATCTTAGGTGTCCTAATTGGGCAACAATTAGTATTTGGAAAAAATGATCCTAGCCATGCTGAATTGTTGCAAATGACACCAGAAGCGGCAGATGAAGCAAGACATCAAATGGTTGGACAGGTAGTTACCCCCTATTTAATTATCGGTTCAATATTAGTTTTAATTGCGTTGCTATTTATTTTTGTCAAATTTCCTGCATGTAAAGCTAGTTCGATAGAAAACCTAGAAAATGAAAATTTAATTCATTCTTTAAAACGACTTTTTGCTATTCCTCGTTTTACTTTAGGTATCATTTCTCAGTTTTTATATGTGGGTGCGCAAGTCGGCGTCTGGAGTTTTACTATTCGTTTCGTCCAACAAGTGGAAACCGGCACGTCAGAACATAATGCGACTTATTGGTTACTAATCTCGCTACTTTTCTATGCATTAGGCAAAGTGGTATCTACATTTTTAATGAAAAAAATAACTCCAGCTAAACTATTAAGTATATTTGCTCTGCTAGCGGTGTTCTTATTAGCAATCGCAATAATGAGCTCGGGTATCATCGCTATCGCAACATTAACTACTATTAGTTTTTGTATGGCGCCTGGATGGCCAACTAATTTCGGATTAACCATTAAAGGAATGGGTAAAGATACGCAAACTGCCGGTTCTATTGTCGTCATGTCAATTATTGGTGGTGCCATTATTCCTCTCATTATGGGGATTATTTCTGATGTTAATCAAGGAAACATGCAAATCGCATTTATCGCCCCATTATGCTGTTTTATCTACGTCGCATTTTATGGTTACTATTGTTCAAGAAAAGGTATTTAATATGAATAATTTAATTACAGGTATTGCTCATTTAGGTTTAAAAGTTAGTGATATTGATAAATCGTCAGCTTTCTATCAAACTTTAGGATTTAGTGTTAGAGAAAAATTTGCAAAAAAAGGCGAAAATGGCGAAGTACATGTAGCGTTTTTAACTTCGCCAAAACTTACTTTAGAACTTTATCAATTACCAGATTCTATTGATAATAGTTTATCTCAATCTCGCAATGGTATTGAGCATTTTGCACTGGAAGTAAATGATATTGACAAAATGCTCAATAAAATAAAAGCACTCGGTTACGAAATTAATGAAGGGCCGGTTTATGAGAAAAGAGAGTATTGTGAAGTAAGCTTCTTTCTTATTAGTGGTCCTGATGGTGAGCGAGTTGAATTTGATATGACAAGATATTTTTAATCATTATCGCTATAAATAATGAGAGAATTATCAATAAAAAACTACCGGTAAATACCGGTAGTTTTTTATTTGAAAAAATACGCTAAGACAAGATAACCGTAGAATTATTTTAAATATTGTTGTTCATAGGCTCTTGCCTTTTTATCATCAAAGACATGTTCCCAACGCGCAATAACAATTGCCGCTAATGCGTTACCAACAACATTAACAACTGTTCTACCCATATCTAAAATTCGTTCAACACCCATAATATAACCGATACCTTCAAGTGGAATACCAACACTACCAAGTGTTGCTGATAATACTAAAATTGAAGCGCCTGGCACTCCAGCAATTCCTTTTGAAGCAATCATTAATGTTATTACAATGATAATTTGATCTAAGATGCTTAAATCCATACCAAATAACTGCGCTAAGAAGATAACCGTGATACTTTGGTATAATGTCGAACCATCAAGATTGAATGAATATCCAGTAGGAATAACAAAGCTTGTGATAGCTTTTGGTGCGCCATAGGCTTCCATCTTTTCAATAATTTTTGGTAATGCTGTTTCTGAACTTGCTGTAGAAAAAGCAATCACTAATTCTTCCTTCAATATTTTTAATAAGGTAAAGATATTGAATTTACATAGTTTACAAACTGCACCTAATATCAATAATGTAAAAATGATCATTGCAGAATATACAGTTATAATCAATTTTAATAACGGTAGTAAAGAAGCAAAGCCATATTTAGCAACGGTTACGGTAATTAATGCAAATACACCAATTGGAGCATAACGCATAATCATATTGGTTACTTTGAACATAGTATCTGAAACTACTTTCAAGAAGAACACAAATGGTTCGCGTTGTTTATCTGGTAAAGACATTAAACCTAAACCAAAAAATACACAGAAGAAAATAACCGGTAAAACTGCGCCATCAGTCATTGCTTTAAATATATTTGCTGGAATCATATCTAAGATCATGACAATCAAACCGTGAGGTTTGCCACTTAACTCTTCGGCTGCTTTAGTATATTTACTAATATCAGTGGTAGCTAAAGTTGAAGAGTCAATACCAGCACCCGGTGCAAAAACATTACCCCATAAAAGGCCTAATAAAATAGCAATTGTTGTAATGATTTCGAAATAAAGAATGGTTTTAAATCCTAATGTTCCTAAACGTTTAGATCCACCTATTCCAGCAATACCTAATGTCAGTGTACTAAGTATAATTGGTAAAACAATCATCTTAATTAAACGAATAAAAATATCACCTGCTGGTTGGAAAATATTAACAATTGAAAATTGGTAATATGAATGTAACGCATGATTAGGATCTGCTAGTTCATATAGAAAAGCACCAACAGCTACACCTAAAATCAAGGCAATTAATATTTGCCATGCAAGATTAGTTAAGATTTTTTTTATTAAGAAAGACATGTAATTCTATTCCTTTTCACTGTTTTAGAAAATAAAAAAGGATTAGTCTGTGTGGCTAATCCTTTTTTATAATTAAAATTATTGCTCGGATTCTTGGTTTGAATCATTACTATCCTCACTCTGTGGCGATAGTTCCGATTCAATATCATCCTCTGTTTCAGCAATTCGTTGTAATCCTACAACTTTCTCATTTTCAGCTGTTCGAATCAACGTAACCCCTTGCGTGTTTCGTCCAACAACACTAACTTCTGATACTCGAGTTCGTACTAAGGTTCCGGCATCAGTAATCAGCATGATTTGATCGGTTTCTTCAACCTGTACAGCACCAACTACAGCACCATTTCGCTCACTCACTTTAATAGAGATTACGCCTTTCGTTGCTCGTGATTTAGTTGGATATAACTCTTGTTCAGTACGTTTACCATAACCATTTTGAGTTGCGGTTAAAATTGCCCCATTACCACGAGGAACAATAAGTGATACAACTTTATCATCGCCTTCTAATTTGATACCTCGAACACCTGTTGCTGTTCTACCCATACAACGGACTTTATTGGCTGGGAATCGTACAACTTTACCATTAGCCGAGAATAGCATAATATCTTCAGTATTGGAAATTTGTGAGACTTCATCACCATCTTCAAGCTCATCAACAATAGCATCATCATTGAGTTCTTCATCATCAACAATATCTGCTGTTTCGTTACTGGTTAAATCAACGCCAATTAACTCATCATCATCACGTAAGTTAATGGCAATAATGCCACCACTTCTCGGACGACTAAATTCAATTAATGAAGTTTTCTTAACCGTACCTTGAGCTGTCGCCATAAACACACAATGCTCATCATCAAACTCACGAACAGGTAGAATCGCTGTAATACGTTCATCTGCTTCCAATGGTAATAAATTAATAATTGGACGACCACGGGAGCCTCGACTGGCTTCGGGTAATTGATAAACTTTCATCCAATATAATCTGCCACGACTTGAGAAACAAAGAATCGTGTCATGAGTATTTGCAACCAATAATTTTTCGACAAAATCTTCTTCTTTAATTTTCGTTGCCGATTTACCCTTACCGCCCCGACGCTGAGCTTCATAATCAGATAACGGTTGGTATTTTACATAACCTTGATGAGAAAGCGTAACTACAACATCTTCTTGAGCAATAAGATCTTCAATATTGATATCCGCACTACTTGCTGTAATTTCAGTTCGCCTTGCATCTTGGAATTGATCGCGAACAGCTTCAAGCTCTTCGCGAATAACTGCCATTAGTCTTTCTGGACTCGCTAGAATATGTAACAAACCAGCAATTTGAACTAATAGTTCTTTATATTCATCAAGAATTTTCTCGTGTTCAAGTCCTGTTAGACGATGTAATCGAAGATCTAAAATTGCTTGGGCTTGAGATTCAGAAAGATAATAATGGCCATCACGAATACCAAACTCAGGCGCTAAATCTTCAGGACGAGCGGCATCATTACCCGCTTTTTCAAGCATTGCCGCAACATTACCTAGTTGCCAAGCTTGCGATAATAATTTAGTTTTCGCTTCAGAAGGAGTCGCCGCAGCACGAATTAATTCAATAACAGGATCGATATTAGCCAATGCTATCGCTAAACCTTCTAACACATGTGCTCGTTCACGAGCTTTGCGAAGTTCATAGATAGTTCGACGCGTTACGACTTCACGACGGTGAAGAACAAACGCTTCAATCATTTCTCGTAAGTTTAATAGTTTCGGTTGACCTTTATGTAAGGCAACCATATTAATCCCGAAAGAAACCTGTAGTTGAGTTAATGAGAAAAGATTATTTAAAACGACTTCGCCAACTGCATCACGTTTGATTTCAATAACAATGCGCATACCATCTTTATCTGATTCATCACGCAATGCTGAAATACCTTCAACTTTTTTGTCTTTAACTAGCTCAGCTATTTTTTCGATCAGTTTTTTCTTATTAACTTGATAAGGGATCTCATTAACAATGATCGTTTCACGACCACTATGATCATCTACTTCAATCGTCGCCTTTGAACGAATATAAATAATACCACGGCCAGTTCGATAAGCATTTTCAATACCTTTACGGCCATTAATTAAAGCAGCAGTAGGAAAATCTGGACCATGAATATATTCCATTAATCCATCAACAGAAATATTTTCATCCTCAATAAATGCTAAGCAACCATTGATAACTTCTGCTAGATTATGAGGAGGGATGTTGGTTGCCATACCAACAGCAATACCTGACGAACCATTAATTAATAAATTAGGAATGCGAGTTGGCAACACGTCAGGAATCATTTCTGATCCATCGTAGTTTGGTGAAAAATATACTGTTTCTTTATCTAAATCAGTTAATAATGCACCGGCAAACTTTTGCATACGAATTTCGGTATAACGCATTGCCGCCGCAGAGTCACCATCGACAGAACCAAAGTTACCTTGGCCATCAACAAGCATATAACGTAATGAAAATGGTTGTGCCATACGAACAATGGTATCATAAACGGCTGAATCACCATGTGGATGATATTTACCGATTACGTCCCCAACAACACGAGCAGATTTTCGGTAAGGTTTATTCCAGTCGTATCCAGCTTCATGCATAGCGAATAAAACCCGTCTATGAACAGGTTTAAGTCCGTCGCGGACATCAGGTAAAGCTCGCCCAACAATAACAGACATCGCATAATCAAGATAAGAGGATTTTAATTCGTCTTCAATATTGACGGGGGTTATTTCTTTGGCTAGTTCGGTCATAACACCTGGTTCTCTTATTAACTTAAATCTTAAAATAGTTCATAATTATAGCATAAAAATCGCTATTAATGCAGAACAAAACTGTTTTTATTTCAACTTATTCTGTATGAATAAACAATGTATTTTCAATTAATTGGCTTAAGCAGTTTAAAATCATTGCATGCATTTCATAAGCCATCACCTTTTTATAAGATGGAATTCTAATTTCAATATCATTTTGCCCAAGTAATCCGATCACTTCTCCACCATCAAATGCAGTTAAGGCAACAATTTTCATATCTTTAATTACGGCTTCTTGAACAGCACGAATAATCGAACGACTATTGCCTTCACAAGTTGAAATAACTAAGATGTCACCTTGTTGACCTAAAGCTTGAATTTGTCTAGCATAAATTTCTTCGTGATTAGATATCGCACTTAACAATACATTATCAGACACTAATGCAATAGCCGGAATACTAGGTCTTTCAATATCAAGACTGGTAATTAACCGAGAGGTAAAACTTTGTATATTTGCAGCAGCTGAGCCATTACCACATCCCATAATTTTATTACCATTAAGTAATCCTCCAACGATAATATTAGCAGCTTTTTCAATTGAAGAGCCTAGAGATTCTGCCATAACAATTTGAGTTTGAATACTTTCAGTAAAATAATTTTTTATTAAATCTTGCACGTTTTTCACCTGATCATTAAAACGCATTAATTATCCATTTTTGACTTTTTCCCGTTATGGCAAAAACATCAAATCTAAACTCTGTATCTTCAATATTTAAGTTATTATTTAACATCCAAAGTTGAGCTGCCTGTTTAATTTTGTTTTGCTTAGTGAGCGAAATAGTCATTTCAGCTTCGCCAAAGTTAGCATTTTTGCGATATCTAACTTCAACAAAAACCAGACAACTCTTATCTCGCATGACTAAATCAATTTCACCAATTTGATATAGGCTATTTTTATCAAGCAACACCAGCCCTTGATTTGCTAAGAATTGGCAAGCAATATGTTCATAATGCTTGCCGATATCTTTATTTTTCGTTCTGTTCTGAAGACGATTGGGATATAACATAGGCATATTGTTGCCATGCAAGAGATCGTGTCACTTCACATTGATTACTGGTTGATAATTTACCAGTCATTCCAGCTAAAAAATTAGGCTGATAAGAGTCTAATTGATTAAAGCGATTAGCCAATCGCCAAGCATCAATTCCCATAGCGTATAATCGAGTTAAAGAATAATCTTTTTGAATATTGCTAGGAATCATTGCCGTTGTCTTTTCTGATGAATTAATAATCAAAGGAATGTCAGAATATTCAGTTTGATTCATATCATAATTAAAGTCATTCGAAGCATTTGCCACATGACTTTTAGAACTTGAATAAAGCGCTATGGATGAAGAGCCATTACCTATTGTCTTTCCTGCTCCCATATCTAGCATTGGTTTTATCAAGGTTAATTCATCATAAGATGCATAAACATAAATTGCATCAAATCCAGAAGAGGAACCATTTGAGGACATTGAAGCCGAGCCATCATCATTATTAAATGCAATCGGACTACCGGTTAAACTTATACCACTACTATGATTAATATTTGCACGTAGAGTATTTAAATTACCAACATATTGCACATAAGCTTGTGAACCATTAGAAATTTGCGACCATTGTTTAGCAAAACTTTGAGCTACTCTTCTTCCCAACTCACTTTGTGGTATAACTAACAACGGCTTTTGTTTATTCTGTGCAAAAATATGATCAGCAGCATCCTTTGCTTCATCTTCAGGAGATAACGCAAAAAAGCACATTTTGTTAGAGGAAACAGTTCCATCATCAACTTTATTCAATGCTAACACAGGAATAGATGGTGCTAACTGCTTTATTTGGCTCACTTCAGACTTCAATAATGGACCAACGATTAAATCAATATTTTGCTCTTGTGCTTGCTGAATTAAATTATCCATTGGTATTGATGTTGTATCTAAAACAATAACATTTTGTTGTGGTTCTTGTGGATAAAACTTAGCAGCATCAACATATCCTTGACGAATAGTGTCACCAAATACACGAGAAGAGCCATTTAATGGTAATAAAAGAGCGACCTTTTTAGTATTTACATTATCAACAGCAAGAGTTTGTTCACCAGTTATAATCGCAACAATATCTTGTGCAGGATGATTAGGATATTTTGCAGCCCAATCCAAAATAGCTCGTTTTAGTTGATTTTTGCGATTTGTATTTTTTGCTTCAAGGACTTCTGGGCTATCACTATCTTGAACAGGCGCTTTTATATTATTACGTTGATATGTATAACTTAAATCAATCCACCCTTTCAATGTTAAGTCATTTTCAGGTACAGAAATTTTACTTAGTTGATTTGTCGATAATTTGCTAAAAAAATTCCAGGTATTATTTAAGGTTTGTTTTTTTAATTTTTCTGGTGCAAATTTTTGTAAAGATAAGTAATCATACGCTTGCTCATTAAGCTTTTTAGCTTTTCTATCTAAGGTTAATTTGATTGAATAATAACGATATAATTGAGAATCATTTAATTTTTCAGCAGATAACTGATTAAGATTAAATGATTGCCCTTTTTTAATTGCTATTTCACCCTGGGATAACAATTGGTCTTTTTGTTGTTCTGCATTAAGATTAGATGGTAGTTGAGATAATAATTTATTTGCTTGAGAAAGTTTATTCTCATTTATTAATGCTCTTATCGCCAATAACTGCCAATCGATTTTAGCACTTCCAGAGCTAGTATCTAAGTGCGACAAATAATAATTGGAATCTTTAGTTTCATCATATTTAGCACTCTTTGATGAGTTAAGATGACATCCAACTAAAAGTGAAAATAATGCTAAAATAACAATAGCATAAAAGGATTTTTTTAATTTCATACCCATTCTCTTATAATTTTTCATCCCCAAATTCGCTGTACATGCACAGTGACTTCTTCACGATCATGAAAAAGTTGTTTAGCCTGAATTTGTACATTTATTTGGTTGTTATTTAGTTCTTCTATTAGTAATTGTAAATTTTGTTTTACTTCTTCATAACGTTTTTTCATTGGTAGTTTGAGATTAAAAATTGCCTCTCGACACCAACCATTAATTAGCCATTTGGCTATTAACTCTGTTACTTTGGCTGGCTTTTCAACCATATCACACACCAACCAATAAATATTATGCTTTTTAGGTATAAATTTAAAGCCATCTTCACGATAATGTTTAACTTGTCCTGTTTCCATTAATTTTTCATTCATAGGACCATTATCTATAGCATATACCATCATACTTCTTTTGACTAATTGATAAGTCCAACCGCCTGGGCAAGCCCCTAAGTCAACAGCATTTAAACCACCTTTAAGTCGTTCACCCCATTCTTCATAAGGAATAAAAATATGAAAAGCTTCTTCCAATTTTAATGTTGAACGACTTGGTGCATCAGTTGGAAATTTTAACCTTGGTATTCCCATATAAAAAGGAGAATTATTTTGACTCAAGGAATAGCCGACATAACAACTATTATTATTGATAAATAATAAATGAATAACTGGTCGTGATGGATTTTGTACTTTTAACAAAATACGTTTGTTGCGTAATTCCTGACGAAGTGGAACAGTAAATTTGCGACAAAATGCTGCTAATTGCTTACCTTCATTAGTATCTGCAACTTCAACACGTAAATCACCAGCTTTATCAACAGTACCCGATAAAACATTAATTATTGGCGTAATACGATCTTCAGTTGATAAATTAGCTAATAAATCACCAGCAACAAACATTTGTCTTGCAAAAATCAATGTTCGAAATGAAATTTGTTTAATAAATAATTCAGCTTGATCGTCTTGGTAACACTCAAATATTACATAACCACTATTTTCTTTAATCTTGGCAAAACCAAATATTTCTTTTTGTGCGGCTCTATCCGTTATTTCTGCTGCACATTCTTTTTCAAACCCTGGTCGACAATACAAAATTATTTTGTTCAGTTTTTGCATATTCTTTCTTTCAATTATTTGAAAATATTATAAATTCATCAAATTAATCTGATTGGACTTTATTTGTATATAAAGGCGCCTCACCTTTAGGACGAGTTTTAAAGCGTCGATGTAACCACATATATTGTTCTGGTGCTTTTAATATTTCGTGTTCAATCGCTTTGTTCATAAAAGTAGCCGCTAGCACATCATCATCTATAGGATAGCCTTTAAGCTCAGGTGTAACGTAAACAGTATAGTGCCCATTCTTTTCTCGTTTAGGGGTGAAAGGAATAATTGCAGGCTGACTTAATTTGACTAAAATTCGAGTTCCAATGGTCGTTGCTGCTTTTTTTACCGCAAAGAGTGGCGCAAAAACACTATTCTTAGGACCATAATCATGATCTGGCGCATACCAAAGCAGTTCACCATTCTTTAAGGCTCTTATCATACCTTTAGTATTATAACGATCTAACATATATTTATTCGATTTTAAACGCCCTTTTAATTGTACATAATCCATAACAGGGTTGTCGTTTGGTCGATAAACACCTACACCTGGATGACTCATACCTAAAATACGTGCACCGAGTTCTAGCGTTAAAAAGTGAATACCAATTAACAAAACACCCTGTCCCGACTGTTGTATTTGAGTGATATGTGAATCACCTTCAATTGAAGAATGTTTTTTAAGTCTTTTGTCGGACCAGAACCATGCCATACCAGTTTCAAATATAGCAAGTCCTGTGGAAATAAAATTATCTCTTAATATTTTATCTCGTTCTTGTTCAGATTTATCAGGAAAGCATAATTTTAAGTTTTGCCTTGCGGTCTCTTTACGCTTGCCAATTAATTTCATCGAAAGTAATCCTAAACCTTTCCCTAATTGATAAATAACTGGATATGGCAGTAAAACGATCAAATATAAAATAGAAATGCCAAACCAGGTTAACCAATAGCGAGGATGTAATAATCGTTTTGTAAAAATAGGATGAATTTCTTGATTTTGACTCATATTAAGATTAAATAACCATTTAAACAAAGTTAGTCATTATATACCAATATCTTCTGTTATGCGGCAGAAAAATAAAATAATCAAAGATAACTAAAGTGCTTATCATGAAGTTGTTTGAAAAGATTACATAAAAAACACATTTAAGGATTAAATTAATTAATCCCTAATAATCAATTTTTACTTATAATTTAGAAAAAATATACCCTAAAAGAACGTTCCTCAAAATTTGTTAAGCCTTAAATTGCTACGGGCGCTTTTATTGCTGGATAAGGATCGTAATCAACAATTTCGAAATCTTCAAATTCATAATCAAAAATTGTAGGTGGTCTGCGTTTAATTACAAGCTTAGGCAATGGTTTTGGCTCACGACTTAATTGTAAATGTGTTTGTTCCATATGATTGGAATACAAATGGGTATCGCCACCTGTCCAGACAAAATCACCAACTTCTAAATCGCATTGTTGAGCAATCATATGAACTAATAACGAATAACTAGCAATATTAAATGGTAATCCTAAGAATACGTCACATGAACGTTGATAAAGTTGACATGACAGCTTACCTTGAGCTACATAAAATTGAAATAGAGCATGACATGGTGCTAACGCCATTTGATCAAGCTCTCCAACATTCCATGCCGAAACTATCATTCTTCTAGAGTCTGGATCATTTTTAATTTGTTCGATTAGTTGCGAAATTTGATCTATTTGTCGACCATCCGCAGCTCCCCAAGCGCGCCATTGTTTGCCATAAACAGGACCAAGATCACCATTTTCATTGGCCCATTCATCCCAAATTGTTACTTTATTATCTTTTAAATAATTAATATTAGTATCACCTTTAAGAAACCAAAGTAACTCATAGATGATTGAACGTAAATGACATTTTTTTGTGGTCACTAATGGAAAACCATCTTGCAAATTAAATCGCATTTGATGACCAAAGATCGATAAAGTCCCTGTACCAGTTCTATCCGATTTAGCCGTTCCTTCGTTTAAAATTTTTTGCATTAGTGATAAATACTGTTTCATTTTTTAATAGCCTTATTGTTAAATCTATATGCATATAAAAGCATCAAGATACCACCAATGATCATAGGGAGACAGAGAATTTGTCCCATACTGATTATATTTAAAAATAATCCTAATTGTTCATCGGGTTGTCTAAAGAACTCAATTATAAACCTAAATATGCCATAACAAACTAAAAACAGTCCTGAGGCTGCACCAACTGGACGAGGTTTGCGAATAAATAAATTTAAAATAATAAATAATACTATACCTTCAAATACCATCTCATAAAGTTGTGAAGGATGACGTGGTAAAACGCCGTTTAATTGGCTGTATAAAGAAAACCATTCTGGATTTGCTTGGACAAACATAAAATCAGCATGTGATGAAGTAGGAAATAACATACCGATTGAAGAGTTAGTTACTCGGCCCCAAAGTTCACCGTTAATAAAATTACCAAATCGGCCAAACATTAAACCGAGCGGTACTAATGGAGCTACAAAATCAGCTACTTGCATAAAGGTCTTTTGTGTTTTTTTAGCAAAGATAGCAATAACACAAATAGCACCAATCAAACCACCATGGAAAGACATTCCTCCTTCCCAAACTCTGAATAGAATAGCGGGATCTTCACAAAATGCATCAAAATTATAAAATAATACATAACCTAATCGCCCACCAATAAAGAGGCCTAAAAACCCCCAGAACAATAGGTTTTCAACTTGTTGTGATGTCCAATTGCTATTGGGTTTATTAGCTCGACGTTTAGCTAAAAACAAAGCACCAAGCACACCAAATAGGTACATTGCACCATACCAATGTAATGAAATAGGTCCGATTGAGAAAGCAATTGGATCAAAATTGGGAAATTGTAAAAATTGATTCATTTTTTAATACGCTGTTTATTTTTTCGTTTGTGAGCAAAGAAGTTAAACCGTTTTTTCTTAGAAAGATTTGTTACAGGTTCTTCTACTTCAGATTGTATAGTAAATGCAGGCAAAGAAAACTCCTTCATTGCTTTGCGATATACATCACGCTTAAAAGCAATAACCTGCCGTATAGGATACCAATAACTTACCCATTTCCAATCATCAAACTCAGGAGTTGAAGACATATTTAAATTAATAACTGATGTATCAGAAATTAATTCTAATAAAAACCACTTTTGTTTTTGACCGATACATACCGGCTGATTATCCCAACGAATCATACGTTTTGGTAATTTATACCTTAACCAACCATTGGTAACTGACAAAATTTTCACGTCTTTAGGTAGTAATCCTACTTCTTCATTTAGTTCACGAAACATTGCCTGTTCTGGCGTTTCATTAAGTTTTATTCCGCCCTGAGGAAATTGCCAAGAGTTTTGCCCATAACGCCGAGCCCAAAGCACTTGACCATACCTGTTACAAATAACTATTCCTACATTTGGACGGTAGCCATCATTATCGATCACTGACTACCTCAAAAAATTTATTTTTTATATTGTTGAATTGTTTCACACATACAACAATAAATAAATAGGAAAATGATACTAATAGAGTAAATATAATATCATACAGTCAATTTTGGTGATAATTTAATAATTGTTATAATAGTAATTATCGTGAAGGTAACCTCTATAGCTAAACTACCTAAAAAGCCTATCCATAAGCTATATATTATCCATAAAATACTACCTAATAATATTAACAATCGTATATTATGTTGTTTAACATCCAAATAATATAATTTAACAATTAATTACGGGATTGTTGTATATTTTTCAATAAAATCAGAACTCAAAAACTGATACAGAAAGTTTAGATTATCCATTGTTTACTATTCAGGGAAATGGCTCTGAAAAATAATTAATAAAAATATATTAATCCTAAAATGCAAAAAAGCCCAGCATCGCTGCTGGGCTCGTATATTTAAAAGTCTGGCGGCACCCTACTCTCACATGGGTAATACCCACACTACCATCGGCACTACGGCGTTTCACTTCTGAGTTCGGCATGGGGTCAGGTGGGACCACCGCGCTATTACCGCCAGACATAT
>NZ_NAST01000013.1 GCF_002142215.1 Gilliamella sp. N-G2
ATACATTATATGATATTTAACCTTAGGATATATTGAGTTTTTATATAGGTTGAAACTATTAACAGTGTATCTATTTAAAAAAATGAAGATATTTTTATTTTGTGGATTGAATTGTAATACTAGCTTTTATAGCTAAGATAGATATAGCAAAATCGCCAGCTTTTTAGCAGGGGCTTTTTATGATAAGCTAGCCAACTATTTTTTAATTTCATCGATCAAGGTTTATTATAAAAATGTCATTACCAATGATTGTCACCTTTGCTGTTTACATATTAGGAATGATTGCGATTGGTTTCTTTGCATTTCGTGCAACACGAAACTTTGGTGATTATATATTAGGTGGACGTCGCATAGGCAGTGTAGTTACTGCACTTTCAGCTGGTGCTTCTGATATGAGTGGTTGGTTATTAATGGGATTACCAGGTGCAGTGTTCTTATTTGGTATCTCGCAAAGCTGGATAGCTATAGGATTAATAATTGGCGCTTATCTAAATTGGTTGCTGATTGCCGGTAGATTAAGAGTTTTCACAGAGATAAACCATAATTCATTAACTTTACCTGACTATTTTGCTCGTCGATTTGATGACAATAGTTCACTATTAAGAATTATTTCAGCAGTAATAATTTTAATCTTTTTTACCATTTATTGTGCTTCAGGCGTAGTTGCTGGTGCTAAATTATTTGAAAGTACATTTGGACTTAGTTATGACTGGGCAATGCTAGCAGGTGCTGGAGCGACAATTGCTTATACTTTTATTGGTGGTTTCTTAGCAGTAAGTTGGACCGATACAATTCAAGCAAGTTTAATGATGTTTGCTCTAATCTTAACACCAATTATGGTAATGATTAATGCTGGTGGTTTCACTGATGCAATGGCTAACATTCAATCATTAAATCCTGATTATACAAATATCTTTGCTCATATGGATTTGATTGCCATTATTTCATTGTTAGGTTGGGGACTTGGTTATTTTGGTCAACCACATATTTTAGCTAGATTTATGGCTGCTGATTCTCATGAAGTAATGAAAAATGCTCGTCGAATTAGTATGACATGGATGATTTTATGTTTAGCTGGTGCAATTACAGTTGGTTTCTTTGGTATTGCTTTTTTTGCTAATAATCCTAACTTAGCTTATCTAATTGATAATGGGAAACATGAACGTATTTTTATTGAATTATCCAAATTACTGTTTAACCCATGGATTGCTGGTATTTTGCTTGCAGCTATTCTAGCCGCAGTAATGAGCACCTTAAGTTGTCAATTATTGGTTTGTTCAAGTGCATTAACAGAAGATTTTTATCGTGCTTTTATCCGACCTAAGGCTAAGCAACGAGAATTAGTTTGGGTTGGTCGTGTGATGGTGCTATTAGTTTCTGTTATTGCTATTTTATTAGCGATCAATCCTAATAACAGTGTGCTTGATTTAGTTAGCCATGCTTGGGCTGGTTTTGGTGCTGCGTTCGGTCCGATTGTAGTATTCTCGGTGTTTTGGGCTCGAATGACTCGCAATGGTGCATTAGCAGGCATGATAACTGGTGCAATCACAGTCTTGCTTTGGATCAATTTTAATTGGCTTAATTTATATTCACTAATTCCTGGCTTTTTATTTGCGTCAATAGCAATCATTATTTTTAGCTTATTAGATAAAAAACCGAACGAAATAGTTGAAGACCATTTCAAACAAGCGTATAAAAAATATCACAATAAAACAGTATAGAATTTAATTAAGTAGAATATAAACGTAACAAATTTAATAGGTAAAATATCATGACAAAAAATGTGATCAAACAACTGCAAGAGCGTGGACTGATTGCTCAACTTACTGATGAAAAAGCGTTAATGGAACTGATTGAGCAAAATCCTATTGCACTATATTGTGGTTTTGATCCAACCGCTGATAGTTTGCATCTTGGTCATTTAGTTCCATTACTTTGTTTGAAACGTTTTCAATTGGCTGGTCATAAGCCAATAGCTTTAGTTGGAGGTGCGACAGGATTAATTGGCGATCCAAGTTTTAAAGCTGTTGAACGTAAACTCAATACTGAAGATACGGTAATTGAATGGAGTGAAAAGATTAAACAACAAGTATCGCCATTTTTAGATTTTGAATGTGGTGATAACGCCGCTATTGTTGCCAACAACTATGATTGGTTTGGTGGCATGAATGTTTTATCTTTTTTACGAGATATTGGAAAATATTTTTCTGTTAATGCAATGATTAACAAAGAATCCGTTAAACAACGTATTGACCGTGATGAATCAGGTATATCTTTTACTGAATTTTCTTATAGTTTGTTACAGTCTTATGACTTTGCAAGTCTTAATAAAGCTCATAATGTTGTGTTACAAATTGGTGGTTCTGATCAATGGGGTAATATTACTGCTGGTATCGATTTAACGCGTCGTTTACACCAGAAGCAAGTATATGGTTTAACCGTACCATTAATTACTAAATCTGATGGAACTAAATTTGGTAAAACTGAAAGTGGTGCAGTATGGTTAGATCCGAAAAAAACCAGTCCATATAAATTTTATCAATTTTGGATTAACACTGCTGATGCTGATGTTTATCGATTCCTTAAATTCTTTACCTTCATGTCATTGGAAGAAATTGATGATTTGGAAGAAGAAGATAAAAACAGTGGCGTTGCACCGAGAGCTCAGTATGTCCTTGCCGAACAAGTGACTCGATTAGTTCATGGTGAAGAAGGACTAACAGCTGCTAAACGTATTACTGAAAGTCTATTTTCTGGTAAATTAACTGATTTATCTGAAGCTGATTTTGAACAATTAGCTCAAGATGGTATGCCTACAGTCAGTATTGAAGGTGATGTAGATCTACAACAAGCTATTGTTAATGCTGAGTTTGCACCATCAAGAGGGCAAGCAAGAACAATGATTGATTCCAATGCTATTTCTGTTAATGGTGAACGTAACTCAACAACAGATTATCGTTTTTCTGATAGTGATAAGTTATTTAATCGTTACACATTACTGCGTCGAGGTAAAAAATACTACTGCTTACTTATTTGGAGATGATTTCATGAAAAATATTTTATCGATTCAGTCTCATGTTGTATTTGGTCATGCAGGTAATAGTGCTGCTGTATTTCCAATGCGTCGTTTAGGTGTGAATGTTTGGCCATTAAATACGGTACAATTTTCAAACCATACTCAATATCGGCAATGGACTGGAACGGTAATGCCTGCATCGCATTTAACCGATATCGCTGATGGAATTAATGCTATTGGCGAATTACAACGATGTAATGCCGTATTAAGTGGCTATATGGGGTCACCAGAACAAGGTAATGCAATTATTGAAATTGTGAAAAAAGTAAAAGCTGAGAATCCTGAAGCAATTTATCTTTGTGATCCTGTAATGGGGCATCCCGAAAAAGGATGCTTTGTTGCCCCCGGCGTATCAGAGTTTTTATGTAACACTGCTTTGCCTATTGCAGATATCATGGCGCCTAACATTTTAGAATTAGAGGAACTCAATGGTAAACAAGCCATTAGTAATATTAATGAGGCCGTTTTAGCATGCCGTGCAATTTGTCAAAAAGGACCTAAAGCGATTTTAGTTAAACATTTGAGTCGTGCGGGTTATCAAAAAGATCGTTTTGAAATGTTGTTAGTCACTCAAGATGAAGCTTGGCACATTCATCGTCCGTTAGTCGATTTTGGTGTTAAACAACCGGTAGGTGTGGGTGATATGACAAGTGGACTATTCTTAGCGAATATAATGCTTGGTAAATCAATGATCGAAGCTTTAGAGCACACCACCTCAGCCGTTTATGCGGTTATGCTTGAAACCTTAAAACAAAATGAATATGAATTGCAATTAATTGCGGCACAAAATGAAATAGAAACCCCTAAACAGTGGTTTAAAGCAAAAAGAATTGATTAATTGCGAAAATATGTAAAAATAACAAAAAATTGCGGATAGTAAGACAATGAGGGGATTAATGGAAGACAATATTTCATTGGGTAAGATTCTTTCCGATTTAAGAAGTAATATGGGTTTATCGCAAAAAGATATTGCTGAACAAATTCATGTTAGAACGGCGGTCATTTCTGAAATTGAAAATGATCAGTTACTTCATGCCCCTTTTGTTTTTGTTAAAGGTTATATTCGTTCATATGCCAATATTGTTGGCTTATCAGCTGATGAATATCAACCTCATCTCGAAATTTTAGCTAAACAATATTTAGTAAAAGAAACTAAAAAACCTAAACCGATATATAGTAAAACAAAACGTAGTAAGAAACCGTTCTTTTTTGGTTTGTTTGCTTTAGTTTGTGCTTTAGGTGTTGGCTTATACTATGTCAATTCACAAAATAAAAGTAGCTTTATTGAAGTTAGTCATTATATTTCTCCGCAGCCTTCAGATCGCGTTAACAGTTAGCAAATTTTCTTATTCACATACAGACATTTGTCTTAAATCTTGTTAAGATTGCGTCCTAGTTATTTTGTAATATGATTAGGCATCTTATGAGTCATCAAGAGTCACCAATTATTAGGCGAGAATCAACCCGAATTTATGTTGGTAATGTGCCAATAGGTGGTGGTGCGCCGATTGCTGTGCAATCGATGACGAATACTCGAACGACAGATGTGGAAAAAACAGTAGCTCAAATTCAAGCTCTTGAGCGTGTAGGGGTTGATATTGTTCGAGTTTCTATTCCAACTATGGATGCAGCAGAGGCGTTTAAAATAATTAAGCAACAAGCAAAAGTTCCACTTATTGCCGATATTCACTTTGATTATCGCATTGCTTTAAAGGTTGCTGAATATGGTGTGAATTGTTTACGGATTAATCCAGGTAATATTGGTAATGAATCACGGATTCGCTCGGTTGTTGATTGTGCCAAGGATAAAAATATCCCGATCCGAATTGGGGTAAACTCTGGTTCGCTAGAAAAAGATATCCAAGAAAAATATGGCGAACCGACACCAGAGGCTATAGTCGAATCCGCTATGCGACATGTAGATATACTTGATAGGCTAGGTTTTGACCAATTTAAGGTAAGTGTAAAAGCGTCAGACGTTTTTACTGCGGTTGATTCATACAGATTATTGGCAAAACAAATTAAGCAACCTTTACATCTAGGTATAACGGAAGCGGGTGGAGTGCGTAGTGGAGCGGTAAAATCAGCGATTGGGCTTGGCTTATTATTATCGGAAGGGATTGGTGATACATTAAGAGTTTCACTAGCAGCTGATCCAACGGAAGAAGTTAAAGTTGGATTTGATATTTTAAAATCGTTACGTATTCGAGCAAGAGGTATTAATTTTATTGCTTGCCCAACCTGTTCAAGGCAAGAGTTTGATGTAATTAGTACCGTTAATACATTAGAACAGCGATTAGAAGATATAATAACACCAATGGATGTATCAATTATTGGTTGTGTTGTGAATGGACCCGGTGAGGCTTTAGCTTCTACAATGGGTGTTGCTGGCGGTCACAACAAAAGCGGTTTTTATGAAGATGGTGTGCGCATAGGGCGTATTGATAATGAACAAATGATAGATGAGTTGGAAGCTAAAATTCGTGCTAAGGCATCAATTTTAAAAAATAGAATTGCAACAACTGAACTATAACTTTATTAGATAGCGAATAAACAAATGGCAGAGAAAAAAATCCAATCAATACGGGGAATGAATGATTTACTCCCGAATGATAGTGCAACATGGCAACAAATTGAAAAAATTGTTAAAGGTGTACTAAATAGTTATGGTTATAATGAAATTAGAACACCAATCGTTGAAGATACTGCACTATTTAAACGTGCAGTTGGTGAAGTTACCGATATTGTTGAAAAAGAGATGTATACTTTTAATGACCGTAATGATGAAAGTATTACTCTTCGCCCTGAAATTACAGCTGGTTGTGTACGAGCTGGTATTGAACATGGTCTATTTTATAACCAAGAACAACGACTATGGTATTTAGGGCCGGCATTTCGTTATGAAAAACCACAAAAAGGGCGTTATCGTCAATTTCATCAATTTGGTGTTGAAGTCTTTGGCCTTGAAGGGCCTAATATTGATGCAGAGCTTATCTTATTAACTGCACGTTTTTGGAAAGCACTTGGTATTGAAGAGCATACGACACTTGAACTTAATTCTATCGGTTCAGTTGAAGCAAGAGCAAATTACCGTAATGCTTTAGTCAGTTTTCTTGAGCAACATAAAGATAAATTAGATGAAGACTGTTTACGTAGAATGTATACTAACCCATTACGGGTGTTAGATTCGAAAAATCCTGTTATTCAAGAATTACTTAATCAAGCACCGAAATTATTTGATTATTTAGATAAAGAATCTAAACTTCATTTTGATGGCTTGTGTCAATTATTAGATAGCGCAGGAATAAAATATAATATTAACCAAAGATTGGTGCGTGGTTTAGATTATTATAACCGTACCGTTTTTGAGTGGGTAACGAATAGTTTAGGCGCTCAAGGTACAGTTTGTGGTGGTGGCCGCTATGATGGTCTAGTTAGCCAACTTGGAGGACAACCCACACCAGCAGTTGGTTTTGCCATGGGAGTTGAACGTTTAGTATTATTAGTACAAGCGGTTAATCCTTCATTAAATCGAGATAGTTCAATTGATATTTATATGATATCTTCGGGGGATGAAAAAACGATAGCAGCAGCCCAAAAAATGGCAGAAGTACTCCGTGATGGGTTACCTAATAAGCGAATTGTGACTAATTACGGTAGTAGTAATTTTAAAAAACAATTTGCTAAGGCTGACAAATTAGGTGCTAAAATAGCTGTAATCATTGGTGAAAATGAGATCGCCAATCAATCAGTTACAATTAAAAAGTTACAAACAGGTGAACAAGTTGAAGTTGCGGAAAAAGAGATTGTTAAAACTTGTTCAGCGATATTGTAAATTAAGTAAATAGGAGAAAAGTGTGACTTATCAATTATCTAGCGAAGAACAAGTTTCAGGGATAAAAGAATTTTTTGCTAAAAAGTGGAAAATTATTGTTGCGGTAGTTGTAATCGGATTATTAGCTTTTTATGGTTGGCGTTATTGGCAATCTTATAAATCAGAGAAAATAATTGAATCTTCTGATCGTTATGAACAATTAATTGCTAAATTAGATAATAACAATTCTGATTCAGTTAAAGAATTAGTCTCTTTTGCTAAAGATAACAATACTATTTATAGTGTTTTTGCTAATTTACGTGCTGCTAAATTTTATGTCGAAGAATTAAAAGATTATGCTGGAGCAGAAAAGTTACTTACAGATACATTAAATAAAACTGATTCAGAAGTTATTAAATCAATCATTTATATACGTATTGCAAAAATACAATATCAACTTGAACGTTATCAAGAAACTTTAGCAACTTTAAATAAAGTAACTGAGAACAGTTGGGCACCTGTAGTTAATGATATTCGTGGTGATGCCTATATGAAAATGAATAATTATGCTGAAGCAGTCTCTGCTTATAATGTTGCATTAGCTCCTGCGCCTAGTAATGAATCAGACAAAGATGTTGTTAAAGCTTCATTGCCTACTGAAGAATTAGGTAAAAACATTAAAATGAAGTTAAATCAAGCTCAATATCTTGATGAAAAGCAAAAAGCTGAACAAGAAACCGAAGCTAAGCAAAATGCAGCAAAAGAAAATAAAAATTAATTTATCCTGCTATAAGGGTCTATACAATGAAGTTATCAAAAAGTCTTTTAATTAGTGTTTTTATGTTTTCACTTGCTGGATGTTCATTGTTTGGTGGCGAAGAAGAGATCGTACAAATTTCACCTTCACCAACAGTAAATAACCAATTTCCAATACAAGAAGTATGGAGAAATAGCACGGCGGGCAATACACATATTTATTCATTATTAGGACCAATTAATTATGATAATACTATTTATGTTGCTAGTCGTAGCGGACAAGTTAAGGCAATTGACTTATCAACAGGTCATACAATATGGGACAAAAATTTATCACAAAGTACATTATTTAGCAGTAAAACAGCGTTGTTTTCAGGTGGTGTAAGTGCTGATGAAAAATATGTTTATGTCGGTAGTGAACGTGCAGTTGTTTACGCTTTAGATCGTAACGATGGTAATGTGGTATGGGAAAAACCTGTAAAAGGTGAAGTGCTTGCTCGACCGGTGTCTTCTGATAATAAACTAATAATCCATACTGCTAGCGGTAATTTACAAGCTTTGGACCGTAATACCGGTGAAGATGTATGGGATGTAATGCTCGAAGTGCCGACACTTTCATTGAGAGGTAATTCAACCCCGACAATTGCACATGGTGCAGCAATACTTGGTGATGATACTGGCCATGTAAATGCTTACTACATAAATGATGGGCAATTGATTTGGCAGCAACGCATATCACAACCAAGTGGTTCGACTGAAATTGCGAAATTGAATGATGTTGATTCAACACCAGTAGTTGAAGGTAATTTAGCTTATGCAATTGGCTATAATGGTAATGTTGTTGCACTTGATTTAAGTAATGGACAAGTGGTATGGCGTAAGGAAATGGGTTCAACACATAGCTTTGCTGTTGATTCACATCAGTTATTTGTCGTAGATCAAGATGATAATATTCAAGCTGTGACTAAAAATGGTGGCGCAGTAGAATGGACTCAGACAGGATTGTTACATCGTCAATTAACTGATCCTGTTATTTATCAAAATTACATTGTGGTTGGTGATTTCGAGGGTTATCTTTATTGGTTAAATAAGGACAATGGTGAAGTTGTTGCTAAAACACAAGTAAGTAGCAGTGGATTGATTTCGAAGCCATTAGTGGTAGATAATAAAATTATTGTCCAAGCTAAAAATGGTGATATTTACGCATTTACAAAAAATTAAGGTAATTAGAGAATAAATATGGTACCTGTTGTCGCACTAGTTGGTCGTCCGAATGTAGGAAAATCGACTCTATTTAATCGATTAACACGAACTCGAGACGCTTTAGTGGCTGATTTTCCTGGATTAACTCGTGATCGTAAGTATGGACGAGCTGAAATCAAAGGGCACGAATATATAGTCATTGATACTGGTGGTATTGATGGTACTGAAGATGGGGTTGAAAGCTTTATGGCGGAACAATCCTTACAAGCAATAGAAGAAGCGGATATTGTGCTCTTTCTTGTTGATGCGAGAGCTGGTGCTATGCCTGCTGATCATGCAATTGCTAAACATCTTCGATCTCGCCAAAAAGCAACGTTTTTAGTTGCTAATAAAATTGATGGTATTGATGCAGATAGTGCAATTTCTGACTTTTACAGTTTAGGATTAGGCGATATTCATCCGATTGCAGCGAGTCATGGTCGTGGTGTCAACGTACTAATCGAGACAGTTTTAGATCCTATTTTTCATTTTGAAAGTGACAAAATTGATACTTCAACAGCAGATCTTCAAAATGAGATGCTTTATGAATCTTATGAAGATTTTGAATATGACGCAGATGATGCAGAATCGCTGATTAATCAGCCAATAAAAGTTGCTATTGTTGGTAGACCAAATGTTGGTAAGTCAACACTAACCAATCGGATTTTAGGTGAAGAAAGGGTTGTAGTTTATGATATGCCAGGTACAACTCGTGACAGTATTTATATACCAATGACACGAGATGATCGTGAATACATCATGATTGATACAGCTGGTGTTCGTAAGCGAGGTAAGGTAACGGAAACCGTTGAGAAATTTTCGGTTATTAAAACGTTACAAGCAATAGAAGATGCTAACGTCGTAATTTTGGTTATTGATGCCCGAGAAGGTATTTCTGATCAAGATTTGTCTTTGCTTGGTTTTATTATTAATAGTGGGCGCTCACTGGTTATTGCTGTTAATAAGTGGGATGGATTATCACAAGATATTAAAGAACAAGTGAAAACTACGTTAGATGATCGACTCGATTTTATCGATTTTGCTCGTTTACACTTTATCTCTGCACTTCATGGTAGTGGCGTAGGAAACCTATTTGATTCAATTCAAGAAGCATATGATTGCGCTACACGCCGTGTTAATACCGCATTATTAACTAAAATAATGCAAATGGCACAAGATGACCATCAACCACCATTGGTCAGAGGACGTCGTGTTAAATTAAAATATGCCCATGCCGGAGGTTATAATCCTCCAATTGTGGTTATTCATGGTAATCAAGTTGAAGATTTACCTGATTCTTATAAACGTTATTTAATGAACTATTTTAGACGTTCATTAAAAATTATGGGGTCGCCAATACGAATTCAATTCAAAGAAGGCGCTAATCCATTCGAAGGTCGAAAAAATAGTTTGACTGCTTCGCAACAACGTAAACGTCGTCGTTTAATGAAACATGTACGAGGTCGTAAATAACTTATGACAGAAACAAAAATAATAGATGGTGGGCAAGAAGGTATTTGTCCTAAGTGTCATAATAGAATGAGTATTGTTTCGCCACAACATTATGATTGTCCTCATTGCCAACAGCATTATCAAGAACAGTATATTTGCCCAATTTGCCGACAAAATGCGCAAATGGTTAAAGGCTGTGGCGCTATTAACTATATTTGTCACACTGATGGCTTAATTTCCAGCAGTAAAGTGATATTTCATTATTTACCAGAATAAAAAATTGTATCTATATTTAAAGCCATAAGAGGTTATTTTATGCGAATTATTTTATTAGGCGCACCGGGAGCAGGAAAAGGAACTCAAGCACAATTTATTATGCAACAATACGGAATTCCGCAAATTTCAACTGGCGATATGTTGCGTGCAGCAGTAAAAGCAGAGAGTCCATTAGGTTTACAAGCAAAAGAGCTAATGGATAATGGTAAGCTTGTCACTGATGAGTTAGTTATCGCATTAGTCAAAGAGCGTATCGCGCAAAGCGATTGTAAGAATGGCTTTTTATTAGATGGTTTTCCTCGTACTGTGCCACAAGCAGATGCAATGAAAGAAGCGGGTATCAATGTTGACTATGTACTTGAGTTTGATGTACCTGATGAAGTGATTATTGATCGTATGAGTGGTCGTCGTATTCATGCTGGTTCAGGGCGTGTATACCATGTTCGTCATAATCCCCCAAAAGTTGAAAATATTGATGATGTAACTGGTGAACCATTAACTATTCGTAAAGATGATAGTGAAGAAATCGTCCGTAAACGTCTTGTTGAATATCATGATTTGACTAAACCATTAGTCAAATATTATCAACATGAAGCCAAAGAAGGTCGAACTCAATATTTCCGTATTGATGGGACACAAGCTGTTTCAGCTGTGACCAATGAATTGACTAAAATTTTAGGCTAATTCAAAAAAGAGGGATCAAACTATCCCTCTTTTTATAATTATCTTATTTTCTTAAATTAAAGATTATAAAACCATTCTTACGATATCGATTTCACCTAATTCTTTGTATAGATTTTCTACCTGATCAATATGGGTTGCATTAATGGTAATGGATACTGAATGATAGTTACCTTTGCTACTTGGTTTGATCGATGGTGTATAATCTCCCGGAGCATGGCGCTGAATAACTGATACTACTTTATCAACCAATTCAGGTTTTGCTTCACCCATTACTTTATAGGTAAACGAACAAGGGAAATCTAATAATTCATTTAATTTTGTTTGTTGCATAATAGTCTTTTTCTCGTTTTATCAATGTAACTACTAACCTTAGCAAATATATATAGTCAGTTTATTATTCTTCAAGCCATAAACAATAAACTTCACTTTTTAAAGCTAATAAATTGATCTATGATAAACAAATTCTAACATAGCTTAGTAAAACCTACCTTACTATTATTATAAAAGGCTAAAAAATATGTTATCCCAATCTGCTAGTAAAGAACCTTTTGGTACATTACTTGGTTATGCACCGGGTGGTGTAGCAATTTATTCATCTGACTATGAAACATTAGATCCTGAACAATTTCCTAATGATGCTTCATTTCGCAGTTATTCAGGTCATGAGTATATGGGATATAAGTGGCAATGTGTTGAATTTGCTAGAAGATTTTTATTTTTAAATTATGGGATAGTCTTTACCGATGTAGGTATGGCGCATGAAATTTTTTCGTTAAGGTTTCTTCGTCAAGTCATCAACGAAGCCATTTTACCATTACAAGCCTTTGCTAACGGTAGCAAGAAAAAACCAGAGGCAGGTGCCTTGTTGATATGGGATGACGGCGGTATGTTTGATCGAACTGGTCATGTGGCTATTATTACAGAAGTGTTTGACAACAAAATTCGAATTGCCGAACAAAATGTTATTCACACTCGACTTCCAATTGGTCAACAATGGACGCGCGAGTTAGCTATGACGATATCTGATGAGGGTTATTATTTACATGATACTTTTGATGATACTAAAATTTTAGGTTGGATGATTCAAACTGACGATACACTTCACAGTTTACTGCAACCTAATGCTGATAAGCACTTACTTGATATCCATAGTGTACATATCAAAAACCATGGTCAATTTGATGGTAAATGGTTAGATGAAAACGATACTTTAGAAAGTGCTTATGTGTCAGCAACTGGTCATGCCATTAGTCATGATGATCAGTATCGCTATTTCACTATTTCTGAAAGTGCGGAACAAGAACTGATTCGTGCAACAAACGAACTTCATTTGATGTACTTGCATGCTACCAATAAAGTTTTAAAAGATGATAATTTATTGTGTAATTTCAATATTCCCGAAATACTTTGGCCTCGGCTTAGATTATCATGGCAACAACGCCGTTATCAGATGATAACCGGCCGATTAGATTTCTGTATGGATGAGAGAGGCTTTAAAGTTTATGAATATAATGCTGATTCAGCTTCATGCCATACCGAAGCTGGACAAATTTTGCAAAATTGGGCAATACAAGCCGAATTAAATGCTGGAGTAAATCCTAGTGCTGGTTTACTTAATGCATTAGCTAACTGTTGGAAACATAGTGATGCAAAAGCATTTGTACATATCATGCAAGATAATGATAGCGAAGAAAATTATCATGCATTATTTATGCAAAAAGCGCTGACTCAAGCTGGATTTGAAAGCAAGATTTTACGTGGACTCTCCGGTCTCAGTTGGGATAAACGAGGTCGATTAGTAGATGATGAGCAACGTCAGGTCACCTGCGTATGGAAAACTTGGGCATGGGAAACTGTACTTGAACAACTTCGCCAAGAAAGCGAAGCTCAAGTGGCAGGGTTACCAATTAGAACATGGCATCCCGAAAATTCGGTAAGATTAATAGATGTATTACTTCGACCTGAGGTATCGGTTTTTGAACCGTTATGGACGGTGATTCCAAGTAATAAAGCTATTTTGCCAGTGCTGTGGTCATTATTTCCTAACCACCGCTATTTACTTGAGTCTTCATTTGAACTCAATGACAATTTAATTAAAAAAGGTTACGCAATTAAACCGATTGCTGGGCGTAGAGGTAGCGATATAGAGTTAGTTGGTCGTCATGAGCAAGTATTGGATAAAACGGTTGGCCGATTTGCTAAACAAGAAAACATTTATCAAGAACTATGGTGTTTACCTAAAGTTGATGATCGTTATTTACAAATTTGTACATTTACCGTAGGTGGCCATTATGGCGGTGCTTGTTTACGATCTGATCCCTCTTTGGTTATCAAAGGGGAAAGTGATATGCAGCCTTTACGAGTATTAACTGATGAAGAATTTATTAAACAACTTTACAAAAAAAGTTGAGGAAAGCGGTTTTTTAAGCATAATTTGCCAAATTGATCGTTCAATTTATCAATGACAGATGGTAAGTTTTGTTATTTAATTAAACATAGCTAATTAAGCTATGTTTATTTTATTAAAAATAACTAAAAATATTATATCTATTTGATTGACAACGACAATGACAATAACTTAGTTTTTTTGATAGAATTGATCTAATACAAATAATAATTATAAAAAATATAATTAAAATAAAGGAATATCAGGATATATGGCAAATACATTATTGCGCAGTGGCGATATTAAAGATTTTAAAATGCTCGGACATGACGGTAAAGCTGCTTATCTTGTCGCTTCGCAAATTCGTGAAATGTTTCGAGTTAAATTAGGTCGCCAATACTCTGATTGTTTAGCGATACCTCAACGTAATGATCAAGGTAATATTGTTGATTGGTACATTCCCTTCGACTCAGAACAACCTGATGGTCAATATGATATTATCCCGTGGACTTCAGCTAGTGAAGATGAACAAAAGTCTGCATTAGGCTTACTGAAAGAATTCGAAAGTAAAGTCATTGAGTTAGGCCAAAAATTAGCTAGTAATCCTAATCTAGAAGGCGATCAATTACTTTTTAGTCGATTGATTTACGATCCAAAACAAAACGAAAATAGTCTTGAACCGAATTTGATGGCGATACGTTTCCCTAGCAATCAATTTGTTTATATTGTTAATGGTAAACCTGTTATCACTTTTTGGGGATTTGTTAACCCTCAGACGCCACAAGCAACTTCACCTTTCTACTGTTTAGAAGCATTTCGAAAAGCTGCTCCAAAGGTTGCAGCCACTGCTCCAGTACAAGCCCCTGTTATTGTTAAAAAACCTTGGTGGAAGCGCTGGTGGATATGGTTGTTAGGATTATTACCTTTGTTATTACTACTATTATTAGCAATTTTTTGGTTAAAAGGTTGTAGCTGGAACCCAAATATATCTATCGATCCCAAAATATCACTAGATGGTAAAGTTGATATTCCTGAGCCAACAGTTGTAAATGATAAAGAGGACAAACAAGAGAAAAAAGAGCCTGAGCCAGAAATCAAAGAGGTTAATAATAAACCTGTTACTATCGTTAATGGCGTAGTACCAAATGGAAAAGTTGCAGTAGATCCTAACGCACTACCTGTTAATGGTATTGCTACAGATCCAGCTGTAGTTGATAATTCGGCAGCTACCGCACCAGATCAAGGAATGGCTAATAATGTAAATCCAGATGGTGTTACAGATCAACCACAACCTACGTCTTTACCTGATGATAAAGGAAATAATGGAGAGCAAGGTGAACAGGGAAATCAGGTTGATAAAGATGATAAAGGCAGTAATACAAATCCATCTGATGATAAAAAAGATAATCAAAATGGACAAGTACCTCCAACACCTAATTTAGATAGTAAATCTGACTTAACGAATAGTAATTCTGATCAAGGTAATCAACCTAATGCAAATGCTAGCCAAGCAAATAATTTAGCCTTACCTGCTGACGTGTTAAAACAGGGATCAACGAATTTCTTAAATGGTCAATGGTCAGTTGGTGCTGGTATTCAAGATAAAGCAACAGGTAAGCCATTGCAGTTAAGTTATAATTTTAATCAAGGCAATGGTGAAGTAACGGTTACTCGCAGTGATGGTGTTAAATGTGTTGGTAACGTGGGTACCGGGATCCAGAATTCTAATTTAAATATTACTGGCAACTCTGAAGCCATTTGCAGTGATAATACTAAATATCAATTACCTAAAATTCAGTGTAAATCAGGTAAAGACAATCAAGCTGATTGTCAGGGAATTTATGATAACGGGACTTCGTTCCCAATTACGATGAAAAAACAATAGGATTGTATATGCTTCCAGAAATACGCAACTATGGTCAAGAAGTTACACTGATCATGAATAGTGGAATTCAATTTCTTGATTTTGCATTAAAAATAGATTGGAAAGATAATCAATGGCGCAGTAAAGTTAATGGTTGTTTTATCGATCCATCAGAAAGTGGAGCGTTAGTTAGATTAATTGAAGATATCGATAATGGTAAATTTTTTGCACCAGATAATCTCTCTTTTGCTGTCACACCTACTCAAGAGATTAGTGTTGAGCAATCCTTAAAACTATATGATGGTATTTGGTTGCCTATTCCAATTTTAAGATCTATTCCACCAGAGCGTTTTGATAAAGGACCTCATAACTGGAGTCGAGTGAGAATTGTTAATATTCCAGAAGGTGAAGATCCAGATGGCAATACTCATCGTATTACCTTTGCCTTTGATACAAAAATTTTTACCAATATGCAGGATGTTGCTTATTTGGCACCAACGGAAAATGATGTCAAAACTGGAGCCGTATTTAGTTTAGCTCATCGTTCAGATCAAGTCTCATGGTATTTAGAGCAAAAATGGATCACCAGTTGGTTAATTGATTTATTCCAAGAATTAGCCCCTCAAGCTGAACGGTTAAAAGTACATAAAGATGATATTAATTTAGAAATAGCTAATAAAGCTTATTATGGACATTATTTAAATATTCTCAATTTGTTAGCTGATTCATTACAGTTACCAAAAATTAAAATTGTTTCAAATAATCGAGATGATGTAATTAAATCGATTCCTGTTGATATGATTTTAGATGTTGGTAATTCAAGAACTTGTGGCATATTAATTGAAGATCACGTTCAAGATAAAGATAGTTTAAATCGTCGTTATGAGCTTGAAATTCGGGATTTAACTCAGCCCGAACATATCTATAATGAGCCATTTGAAAGTCGGGTAGAATTTGCACAAACTTTTTTTGGTAAAGAACATTTTTCACTTCAAAGTGGAAGACGAGATACATTCCGCTGGCCAAGTATTGTTCGGGTCGGAAAAGAAGCGAGCCGTCTAGCTAGTCGCCGCGAAGGAAATGAAGGGGCTACCGGACTTTCAAGCCCGAAACGTTATTTATGGGATCAAGAAAAGTATGAGCAAGGCTGGCGCTTTAATTCACATTATGTCAAAAGTGATCATGAGCCATTTGCAACCGCAGAGCCGTTTTCTAGTCTAATCAACGAGTATGGTGAAGCACTGCATATCCTCAGTAATGAAATTGAGGTAGAGTTCGACCGAAAAATGCCAGTTTTCCACCCCAAATATTCACGTAGTTCATTAATGACATTTATGCTATGTGAAGTATTGATGCATGCTCTAATGCAAATTAATAGTGTCGCTCAGCGCAACAAGCTTGAACACGCAAGAACACCGCGTAATTTGCGCTCTATTATTCTTACTATTCCACCAGCAATGCCAAAACCAGAACAAGCAATATTTAAAAGCTGTGTTTATCAAGCTATTGGTTTAGTTTGGAAAAGCTTAGGTTGGGATAATTCTGATGATAATATTGATTTTAGTAATCCTGAACAATTGAAAAGTATTTGGCCAAATATCCCTGAAGTTTATATTCAATGGGATGAAGCAACCTGCGGTCAAGTAGTTTATCTCTTTAACGAAACGCAGAACAATTATAATGGCCGTTCAGAAGAATTTATTACTTCAATGGTGCGACCAGATAAAACCAATAAACAGAAACTAACAATTGCCACAGTAGATATTGGTGGTGGAACAACAGATTTGGTCATTAATGATTACGAACTTGATTATGGTGCTAATAAACAACTTAATAGTAGTAATGCTTACCTTGTTCCAACTCAACGTTTCCGTGATGGATTTAAAGTTGCTGGCGATGATATTTTGCTTGATATCATCCAAGATACTGTTTTGTCTTCATTAACTAATGGATTAAAACAGGTTGGACTTGTTGATCCTAATCCGATTTTATCGACAATTATTGGTTCACAGCAGGTATCAATTCAAGATGCTGTGTTACGACAACAATTAACTTTACAGTTGTTTACACCTGTCGGATTACAGGTATTGAAACTTTATGAGCTTTATGAGCCATTACATGCCGAAAAACATGTTTATAACATGACTTTTGGTGAGTTATTACAAAATAATGTGATGACAGATAATGTTCTGAATTTTATTAATGAACCAGTTCGCCGAGCTCTAAATAATCCTGAATTTTCCGTTCTTGATTTAAATATTGAAATAAATCTTAAACGTATTCATCACTTATTTATTCGTGGTGATTATTATAATATTTGTAAAACATTCGATGCTTTATCTGAAATTATTAGTTGTTACCAATGTGATGTGCTGTTATTGACCGGACGACCATCTCGTTTACCTGGTGTACAAAGCTACTTCCGTTCTCGTTTATCTATCCCTGCAGGGCGTATTTTGCCACTACATGGTTATTATACTGGTGGTTGGTATCCTTTCCATAAACAAGAGCGCATTGATGATCCTAAAACAACAGCTGCAGTTGGTGCTATGTTATGTTTCTTAAGTAAAAATTTAAGATTGGCGAATTTTTATTTTAGATCAGCAAATATGGATTTGTACTCAACAGTTAAATACATTGGTCTATTAGATAATCTAAATATGATAAAAAAAGAAAATATTTATTATCAAGATATCGATTTAGATAATCCTGATTATGATTTTCCTGAAGTCTCTTTTGAAATTCGAGGCACGACAAGACTTGGATTTAAACAGTTAGAAATTGACCGTTGGCCCGCTTCACCAATTTATATTTTAACGATTGAAAATAGTGATGTAGCTAAAAGATTGAGTGCTGAAGGGGTAGTTTTAGAAGTAACATTAGGAATAAAAAATCGACAAAAAACAGTTGAGAATTTTTATATTAAAGATGTTAAAGCTTCAGATGGACGTGCTTGCAGTAAAACCAAGGATATAAAGCTTAGTCTAAATACAATGGTAAATTCTGGTTTAATTAGCACACAATATTGGCTTGATAGTGGAATGATAAAAAGATGAAAAATTTAAATGAACAACTTCCTAAATCTTGGGAGCAGATTTATCAAGCATCTGCACGGGCAATTGAATGGGTCAATCAAACCCGAGATTCATCAAAGCGTTTGCATAATGAAGCTGATAATTTAATTCTTGATCTACGCCGATTACGTAATAGTGCTAAACGTTTAGGTGATGTGTCGACTAAGTCGGTTGCAGTCGGTTTTTTTGGTTTATCACAAGCAGGTAAATCTTACCTTATTTCAGCATTAGCAGCCGGTGAAAATGGAAAACTTGAAACAGTGGTTGATAATGAAGTCTTAGATTTTATTGATCACGTCAATCCTGTTGGCGGGGGTAAAGAGGCAACCGGACTTGTTACTAGATTTAGTCGTACTGCTAAAGGTGGTATTGCCAACTATCCACTAGAGTTAAAACTATTTCAAGAAATAGAAATTGTTAAAATCCTGATTAACGCTTATTTTAAAGATTTTGATCAGCAAAAAGTTATCAATAAAGTTGAGTTTTCTGAGCTAAATCAACTTATTCAACGTATCGAAAGTAAAAAGCAAGTTGATTATACTGGCGGTATAACTGAAGATGATATTGTTGATTTGTATGATTATTTATCTGAAAATTTTGGCAATTCACTTGAAGGATTGAAAGGTGGTTATTGGGAAAAAGCTATGTCATTGCTACCTTATATTTCGATTACCGACCGTGGTACTTTATTTTCTGTGTTATGGGGTGGTATCAGTGAACTTACGGCAATTTATATTCAATTGGCGACAACCTTATCAAGCTTAAATCATGTAAATACCGTTTATGCGCCCCTTACCGTGTTAGTCAAAGACAATGGTGATGGTACCAAGTCGCAGATTGATAGTATTATGAATGTTGATATGCTTGAAAGGTTAAATACTGAAAATGATTCATCGGTAACCGTTACGCCACTTAATGGAGTGCCAACTTCAATATCATTAGCGCAATTAGCTTTTTTAACAGCAGAATTAATCTTCCCTTTAGTGAATCAAACGCGTGTACCTACTTTTGAGAATGTCGATCTACTTGATTTTCCAGGATATCGAGGTCGATTGAATTTAATTTCTATTTCTGATGTCAAAGAGGGTAACCCTATCGCTCAACTATTATTGCGCGGTAAAGTCGCTTATCTTTTTGAGAAATACACTGATAGCCAAGAGATGAATGTTTTGGTGGTTTGTACGCCATCGGATAAACAATCAGATGTTAATGATGTTGGGCCAGTATTAGAAAGATGGATTGATAAAACTCAAGGTGAAACAGCTGATAAAAGAGCAACAAAAAAAGCTGGATTGCTATGGGCTATCACGATGTTTGATAAACGAATTGGAGCATCATTATCGCTATCCCAAGACAATCTAAGAAATACTTGGGGTAAAGGTGGCTTATTACAGCAGACCATTTTAGAACGTTTTGGTAGTTATGATTGGCTATCCAATTGGTCAAATGGTGGTAAATTTAACAATGTATTCTTGGTACGTAAACCAGGATTTGACGTGCCATTTTTAAATGTCGATGCTAAAGCAAACGTTGAATTATCCTACAATGATAATTATCAACAAGAAATGTTAATGTTGAAAAATACATTTGTTGAAAATCCGGATATTCAAGAGTATGTCAACGATCCTGATCAAGCGTGGGATGCGATGTTACAATTAAATGATGGTGGCATTGGTCGAATTAGCCAGTATTTAGAACAAGTCGCCATTACTGAAGTTAAACAACAGCGGATTGTTGAACAACTTAATGAACAAATTGATTATATTATCAATATGCGTTTTGATACTTGGTATCAAGCTGGTAGCGATGAAGAATTAGGTAAGAAAAAACAGATAATTAATAATGTTATAAAAGAACTACAAGGAAAAGCATTATTATTAGGTGAATTACTTAAAGTTTTAGAATTGCCGGATCAAACTATTCGAGCTTTGTATCATTCTAGCCATATGGATAATGATATCAGCAATACTAGCGGTGATGACGTAATCGATAATTCTTCAAACGATTTTGGCTTAAATACCGATTTTCAACTTTTTCCGGAAGTAAATTCACCTTTACAACCTCAGGTAGTTGCTAATATCGCAAGTGAATCAAAATTTGCTAAAAATGTGTTCACTGCATGGCTAGAACATTTAAGAAATATTGTATTAGATAAACATATTCTACAATTTTTCAGTATTGATCAGAAAGCACTCTCTTTTATTGTTGAAGAGTTGATTACTGGTGCTAACCGTTTGAAACTTGAAACTAGCTTAACTGAAAAAGTTTTAGCTAATGAAAATGTAGGCAGTAAGCGTGATGAGCTTGAGTCCCGGCAGGTTAGCTCTATTAATATGTTATTGGCTGACTTTATTGCATGGCTTGGTTTTATTCCAGGGCAAACAAACAATATTCCTGATAGCCGAGTTAATCAAGGTAAGCCGATATTTTCATCGCCACTGAGTCAATTTTCAAGTCAATTATCACATCCATTGCCAGTACTTGATGATAAGACCAAAAATTATTCTCAATTTGCTATATTTGATTGGTTTATTGCCTTTGCAACGCTTGCTCAAGAAAATGTTGGTCATCATGCTGGTCGTGAAATAAGCCAAGAACAAAACTCTCGTCTCGGTGAAATTTTAACTTGTTTTAAGGAATCACAAATATAATAGTATTATTGTGAATATATTTAATAACAACAATTTAATAATTATTAATAACAATAAGGTGGTTTTTAAAACTACCTTACATATATGAAATATCCATAAAATAATATTAATACAATCATAGTGATGAAATAGAGGATATCATGGCATTAAGAATTGAATTAGAAGGCGATAAACCGGGTGTTGCTAAGTTTTTGGCGCAAAAATGGAGTGGTAGTGCAGATATTGATCTACTTATTCAACGCAACCAAGATGGTTATTATTTGTCCGGTCTTAATCAATGGGGACCAGAAAAGAATTGGCATACTGTAACTAGTATGTCTGTCGAGAATGAACAATTAAGTGGTCTCGTTGATGAATGGCTAGTTGATTCTTTGTTATCTCAAGAAAATAGTGTTAGATTTCTTGCTGAAATCCGTGATAAACAGAATCAAAGCTATATTGATAGAGGGGTGGTAAATATTGCTGAAACAGTATTCCCTTCGTCTGCTTTAAATACCCAATTATCAATATCTGATGAGACTAAGCAAAATACCTTTGAGTCGGATAAAGTAGCTTCTAATCTTGTTGAATCTGATGATTCTCAGCCTGTAGAACCTCAAACCGAAGAACAAACAATTGGGATGGAAAATGAGGTAATAGTAGAACCTGAAATGGAATCTGAAATAGAGGTAACGCCAACACCAACGATAACACAACAAGAGGCGTCAGCTTCACAACCCACTAAAGCAAAAAGTAAATTAGGGTTGATTATTATCATTTTTGTCATTCTACTGACTTTAGCTGGAATTGGCTTTGCAGTATGGTATTTTTTATTTTCTCAAGATAAAAATCCTTTAACTTCTCTAACTCAAAGTAATAGTCAATGTAATATTGCTAATGCAACAACTGATGATTTATCTTTTATTCAACAATGTTTACAGAGTAAACCAGATGCTGATGCAGTAATTGATGTCATAAATCAGGCTAAACAAGCTAATAAATGTAATATCGCACAACGTTTATATGCCAATCAATCTTTATTGAATGCCAAAGTGGCCTTACTTTATGCGAAAGAATACGATGTGAAGTTTTATCAAGATAACCAGTGCTTCAAGGCAGATAAAGAAACGGCAATTTATTGGTATGAAACGTCATTAAATAATGATCCAAATAACGAGCTGGCTAAAGAACGGTTAGCTGAATTACAAAAATAATTAAGGTGCAGGTATGAAAAAAACAGTAATTTCAACATTGATTTTCGGATTTAGCCTGACTTGCTTACCTTTGGTTAGTTCGGCTTTAGAACCGTTAAAGCAAGCCGGTAAAACAACGCTTTATCAGCGAGTCTTGAGTACACCAACTTGTGAGTTAAAAAAAAATATTAATGATGCTACTGGTCAATCAGTACCTGCCTTTTCTCGTTATTATGTGTATGAACGGAAAAATGAAAATAATCAAGAATGGTTGAATGTGGGGCCTGATTCATATGGCAAAACTGTTGGTTGGATTAATAATTCCTGTGCTGTTGCTTGGAATATGCAACTGACTTTAGTTTTTACTAATCCTGTTGAACGTGATCCTTTATTATTTTTCAAAGATAGAGACTCTTTATCAGCAATTGTTGATGCTGATAAACCAGAAACATTAATAAAACCTATTCGTGATGCACTAAAAGAAAATAAAACCACACCACAAGTGGTGGCACAAGAACCTAAAGAATTTATTGATTTTAAAAGTAATTTCTATTTATTACCTATCTTACAGGGGGAAGAGGTAATGAATGGCCAAGGCTTTTATGAAAGAATTTTAGAGGTTGCTTCGGTTAGTAAACAAGAAACAGTTGTTAAAAATAATAACAAGTCGACTAATCAGTCTGCTGATGATAATACTAATCAAGTTGCCCCATTTAAGGCAGCTATTGTATTTGTTATCGATTCAACTATTTCAATGGATCCTTATATTTCTAGAACCAAGGAAGCAGTGGAAAGAGTTTATCAACATATTGAAAAAGAACATTTACAAGATCAGGTTAAATTTGGTTTGATTTCGTTTCGCTCAAGTTTAAAAGCCTCAGATAAATTAGAATTTGTCAGTAAAGTTTTTGCAGATCCAAATAAAGTAAAAAATAAAGATGATTTTAAAAAATTAAGTGCTTCACTCAAACAAGCATCTGTATCCACCGCTTATTTTGCTGAGGACTCTTATGCAGGTGTATCTCAAGCATTAAATGATATTAATTGGAATAGCTTTGGTGCTCGATATATGATTTTGATTACCGATGCAAGTGCTATTCCAGGTGATGATAAACTTTCAAGTACCGGAATGGATGCAGCCCAGTTGCGACTTGAAGCACAGCATAAAGGAGTTGCAATTTATGCTTTACATTTAAAAACACCGAGTGGTGAAAAGGATCATCAAGTAGCAGCTGCCCAATATTCTGATTTGACTTATAACGATTTTATTCATAAATCATTGTATTATCCCGTTAATGCTGGTGATGTTAATGAATTTGGAAAGAAAGTCGATTCATTAGCACAAGCTTTATCAGAACAAGTTAAATTAGCTTATAAAGGGGAATCATCAGTTGGTAATGCGCTTAATGCTAAAGATGATGATGCCGATATGTTAAAAGATGCTTTACTATTGAGTAAGGCGATGCAATTAGCTTATCTAGGTGATACTAAAGGAACTAAAGCGCCAACTGTTTTTAAAGCATGGATTGCTGATAAAGATTTTGTTAAACCTACTATTCCAACTGCGGAACCACGAATTTTGTTAACTAAATCGCAATTAAGTGATTTGAGTGATATTGTGACTAAGATAGCTAATGCAGCTAATGATGGATTAATTTCAGCTGATGATATGTTTTCACAACTACGTTCTGTTGCTGCTGCAATGGGACAAGATCCAAATAAATTAAAATCAGATTCTGTCACTAAGATTGCTGATTTAGGTTTACTTGGCGAGTATTTAGATAATATTCCTTATAAAAGTGATGTAACTGGTCTTGATCAAGAAACATGGAAGAGTATGAGTGGAATTGAACAAGAAAAGTTTATCCGTAATCTAAATAGTAAAGTTCGTTATTATCAAAAATGTAATGCTGATGTTGATCGTTGGATTTCATTATCTGAAGGTAGTGATCCGCGCGAAAATGTCTATCCTGTACCATTAGAAATGTTGCCATAAAAAATGTTAACTATTAATAATCTGGTAATTTCCAGACCGATAGGCAAATCTTTTTTTAAAGTTTGCCTACCAGAGCTTTCGGTTAAAGCCGGTCAAGTTGTTGTCATTAAAGGTGATAGTGGTTGTGGTAAAAGTACTTTACTAGAAATGATTGGTATGATTCTTCAACCTGATGAAATTAGCCATTATCATCTTATAGTTGATAATCAAAATTACGATATTGCTGATGTGATTCAACGCAATGATGTAAATGAATTAGCGACTATACGCGCAAAATATTTGGGATTTATGTTACAAACGGGTGGATTATTACCTTTTTTAAATATTAAAGATAATATTTTATTATCAGCGAAGTTATTACAAAAAAATATTGAACCAACCAGATTTGATTACTTAATTGATAAATTGAATATAGGTCATTTGTTGAATAAATATCCTAAACAGTTATCAATAGGTGAAAGACAACGAGCATCTTTCATTCGTTCGATTATTCATAGACCTGCGTTACTGTTAGCTGATGAACCAACTTCCGCACTTGATCCTTATAATGCTAATTTACTATTTGATTTAATTATAGAGCAAGCTCAACAAGATAATATTGCAGCTCTAATTGTCACTCATGATTGGCAACGGATTGAAAATAAAGGATTGTTTACTTTATCGGCAAAATTATCCTCTACGCAGTCATCAGAATTTTTACCGTTATCAAGTAAGGTATAAAAAGATGGATAATGTAACATCAAAATGGCGATTTATTACTCGGTTATCATTGGCCGATTTATGGTATGACAAGAAAGTATCATTTTGTATTATCACATCTATAATATCTGTTATTACGCCATTACTGCTGTTGTTTAGTTTGAAGTATGGTGTTGTCGCTCAGCTACGCCATCAGTTACTTAATGATCCACAAAATTTAGAGATAAAAATTGTTGGTAATCTACAACTTGATCAACAGATGTTCGATTGGATTGCAAAGCAACCTGAGACGGCATTTGTTATTCCTCTTACTCGTTCTTTGAATACACAAGCTGATTTGCTTAATGATTCAAGTCATTTTGTTAATAATGCTGAAATTATTCCAACCGCAAAAGGTGATCCAATAACTCAAGATATGCCATTGATTGATAAAAAAGACCAAATTTTATTGAGTTCTTTAGCTGCTGAGAAAATGCAAATAAAAATTGGTAGCCGAATAAAGATGGTCATCACCAGACAACTAGATGGTAAATTGGAAAAAGGGATAACTGAATTAGAGGTCATTGGCATTATTCCTGAAACATATTATAGCCGTGCCGCAGGTTTTATAAGTTTAGATCTTTTAATTGAAATGGAACATTTTTATGATGGTTATCAAAGTAAAATTTTTCCAACCGGAACGGGTTTAGTTGATTCTTCCTACCCTAACTCATTTGCAAGAGCCCGAATTTATGCTGATTCACTTGATGATGTTGCTTATTTAGCATTTAAATTGCGTGAAAAAAATATAGAGACGAGAACTCAGGCTAGTGTGATTGAAAATATGCAAGCCATTGACCGAGTATTAGGTTTTATTTTTAGTGTGATTGCTATTACGGCAATTTTTGGTTGTATATTATCTTTTAGTGGTTCATTTTTATCTAATATAGAGCGAAAACGTAAAGATATTGCTTTCATGAGGCTTATAGGATTTAAATCTAAGCAAGTTATGTTCTATTTACTGATGCAGGCAATGACGTTAAGCTGCTTAGCTTTTATCGTATCATGTTTGCTATTTTTATTAGGAAATTGTGCATTTAATCTCGTTTTAGGTAAAAATTTAGTTTCACAACCAATTGTTAGTCAATTACAATTTTATCATTTTATTATCGCATTTATATTAACACTATTGATATCATTCATTGTTGTTGCGATAGGAGGACGAGGTGCCATCAGTATTCAACCAGCAGAAAGCCTACGTGATGCGTAAGTTTAATCCTATTTTTTGGGTAATTGCTTTCAGTTTTATTCCTAGTATTGGATATGCTCAGCCGTGGGATAGTAAATTTTATAATCCTAAACCAGCTAATGATGATGTTATTCTACCTATGCCATGTGAAGGTAGTCTGGTAATGAAAAAAGTTTTTACACCAACACGTAAACCACTAGATGATATCAAAATTATTTTAGGTAATAACCAAAAAGAACTTGGTTTCGCTGAGTATGCAACACCTAATTATATCTCAGGTAGTTTTTCTGATGGTGGTGCTGAAAGATATTATCTTATTGGCAAATATGAAATTACCGCTCTTCAATATCAATCTGTTATGAATGATAATTGCCCAACAGCTAAAACGAATCTTGCTTTTCCTATTACTGACATCAGTTGGTTTGATGCCGTGGCTTTTACGGATAAATATAATCGTTGGTTAATTGAACAAACAAAAAATAGATCAAATGATGTTCCCAAAGGTTATTTTCGTTTACCAACGAATACTGAATGGGAATACGCTGCAAGAGGTGGTGCTAAAGTTACTGAGTCAGAATTTCGTGAATCAAAATTTCCTATGGGGAATAGTTTAGAAAATTATGCTTGGTTTTCTGGTGCAAAATCAGCCAATGGTAAATTACAACTTATTGGTCGGTTAGAAGCCAATCCGCTTGGTCTTTATGATATTTTGGGTAATGCGAGTGAAATGATGTTCGATTCATTTCGCATGAATAAACTTGATCGTTATCATGGTCAGCAAGGAGGTATTACTGTTCGCGGAGGAAGTTATTTAACGCCTGAAGCATCAATAACTACCTCGTTAAAAATAGAAAAACCTTACTATGATGTTCAAAGTGCTTATAAAAGCAAAGATGTCGGATTTCGTTTAGTTTATACAACTGAAGTTATACAGTCGAATGATCTAGTAAAAGAACTGGACAAAGAATGGAATGAACTGGGTAACCAAGCGGGTCTTTCAAAAGATGATAATGTGGTTAGTGAGTTAGAAAAAATTACCAAGCAAGTTGATGATGAAAAAACTAAAAAAGAATTAAATCAACTTAATGCTCTTTTACGTAGTGCCAATCAAGCTCGTGATGAACAGAGAGATCGCTCTATTCAATCAGCATTACAATTGGGTGCTTTTTTATGTGCTAATGTTTCCGATTTAAATGCTAAATTTGAATATAATAATAATTTATATGAAACAATGATCAATGAGGTATGTGATCCAAATGAAATAGAGACATTGAATGAAGATAATATGTGTTCCAAAGTGAAGCTAAACGATTTAAATAATGTCCTAAATGAATCTAAAAATGCACGTGATTTTATATTAAAATATTATTCAGATACTATTGTAAATACTGCAACAAATTATGATAAGGATATTATTAATAATC
This sequence comes from Gilliamella sp. N-G2, assembly GCF_002142215.1. Taxonomy (GTDB): domain Bacteria; phylum Pseudomonadota; class Gammaproteobacteria; order Enterobacterales; family Orbaceae; genus Gilliamella. The sequence goes on from NZ_NAST01000013.1 coordinate 27,795, forward strand.
AATCTAAACCTACGCAATTTATACTTGAAAATAGTGGTAAAGCTAATATGAGCGATTATTTAAAACTCTATTTCAAACATATTAATAAATATATTGAATCAGGGAAAATCGACCGAACAAATTGGCTTGAAACATGTAATGAAATAAAAGGAAAGTAATAATGAATAAATTAATAGTAACAATAACTTTGTGTATCTCTTTGATACTATCAGGTTGTCAAACATCAGGTGGTGCAAGTTCAAAAGATGTTGATCCAGCTTTAAGTAAAAGTAATAGCGCCAAATTTTTTAGTAAATCAGCGTGGCAGTCTTGTGCCGTAGGGGCAGGTATAGGTGGTATCGGTTGTGTATTATTAGGTGGTAAAACCGGTACATGTCTAACCTCAGCTGCTGTTGGTTGTGGTGTAATGATGGGAGCCAATTATTATCTTGATACTAAACGAGCTGAATATGCTGATGCTGAAATGCGACTTGATGTTTATATTCAAGATGTTCAGCAAAATACCTATGAAGTCCAAGCCGTCACTGAGAGTGCAAAAGCTGTTTTAGATAAAAACTTGGCAACATTAAAATCATTAAATAAACAAATTAATTCTCAATCTGTTACTAAAACACAGGCCCAAAAAGATCTGACTCAAATAGACGCCAATATTGCCTATTTGAAAGATAAATTATCACGCATGAAAAAAGTTGAAAGTGATTGGGTTTCACTTTCATCACAAGAACGACAATCAGGTGTAAATGTGTCAAAACTTGATAAAGAAATTAATCAGTTACATAAACAAATTGCGGTACTTGAAAAACAAATTAATCTTGTTACTCAACAACGTTCAGCTGTAAGGGTAAGCTAATTATGAAAAAGATATCTGTTATATTTTTACTTAGTCCATTATTACTTATAACGGGATGTTCGACAACGCCAGAACAATGTGACCCAAATAATACTAACATAGGTATTATGGATAAAATTAGTTGCAATTATTCAGGTAATTATCAAGCTCGTATTGATAAAAAAGAGCAAATTTTAGAGAATGAAAAACGAGCTAATGCACAATTCAGAGAAATTTATGCAACGATTGAAAGTCAAAAAAATTCGACTTCATTAAGTGTTAAACAAAAGCAAGCACAGTTGCAAAAATTAAAAACAGAATTAACTCAATTAACTAGTGAAGTAAAACAAAAGGCTAAAAATCGTGATGATTTACAAGCACAAGTTAATGATATTGAGCAACAGTTGAAGAAAGTTAACAATTCCAATTCATCTGAGCTTGAAAAACAAGTTGAATTAGATAAGTTAAATAAAAAACTTCAACAGCTACAAAAAGCTTTAAATTTAGGTAAATAATTTAGCAATGCAACGTATAACAAGAATTATATTTGAACAGCATGAATCTGATAAGATTTCTTTGTTAAAAGAATATAATTCTTTGTTAGTATTGTTAAAGGGTAATTTAACTGAGCGAACATTTTCAATTTTAGGTCATCCAAAGTTAATTGATAATAATCAATATATTGGTTGGTATAGTAATTTAGAAGGGCAACCTATTTTACTTAATGATATTGAAAATGAAAAACATAAAAAGCAGATAGAAAAAACGCTGAATACAAGAATTAATGACCTTGAACTCGTAATCAAATCAATGTCATTGACAACTGAGGAACAAGCTTTAATATCTGCATGGTTACCGAGAATAAAAAACTCAGGAAATACCATTTATGTAATTAATGATGAACCTGTTATTGTTAATTCATTTAAAGCTCCGATTTTATCTGAACCTACAGCAATACCACCAACATCAAAATCATTTTGGCGTTGGTGGTATTTCTTATTACTCGCACTGTTTTTAATTGTATTGCTTGGTCTTATTTGGTTCTTTTTTTGTCCTTATGGCAAAGAAAAAGCATCCGATGCTCCATCAATAATTGCACAAAATACAGAAAAAAATAGAGTTGAATCAACGCCAGTAGTTGAACAAACTAATGTTTTAGAACCAAAAAACGAAACTGTAACAGAAGTTAAGAATTGTATAACTAAAGAAGAAGCTACTAATAAGATATCGGCTTCTAAAATGGTGATGATATTTGATAATTCAGCCTCAATGACTTTAACCTTGATGGAATCACAAGAAAGTATCGATAAATATTTAAAAAGTAATTTTTATTCGATGACAGAAAAAGAAGCTGAAGCCTATGAAAGAAAAATGACCAGATTACCTAATCGTTTATCAAGTAGTAAAGAAGTGGCATTAACCAGTATTGATAAAATACAGCAAAATATAGATATTTCTCTTGTCACGTTAACAAGTTGTCCGGCTGCACAAACTACATCGTTCTATTCTTATGAAGATAGAGAAAAATTAAAAAGCAAAATTAAACGGTTACAGCCACTAGAATATAATAGTGCAACTCCATTATATAGTGGTGTTAAACAGGCAAGTAAAATGCTTGATGGTATTAATCGTGATGATTATATATTAATTATTAGTGATGGTGAGGATAATTGTACCAAAAGTAATATATGTACTCTTGCTAATGAAATAGCCACAGCGCAACCTCGTTTAAAAATTAATATTGTTGATATTGCCGGACAGCATAAAATAGATTGTGTAGCAAAAAGCACTGGCGGTAATGTTTATATAGCTCAAAATCCAACCGAGCTTATTAAACAAATGAGTAATGCCGTTTCAGATATGAATATTAGTAAACCTATTTGTAAATAAGATATAATAATTTTGATTTAATTGACAATTTATAAATTAAATATTTAGCTAACTAATAGACTTTTATAATGACTTTTTAAGTAACAAGGAATAAGTTGAGAGATGCAAAGAATAACTCGTATTGCTTTTGATCATAATAACATAGACAAGATGCAGTTACTGGAACAGTATAATTCTTTACTTTCAATACTTAAACCTCATTTGACCACAAGAACATTTTCAATTTTTGCTTCATCAAGATTAATAGAAAATAACCAATATATTGCCTGGTATACTGATCTTGAAGGCCAACCTATATTGCTTAATGATATAGGTGACTCGTCGCAAAAAGCTGTAATTGAAGACGCCTTACATACTCGAATCAATGATATTGAGACTACAGTCAAATTAATTTCTTTAGATAATGAACAAAAAGCTTTAGTGTCTTCATGGTTATCAAGAATTAAAAGTCCAAATAATCAAATTTATGTAATTAATAATGAACCAGTTATTATTGATACTTTTGAACCAATTGTATTACCTGAACCGCCAATTGTCGCACCAAAAAGTTTTTGGCGATGGTGGTATTCCTTAATTTTAGTTTTACTTTTATTATTAATTTTAGGTTTGTTATGGTTCTTTCTTAATCCTTTCAAAAAGACTAGCAACAAAGTGGAACCAATCGTCGAACCAGCGATTACACAACCAATTGAACCGAAAAAAACGGAACTAACCGTTGAATTTGCAAAACAGCCAGAACTTGTCATTAAACCTAAACCTGAATTAAAATCAGAACCACAGGTTTCAGAGCCACAACCTGTAGTTGTACCTGACCCAACACCAGAGTCGGTTAGCAAATCAGAACCTAAACCAGCGCCAAAAGTAAAAAATCCACCAAATTGTATTACTAAGGAAGAATTGGTAAAAAATACTAATCCATCCAAAATGGCGTTGATCTTTGATAATTCTTTATCAATGACGGTAACATTAGCAGAGCCTCCTTCACAAGTTCAGCAATATTTTAATTATTTAACTCATGGCTATCCTAGCTATATGCCTGCATCAGAAAGAATTGCGTATGAAAAACGGATGTCTCGACTACCGACTCGTTTATCAACCAGTAAAAAAGTGGCATTGACTAGTATCGATAAAATTCAACAAAATATTAATATAGCATTAGTGGCATTAAATAGTTGTCCAGCGGCAGATACAACACCATTTTATAATTATTCAGGCAGAGGCGCTTTAAAAAGTAAAATTAATCGATTAACACCAAGTGCAGCTGGTGGCGGAGGTACACCACTTTATAGCGGATTAGAAAAAGCAAGTAAGATGCTTGATGGTGTAAAACGAGATGATTATATCCTTATAATTAGTGATGGCGATGATAATTGCTCAAGAAATAATATTTGCACGTTAGCTAATTATATTGCAGCTCAAAAACCTCGACTCAAGATAAATATCGTTGATATAGCGGGTGAACATAAAATAGATTGTGTAGCTAATGCTACTCGAGGCAAAGTTTATATCGCACAAAGTCCTAAGGATATGATTAGACAGATGAATAAAGCTGTATCTGATTTAAAAATTAATCGTCCTGTTTGTCAGTAAACAGATAAATAAAATTGATAATGCCGAATTATTAGTACTAAATTTTACTCAATAGTTATCTTTAATAAAAATAACAATTAAAAATAGTAAAAAACCAGACAAAATGTCTGGTTTTTTTATTAAACAATTGTCGGATCCGGGAATTAATGAAATGACGTATCAACTATATCAAGGACTTTCAATTATTATCGGATTTTTATATTTACTAAAAATCCGGTAATTTGCGATATGTGCAGGTATAAATCCTGTAATTAATAAAATTCTTGATGTTTTCTATTTTGGTAGATTTTGATGATTCAATATCATATAAAACATGAAAATAGATCTTCTAAGAATTATTATGTATTGTTAAAATATTTTTTATTACTTTACCTAATGCTTCCCCTAAAAGAGGAGGCACTGCGTTACCAACTTGAGTATATTGTGGTACCTCAAATTTTCTATATTCTCCGCCTGTAGTCACTTTAGATCGAAAAATAAAGTTATCAGGAAATGATTGTATTCTAGCCATTTCACGAACAGTTAATGTTCTCAATTCATTTTTATCATAATGACATATATCATCAGGTATAGATAATGTTGTAAATGCTGGCTGATCTTCTATTAAAGCTCTTTGGGTATTTTTTTTGTTTTCAATTTCACAATATAATTTATAATATTTTTTTATCAAAATTGGATTTCAATATTCCTTCGTTAGTAAGCAATTCTTGTTTAATTATCTCTTTTTTAGCTGTATTACTAAGTATTTTGATTTGTTGCTTAAGAAGATCCATAACTTCTTTTTTAGAGTCTTTACTTATTGTTTCAATAACTTGATATAATCTAAACCTCTGCTTAGTTAATAGTTTATGATTACGTCTTTCATTATTTGAAATCTTGTTTGCTTTTCCCTGTCTTTTAATCTTTAGTTTACTATTAATATATTTGATATAAGGGGATATCTTTTTTTCTTCTCCTTGAGATTTTAAGTCATCAATTGCATCTTTAACTGAATGAAAATTATCAATAAAACTTACTAGAGGATTTAAAAAGCTGCCTATAAATTTTGAAAAATCCTTTTCAACATCCCAACATTTTAAATGGCTGTAATCTATTGTTTCTAAATTAGTATCACTATTGCTTATGAGTTTTTTCGCAGATTGGAAAAGTTGTTTTTCAGTATCATTTAAATTTTTCTCAATAGTATTATAATAGTCTATTCTGACTCCAATAAGAATAAATCTAGGGCGATTTTGTGGGACGCCTGTATTTTCGCATTAACAACCAAACATAGAGGTAGATATTTTTGCTTAGCAAAAACTTTAGATACTTCAAACCATGCATGATATTTTTTTGTATTATCATCTTTAGTTACAAAAGGACTAAGGATACCACTGACATTTTCCAGTAAAACAATTTTGGGGTTTATTTTTTTGACAAAATCTGCAAACTCTATCGGCAATGTATTTCTGTCGTGATCTTTCTCACGTAAACCCGCTAGACTGAAACTTTGACAAGGTGGTCCGCCTGCAATAAGATCGATATCATGACTTTTTATTTTTTCTATTAATTGTGAGTTTTTTTCTAAGAAAATATTAAGCTCTCTGATGTTTCCAACAATAAGAGTTTTATTTAAATCAATATTTTCATTTAATTCAGAATATCTATTTTTAGTATTAATTGAAGGAAAAGATCTAGGATCTTCTCTCAATCTTTTTCCTATTTCATCCAGAGGAAAATTACTTGATAGCCATAGTGTATGTATTGGAGATTTATTTTTGGTTAAGTCTTCATTAAAAAAATTATAAGCATAGGTTTCTGCAGCCATTGGTGATAATTCATTTGCCATAATTAGCTCAAATCCAACAGATTGTAAACCTAGAGATAAACCACCACACCCTGAAAATAGTTCAATATATTTCACAATTTATAAGTATCAACATAAATATTTATAGCTATATTACGTCAAATAAATAAAATAGTCCAGGGTATATATAAAATTAAGGATAAAATAGTGAAAAAATATAAAGAATCGTTTATTAAAACGTTAACACAATCTGATGTAGATTTACATAAATCTAATCAGCATGAGTTACATGGCGTCAGTAAGTTAGAAAGTCTTTTTGGTAAAATTCTTGATGACCAAAAACTCAGTATTTCAGCTTCATTTTCAATTGTGAATACCCCCCCCTAAACCTATACATCTTACCTGGTATAATTCAAGATCCGGTTCGGGTCGACATGAATATCGTTTATATTATGATAAATATATAAATGAGTGTAAACCCGGGGATAATTTTTTTATTGGCGTAACCCTTGATAATCTTTATGAGATCATCATTTTTCCTGATCAACAAGATAAGTATGATGAATGGACCAAAATTGATTAATAATAACTAAAGTCATCGAGCTATTAATAATAATTTTTTCAAGCATTATTAGACTTAATATGGATAAGTAAACATACTATTTGTATCTAGTTGAACTTTAACTTTAACCAGATACAAATATTTTTTAACAAGAATCGTGGATAAAAGCTTCTATTACTTTTCCTCTATTTGCTCGAGGTTCAGCATCGTTAACACCTTGACGTGATGCTTCAAAATATAATATATCACCAGGTGTTTTTTCTTTATAGTTTTCTTTGTCTCCCAAATACTCATAATATGTTTTTTCAAAATCATCTAATTTGGACTTTAGAGCTACAAGGTTTATCGAATCTAATGGTTGATTTGTATTCAGATTGAATTTATATAACTCAATGATAAGTGTAAATATATTTGATTTAGTAAACCACATTGAATCACTACTTAAGCGTATACTTTCAATAAATTGGATAATCTCAACTAATTTTTGTTCATATTCAAAGGCTTTTGGGAATTCACCGTTATATTCTTGAATGTAAAATTCGTTTTTACTTACCCTATTGAAATATACCCCATTTTCTAAAAATGTAGAAAGCAAGGTAATTATATATTGTAAAGCTAGCATTCTATCAATATCATTATCACTAAAAATATTTGATTTTTTTACAAAAAAATTGTGTAATAATTCTCGATTATTTTCATCTAATTTATACTCAATAATTGAATAATCAATATCACATTCTTTTTCAATTATCTGTTTTGCAAATAATATAAACTCACTATCTCCATATTGTGCATGACTTTTTTCTATTTGATTTAGAGAGTATTCGGAACTATTAATTCGTTGAAAAATATTTTTAATTTGTTCGGGGGTTGCATTTTTTAAATATCTAATTGAAACTTCAAAATTCAAAAAATCTCTTTTTTCGATATCAGATAGTTCTTTAAATGATTTTAGTTTTTTTATCTTTTGGGCAAAAATGTCCTTAGCTTCAATATAATTAACAATTGTCGTAGTTCTCTGTTGACCATCGACGACAATATCACTAAATTTTAGCGTTTCAGAATCCATTTCACCTGGCGCTATATAAATTTCAGGGAATGGGTAATTTAATAAAATTGTTTCAATAAAATTAATTTTATGCTGTTTTTTCCAGACCAGTTTCCTTTGAAAACTAGGCCTAACATCCCATTCATCTTTTTTGACTTTATTATAAATTTCTATAATTTTATAATTATTTGCAGGAACACTGGCATCCAATTTTATTTGTTGATTTTCAGTTTGCAACATTAGGTTCAACCTCTGTTTTAAGTTTTAATTTAGTTAAATTTCTGCTTTGATAGTCAAGAAAAAAAAACCAATTCTCATAAATTGCTAGTCCAATTTTTCTAGAAAATACTTTTTTTATTTCTTTATTAAAGTCACTAAATTTTTTATTGTTACGGCATATTTCAAACTCGTTAGGTTTAAAATCAGCTCTAAACCATCCTTGAGATAAGTATTTGTAATATTTAAATTGATTTTCATGAATCACATACTTTTTTGGTGGTGTAAAATTGTTATCAAGAAAAGTATATTCTTTGGGATTTGAATGGAAGTGTGTTCCTTTCCAACAATTATTGAGACCATCAGTAAAGTTATAAAGTTCCTGTTTTAGCTCTATGAATAAATTCTGATTGATAATCGCTATATCAATATCCGACGACTCGTTAAAGTCTCTATAATTTTTTTGGGGATTTAAACTAAAACCAAGTTGAGCAGAACCGACTATGATAAAATCCTTGTAGTTAATATTGAAGTAATTTTTTAATATTTCAGCTAGTTTTTGCTCTTTATCTTGATTATCTAAAAAAATATATGCAGGGGTACGAATAAGATGTTTATGTATTAGCCATTCCATATCATTTCTTGTAGAAGATAAATCTTTAAAGAAGGTGTTTTTTCTATTGGTGATTTCTTGGTTTACCATTAGCATAAATATTGCCTTGATCCCTTTGGTTCTATAGTATAGCAAAATTTGAAATATATATGTAGGGTGTTTTTTTGTACACAACTTGTTTTAATCCTAGCGTTAACTTTTGATATACATCTGACATATTTTCTAATTTAGCCATTAGTTTTTTTGAAGATATTCCTTTTTCTTTAGCAAGCTTAGATAAAATAATATAATTTTTATTGAATGTTTTGATATTGTCTTCTGTGATCCACCGAGTATTATTTCGTTTAATTATAGTATATGGCATAAGTTGATGATTAACTAACTCGTAAGCAAATTGCTGACTAATAGTTAATTTTTTTGCTATTTCAGGAATAGTCATATAAGTATGTTACTTCGTTTTTTGATTAACCCAACTAATGAGTGCTTTTGTTGGAATATGGATATCCCTTAGTGTCGGTCTATCGATATCTAGCATAACTGTAGGTAACTCTTGATTTATCATTGCGCTAATGACTTCGTTATATGCTTCTTTTATTCAATTACCAATAAGTCTCATCGCATCAGGTAAAGCTAACGAATCTTTTAAATCGGCAGAATGTAATGCATGTTTTAAAATACGCTGTAAATAATCCTCAATTTCTGATTGTAAAAATAACCATGCCTTTCCTTTTGAGACTCTATTTTCAATAGCGTTGGCATATTTTTCAACTATATGAGTTAGACTATTATATTTATCTTCTAAATACCGATAAGCCGCCTCTGGCGCAATAGTGAAGTTGAAATGATTATTTTTTATTAAACTATTGAGTTGTCTTTTAGTGGTTCCTAATAAAAGGCAAACTTTTTTTAATGAAATTGTGCCTTGTAACATAGGTAATTGTTTGATGATATCTGGCTTATAATATAAACGATAATATCTAGGTTTATGATGCTCCATAAAATATTGTTCATTATAGATAGTTTCCGAACGAATAAATCCTTTTGCTGTAGCTTTAATAATCAGTGATTCGGTAAGTTTAAATTGAGCTTTAACTTTTGAAATAAAGAGCCATGCATGATTAGCCAATATTGATTTTGAGAACAACGTGTTTTTATCCGTAATATGATTTCGCCAATATAAATTAATGAACTCATCAAGGTAACGTTTATATTCAGAAAATAAATCAGACTTAAAGCACCGATTAAATTGACGATAAAAAGGCATTAACTTTTTAGAGTATTTATCAATCGAGTGGATAAAATGATTTAAAAAATACCAAAATCCCTCTTTGCCGCCGAATAATATATGAGCTAGTCGTTCAGAGATAATAATATTATCCCGCATAGTAATACTCTGTTTTTCTGCAAATTGAATATTTTTGGGCGAAATAATTAAAAAAATAAAATATACTATTTTTAACTTATTAATATGATTAAGTTTATCTATTGTTTTATGATTTGTTTTTTTATTTTTATACTCTATTCAATCATTATCTTATAAATTTATTTTAGGAATATTGTTTGGAATAATTCTATATGTATCAATTAAGTTTTACATTATAACTTATAAAGCAATTATTTTTGATGCTAACAATATAATAAAACGTCGAAATTATTTCGATATTAATGTGACATAAGAAAAAACCAGACATTGAATCTGGTTTGATATTTCAGTAATTACCGGATTTTATTTCACATACTCCGGATTTATTTCACTTATTACCGGATCCGACAACAATTGTTATTAGAAGTCTAAATTAGCTGCTTTTAATGCATTTTCCTCGATAAATAGTCGGCGAGGTTCGACTTCATCTCCCATCAATGTGGTAAACAATTGATCTGCTTCAATTGCATCCTTAATGGTAACTTGCAACATACGACGACTGGTTGGATCCATGGTTGTTTCCCATAATTGTTCGGGGTTCATTTCTCCTAAACCTTTATAACGTTGGATTGTTAATCCACGGCGAGATTCTCGAATTAACCAATCAACAGCCTCTTCGAATGAGCTTACTGGTTGTTTTCGTTCGCCTCGTTGTATAAATGCACTTTCTTCAAGTAAATCTTTCAATTGTGAGCCTAAATGGCAAATATTTCGGTATTCATTACTATGAATAAATACTTGATCTAAAGCATAACTGGTATCAACTCCATGCGTTCTTACTTTGATTACAGGTATATATAATTCTGCTTTTTCATTGTAATCTGCACTATAATGGTAGCTACTGCCATGTTGTTCTTTATTTGATAATTTTTCAATAATTGATTTTGCCCACTGTTCAGATTTTTGTTGGTCTTTTAAAATATCCTCGTCTAATACTTCTTGATAGACTAATTCTGATAACAATGCTCTAGGATAGCGACGTTCCATTTTAGTAATTAGTTTTTCAACTTTTTGGTATTCAGCAATTAATTTTTCTAAAGCTTCACCAGCTAAAGCAGGGGCATGATCATTAACATGTAGTGATGCATCTTCCAAAGCTAGAGCAATTTGGAATTGAGTCATTGCATCATCATCTTTAATATATTGTTCTTGTTTGCCTTTTTTAACTTTATAAAGTGGTGGTTGTGCGATATAAACATAACCTCGTTCAATAATTTCAGGCATCTGACGGTAGAAGAAGGTTAACAATAAAGTTCTAATATGTGAACCATCCACATCCGCATCGGTCATGATGATAATGCTGTGATAACGCATTTTATCTGGATTATATTCATCACGACCAATACCACAACCTAAAGCAGTAATTAAAGTTGCGACTTCTTGAGACGAAAGCATTTTGTCAAAACGGGCTTTTTCAACATTAAGGATTTTACCTTTTAAAGGTAAAATTGCTTGATTCCTGCGGTTACGTCCCTGTTTTGCAGAACCACCCGCAGAGTCCCCTTCCACTAAGTAAAGTTCTGATAATGCTGGGTCTTTTTCTTGACAATCAGCAAGTTTACCTGGTAAGCCACCTAAATCTAAAGCACCCTTACGCCGTGTCATTTCTCGCGCTTTTCGTGCTGCTTCGCGAGCTCTAGCTGCATCAATAATTTTGCCAACCACAATTTTGGCATCCGATGGATTTTCCAGTAAATAATCGGCTAATTTTTCACCCATCACTGATTCAACTGCTGATTTTACTTCAGACGAAACCAATTTATCTTTGGTTTGTGATGAAAATTTAGGATCTGGTACTTTTACTGATACTACCGCAATTAGCCCTTCACGTGCATCATCGCCTGTGGCACTGATTTTTGCTTTTTTACTATAGCCTTCGGTTTCCATGTAGTTATTTAATGTACGAGTCATTGCTCCACGGAAGCCTGCCAAGTGGGTCCCACCATCACGTTGAGGAATATTGTTGGTAAAACAATAGATATTTTCTTGGTAACCGTCGTTCCATTGTAAAGCAACTTCGACGCCAATATTATCTTTCTCAGTACTAAAATAAAAAATCTTTGGATGGATTGGGTTTTTATTTTTGTTTAAATATTCAACAAAAGCTTGAATACCACCTTCATAATGGTAGTGTTCACTTTTACCGGTACGTTCATCATTAAGTTTAATAGAGACACCAGAATTTAAGAATGATAATTCGCGCAATCTTTTGGCTAAATACTCATAGACAAATTCGATGTTAGAGAATGTTTTTGGGCTTGGCCAGAAACGGACATAAGTTCCAGATTCAGTTGTTTCACCAATGATTTTTAATGGCTCTTCAGGCACACCTAAATGATAAATTTGCTTATGAATTTTACCTTCACGATAGATCACTAACTCTAATTTATCTGATAATGCATTGACCACGGAAACACCAACACCATGTAAACCACCAGATACTTTGTAAGAATTATCATCAAATTTACCACCAGCATGTAAAACAGTCATAATAACTTCGGCAGCAGAAATACCTTCTTCTTGGTGAATTCCTGTGGGTATACCTCGACCATCATCTCGTACAGAAACAGAATTATCAGGATGGATGGTAACTTCAATATGGTGACAATAACCCGCTAATGCTTCGTCAATGGCATTATCTACCACTTCAAAAACCATATGATGAAGGCCTGTACCATCATCAGTATCACCAATATACATTCCTGGACGTTTTCGAACTGCATCAAGTCCTTTAAGTACTTTAATGCTTGAAGAATCATAAGAGTTAGACATGGATTTCTCGACTTGTTTAATTATTTATATCATTCTATATATTTAAGAAATTATACCAGATTTTATGTGAAAAATCTTATCATTTTCATCGATCATATGGGTAATTTGCTCTTGATTAACTGCCGTAATAAAAACTTGAGATTTGGCTGATTTTAATCGTTTGGCTAATAGATTACGTTTATTTTTATCAAGTTCAGAAGCAAAGTCATCTATTAAATAAATACATGATAATCCAGTTTTTTCTGAAAAATATTCACCTTGTGATAAACGTAATGCACACATAAGTAATTTTAGTTGTCCACGAGATAGTAGATCTTCAACTGGAATATTATCTATACGTAATTTTATATCGGCTTTATGTGGGCCTAATGAGGTATAGTTAATGAATTTATCTCTCTCAAATTGTTTATATAAAATATCTGAATAATTCCCCCCATATTCCCAGCCTTGATAATATTGGCAATTAAGTTGATATTCAGGTAAAAAATGCCGACAAGTTTCTATAATTTGCGGAAATATATTTTGACTATAATCAGCTCTAATTTGACTGATTTTTTCGGCAATTGGGATTAGTTCTTTATCCCAAGGTAATAATTGATTATAGTTAGACGATTGTTTTAATAATGCATTTCTTTGTTTAAATAACCGTTTTAAATTGTTCCATAATGATACAAATTCTGGGTAATGGTGAAAACATCCCCAGTCTATAAACGATCGACGATATTTTGGACCACCAGTAAGTAAATCAAATCCTTCTGGAGTAATAAGTTGAATAGGTAATAGCTTAGCTAAGTCAGTTAATCGAAATCCCTCATCACCATCAATTTTTATCGTATTATCATTATTTCGTGTTTTTGATAATCCTATTGTGCGAGTTTGTTGCGATGACTCTATTTGGCTAAATAAAACTAACTCAGGCTTTTCATGTTGTATGATTCTATTCGATTGAATATGTCTAAATGCTCGGCCATGGCCAAGCATATAAATAGCCTCAAGTAGACTGGTTTTCCCACTACCATTATCACCAACTATATAATTGAAATGATTTGATAATGATAATTCAGCATAATCAATGTTTCGAAAATTGTGGATTTTGATTTGTGAAAGAGTCATGTTGGTAAAATTTCCGGCCGAAGCCGGAAGTTTGATAGTTAGTTATTATAAGCGCATTGGCATAACAACATAAGTAGCTGATTGATTATTGATATCTTCAATTTGCACACTAGATGTTGCATCTGTTAATAATAATTGTACGCTATCACATTTTAGTGTGTTTAATATATCTAATAAATAAGTCACATTAAAGCCAATTTCAAGCTCTTGTGATTCATATTTTACATCAATCACTTCTTCCGCTTCTTCTTGTTCAGGATTATTTGCTGTAATTTTTATTTGGTTGTTATGTACATATAATCTTATACCACGGAATTTTTCGTTTGAAAGAATTGCCACTCGTGATAATGCATTTCTAAGCTCTTCGCATGATACTTCAAGTGGTTTGTCTGGATTACGAGGCATCACTCGTTTATAATCAGGAAATCTTCCATCAATAAGTTTTGAAGTAAAGGTAAAATCACCAAGATTAACACGTAAATTATTATTGCCAATCTGCATATTTACCAGCTCATCATTGTCACTAACCAGTTTCGCTAGCTCTATTACCCCTTTTCTAGGTAAAATAACTGAACAAGATTCCGCGATATTTTGACCTACGGGTTGAGCACACACAGCTAAACGATGACCATCTGTCGCAACGGTTTTTAATAATCCATCTTCGATCTCAAATAACATACCATTTAAATAATATCTTACATCTTGATTCGCCATTGAAAATTGGACTGCATCAATAAGTCGTTTGATTGTCTTTTGTGGTATAGATAGATCAACATCACTTTGCCAATTTTCTAAATTAGGAAAATCTGTAGCCGGTAATGTGGCTAAAGAAAATTTACTACGTCCAGATTGAATGATTAATCGATTATCGTCAACGCTTATCGAAATTTGGGCATTACTTGGCAGATTTCTACAAATATCGAGAAACTTTCTTGCCGGAACTGTTGTTGCCCCAGGTTCACAAGACTCGGTTAAAGGAAGATGGGATATCATCTCAATCTCTAAATCGGTTCCTGTCATTGATAGTGTATTGTCAATGACTTGTAATAATAAATTACTTAAAATGGGTAAAGTAGGGCGGCTGCTTAATGGTGCGCTAACAAGCTGTAAGGGCTTAATAAGTTTTTCACGATCTATAATAAATTTCATAGTGTTAATTCTTTTTTAAGTTGATAATGTTCTAATTAAATTGGAATAATCCTCTTTAATATCATTGCTTTCTACTTTCAATTCTGCAATTTTTCGGCATGCATGTAATACTGTTGTGTGATCCCTACCTCCGAAACCATCTCCAATTTCTGGAAGGCTCTTATTTGTCAACTCTTTTGCTAACGCCATAGCAACCTGTCTTGGTCTAGCAACTGAACGAGAGCGACGTTTTGATAATAAATCAGAAACTTTAATTTTATAATATTCAGCAACCGTTTTTTGAATATTTTCAATAGTAATCAATTTTTCTTGCAAGGCAAGTAAATCTTTCAAAGCATCTTTTACAAAATCAATAGTGATAGATTTTCCTGTAAAATTAGCATTGGCTATCACACGATTCAATGCACCTTCTAATTCACGCACATTCGAACGTAATCTTTTAGCAATGAAAAATGCCACCTCTTCAGGTAGTTTTATGTTATTTTCTTCTGCTTTTTTCATTAGAATTGCAACTCGAGTTTCAAGTTCAGGTGGCTCGATAGCAATGGTTAAACCCCAACCAAATCTTGATTTTAAACGATCTTCAACGCCATTAATCTCTTTAGGATAACGATCTGAGGTTAAGATAATTTGTTGATTGCCTTCTAATAACGAGTTAAATGTATGAAAGAACTCTTCTTGGGAGCGTTCTTTATTGGCAAAAAATTGAATATCATCAATAAGTAGTGCATCAACTGAACGATAATAGTTTTTGAATTCATCAATAGCATTATTTTGTAGTGCTTTTACCATATCTTGCACAAAGCGTTCCGAGTGCATATAAACCACTTTCGAATTGGTTCTACAGGCTATAATTTCATTACCAACCGCGTGTAATAAATGGGTTTTACCTAAACCAGTTGATCCATATAAGAATAACGGATTATAAGCTTTTCCTGGGTTTTCAGCTATTTGTTTTGCTGCAGCTACAGCGAGTTGATTTGATTTACCTTCAACGAAACTATTAAATGTATGTTTATGATTAATTCCTGAGTAGTAAATATGATTATTATTGTTTTCTTTAGTTGTTTTCCAAGACGGAACAATATCAGACTTAGATTGATTAACTTCAGATTTTTTTTCTACTGGCATAGTGGAGCCAACTTCAAGGTATAATTTTAATGAATCATCACCTAAAATTGTATTTAATAACTGTGAAATAATCGTTAAATATTTATTTTTGACCCAATCTAATACAAATCTATTAGGCGCATAAATATAAAGTTTATTATCAACCATTTCTGCTTGTAACGGGCGAATCCATAAGTTGAATTCCGTTGTTGGAAGGACTTCTTGTAATTGAGAAAAACAATCTTGCCAAATCGCTTTAGGCACGGCTTCTCCTTTAACTTTAACTAGGATACTAACGATATTGTGATAATTATATTCTTTTTTGTGGATAATTTATAGCTTAAAAGCAAGATATAATTTATTTAATTAATAAAGGTATAAATAAAAAACCCAGCTCAAAGCTGGGTTTTAAGAGATATCATTAATCAACAATTATTATTTTGTTTGATCAATTACTTGAACTTCTTGTACGTTACGTGCTTTAACTTCAATTTCAACACGACGATCTGGCGCTAAACATGCTTTTAAATCAGCACCGCGAAGTGCATTACATTTAGTACCGGTAACTGGTTGAGCTTTACCCATACCACGAGAACTAATGATTTCAGCAGGAACACCTTTTTGTACTAAATAGGTTAATACAGTGTGCGCGCGACGTTCTGATAATTTTTGGTTATAGCTATCTGAACCGATGCGATCAGTGTGACCGATTACTACGATTGCACTTTGAGTAGGATTAATTTTAACAAGAGTAGTTAATAAATTATCAAGCGCTTGGCGACCTTCTGCTTTTAAGTCAGCTTTAGCATAGGCAAATAATACGTCTTCGTTAAGAACATAACGGTTTACTTCAGTTTTAATTTCAACTGGAGCCGCAACAGTAGGTGAACCTAAACGATAAGTGATACCTAAACTAACAGTACCAGCGTCTGGAGATGCATTACTTTTAGTATGAATATGTTGAGTATATTGGTATTCTAAACGAGTAGAGAAATCTTCGCTAAGACGATAATCAAGACCTAAAGCGTAAACAGGTGATACATCAGTTTTTGTCCCGCCTTTACCATATTCTTCTTTAACATCACCACTATTTTTCCATTTAGCAATAGTAACCATTCCTCCTGCACGACCATAGATATCTAAATCGTCAGAGATGAAAGATAATGGATAGCTTAATTTACCAGTTAAAGAAACACCTTGTGCTGAAACTTTGCTATTACCAGCTTTGGTATGATCATCACGGTAAGTTCTTTTATATTTAGCTGAACCTAACCAGTCATAACCTAATTCAAATGCCAAATAAGGATTCGCTTGATAGCCTAAAAATGCACCACCAGCAACATTACTTCTATTTGATGTTTTGATACCAGCCTCATCTTTATCGTAACCACGAACTTTATTTGCATCTAATCGATAAAGTTCTGACCAACCTATTTTAGCACCTGTATAAAAAGTGTTGTCTTCATATGCTGCATTAGCTGCAGCAGTGGTTAAACTTGCTACTGCTATTGCTAGAGCTAAAGTTGTTTTTTTCATTTTTTGCCTCAACTTAATTTGTTGTTATAGACGTTGTTTAATTTGATTTATTATTTAATTTTACTTCTTGAGTAAGTTATTATTAACTTATTAATAACTATTTTATACATAGTTTGTTGATGATTATAGCACAAATATTATTCGGATCCAGAGGTAATGATAATTTATTGTAAAAAATCTAAACAATTTTATTTACAGTTATACATAAATGGTTAATTAAATTTGATAATATATTAGTCATAATGTAAAAATCCGCTTCGAGTCGTTTATCAAACTCATCAAAACCAATATCTTCATTTTCGTCCATTATAATAGAATCAAACTTTATTTTTTTCAATGTAAAGTCTGGGTTGATAATAAAATTGATTCCACGTTCATCAATAATTTTAAGTTTGGTTACCCATTTACCGGAATCTAAGTGAACTAACATTTCGTCGCTAGTGATATCTTGGTTTTTGCAGTTAATAATTCCATTACCTTCCAGTGGATCCTTTAATTCAGCTTCATCCCCTAATATAAAAGGAGGGAAATTTAACTTTTCTTTAACCCAAGTGGTCATTATTTTTTCAAGTGGTTTATCAATTGATAATGGGATTAATGCTAAAGATCCTAGCTCTTTACGTAAAATTGCTAAAATATCTTCAGCTAGTTTAAAACTACTACAATCAATAATAATTCTTTTATTTTCAGTATCGATCCATAACCAATAATGGTTATATTTACTAAATGCTCTAGGCATTAAATCGATCATCACTTCATCTTTTAATGTCGCTTTCTCATTTTTACTGAGTTTTCGATTTAATGCTTTCTCTTGTTTATCAATTTTATCAATTAGTGCTTGTTTAATTACCGGCGCTGGTAATATTTTAGTTTCTTTTTTAATCCGTAACAGTAAATGTCCTTGCATATCTATAATGAAATCATCTAAGTTATTATCATTATAAGGCGAAACCCATCCCATCTTAGTGGTATCTAAATTACCGCACGGCGAAAATGAAGCCGATTTAAGCGCTTGTTCAATAGTTTGTTTATCAAGTAAATTGTCATTATTAAGTTGGTAAATAATTGCGTTTTTAAACCAAAGCATAGTGTTATATTTCCAAAAATTTGCTTTATGAAGTTTATTTTATCATAACGATTTATAATAAAAATTTCATAGACGATGATATATTATCGCCTTAGTAATAAAATTTGATAAGAAATTCCTTAAAATTTATAAGATACACCCATATAAATAGATGTTACCGTACTATCATCAACCATTGGGCTATCGGCTGCATCGCCTGTTAGTTTATCAATATGGACTCCACCAAAGGTTGCAATATTATCTGTTAACGAATATTGAGCCGCAATTTCAAAGTAAGGTGTAAAAGAGCTATCAGCATTGAAATAACCTAAGCCTGAACGTGCAGATTCTTTGTGCGAAATCCCATAATAATAGTCATTATGTTTATTATTTGCCCAATTTATACCGATAGTTGGTGCAACAATCAAATTATTTTCAATATAAGGCACTGTATAATCAGCATTAACTAAAATACTATTACTATTATCAAGGATATCAGCGCCAATACTACTAGAAAAAATCCCCCAATTTGTATTAAGTGAATATTCAATATCAGCAAGTAGGGTTGAGTGGCGGCTATCAAGCTGTTTTAGTTTATGATTATCAGAATCGTGAGGTTTAAATTCATTAGCTAAATAGCGAGCGCCAAAGGATAGACTCTGATTATCATCATTAAGTGCATAAACTCCAGCAGAAAGATCATCAATAAAAAATGAGCCATTGTCATAATCAATGTGTGGTATAGGATAGTAGTTTGAACTATAACTTTTATATGGTGAAGTTGACCAACCTAGACCGATTCCCAATGAGTTAGATTCTGCTGATACAATTTGCGTATATCCTAGAGAACACATTGATAATAGCGAAATTATACAGCTTATTCTTTTCATTTTAATACCTATTCATAGTGATATGGTTTACGAGAGCTATTGTGATTTCTTTATCTCAAGTCTGTTGTCACAAAACCTATACAGTAATTGTACATTGTTACAATCACTTTTCTCCGATAATAATGCCACATTTTGTCATATTTGAATATGGATTAGTGAGATAAATTATGAGTAAACCAACTAAAGAAATGATTAACAGTCGCCCTGACGACGCAGTATTATTAGCTGACGAAGCAAAATATTGCTCATTTGGTGATACCGTGCATTACGTTGAACCACCGAAGATTTTTGATGGCTGTGAAGGTAGCTACATGTATGATAAAGAAGGTAAAGCCTTTCTTGATCTACAAATGTGGTACTCAGCTTGTAACTTTGGTTATGCTAATGAGCGTCTAAATAATGTACTTAAAAAACAAATTGATACTTTACCTCAATGTGCAAGTCAGTATCTTCATCCAACTAAAATTGAATTAGCAAAAACTATTGCTCAAGGTATGGAAAAACGATTTGGTTACCAAGGCCGTGTGCATTTTAATGTTGGTGGTTCACAATGTATTGAAGATTCATTAAAAGTAGTTCGTAATGCTACTGGTGGTAAATCTTTAATGTTTGCTTTCCAAGGTGGCTACCATGGTCGTACTCTTGGCGCATCATCAATCACTTCAAGTTATCGTTATCGTCGTCGTTATGGTCATTTTGGTGATCGTGCTATGTTTGTTCCTTTCCCATATCCATTCCGTCGCCCTAAAGGAATGACTTCAGAAGAATATGGTGAACATTTAGTCGCTGAATTTGCTCGTTTATTCGAAACAGAATATCACGGAGTTTGGGATCCAAAAGTTGGACAAGCTGAATATGCTGCTTTCTATGCCGAACCTTTACAAGCAACAGGTGGTTATATTGTTCCTCCTCGTAACTACTTTAAAGGTCTGAAAAAAGTTTTAGATCAATATGGTATTTTATTAGTTGTTGATGAAATTCAGATGGGCTTTTATCGTACTGGTAAACTATGGTCAATCGAACACTTTGATGTTAAACCTGATGTAGTTGTGTTCGCTAAAGCATTAACTAATGGTTTAAATCCACTTGGAGGATTATGGGCTCGAGAAGAGTTAATTAATCCTGAAGTATTCCCAGTTGGTTCAACACATTCAACTTTTGCTTCAAATCCATTAGGTACTGCGGTTGGTTTAGAAGTATTAAAAATGACTTCAGAAACCGATTACGAAAAAATGGTGATGGAAAGTGGTGCATACTTCCTTGAAGGATTAAAAACACTTGAGAAGAAACATAAAGAAATTGGTGAGGTTGATGGCTTAGGTCTTGCACTACGTGCTGAGATTTGTACCGAAGACGGATTTACCGCTAACAAAGCATTAGTTGATAAAATGGTTGATATCGGTATGTCAGGTGATCTTGATTGGAAAGGTAATAAAATGGGCTTGGTGCTTGATATTGGTGGTTATTACAAAAATGTTATCACTTTTGCTCCTTCTTTACACATTAGTCGTCAAGAAATTGACCAAGGTATTGAATTACTCGATCAATTAATCACTCGAGCTAAAAAAGAACTTTAAGTCTTAAAGCAAAATAATCCCGCTAATACGTGTTAGCGGGATTCTAGTTATACCCAATCCTTTATAGAAAGTTATGCGATATATTAACCAACTAGAACCAAATGAACTAATCAATAATTTTATTTCTCATCCACCACAAGAATTTACAAGCTGGATGGGTGAAGATGGCGTGCCAGCTTTTTCTGCTAAGTTTGATTTGCTCACAACTGCCGATAATGATTTTAAACATAAAGTTCATAAATTGCCTTTTTATCGGAAATGGCGACATTGGTTACAACCAAGGACATGTTTTGTAGGAACGACAGTTTCTGAATACAGCTTGTTAACTGATAAAGTGAATGCGCAGCAATTAGCTGATAATGTTAAAACGGCATATGCAAAGAAATATCCTTTTACTATTGTAAAAGATTTACCTTCTGATTCGCCTTTACTTAGTAAGCAGGATAATCAATATTCTAAACAGGTTATTGGTTCATTAAAAGATAATGGTTTTATTGAGGTTGAAGGACAAGCTTTAGCGTGGGTTCCAATCGATTTCGAATCGATAAATGACTTTTTGGCAAAATTATCCTATAGCCGTCGTAAGAACTTAAGAAGAAAACTTAAGTCACGTGAAAAATTAGAGATTAATATTTTACAAACTGGTGATGACTGTTTTTTTGATGATGCCAATCTTGATTTATATTATCAGCTTTATCTTAATGTATATGAACAAAGTGAAGTCCATTTTGATTTATTAACCAAGCCATTTTTTGTCCAATTATTGCAAAGTAAAGCAGCAAATGGGCGTATTTTCACTTATCACTATAATGGCCAATTAATTGGTTATAACATCTGTTTTGTGGTGAATAATGTTCTAATTGATAAATATATTGGTATGGTTTATCCACAAGCACGAGAGTTGAATCTCTATTTTGTTAGTTGGTTTGTTAATCTTGAATATGCGTTACAACAGAAGCTAAGTAGTTATGTCGCAGGTTGGACTGATCCTGAAGTTAAAGCTTCATTAGGTGCTAGTTTTACTTTAACCAAACATCTAGTTTATATTCGAAATCCTCTATTAAGAGCAATTTTACGTAAATTAATAGGCCATTTTGAAACAGATAAGGAGAAAGTAGCATGACATTGCCTGTTATCCTTAATTTTGATCAAAGCGTAGGTGAAATTAATGAAGCTAAAACGATTGATTTTATGCAGTGGCAGGATGTAATTCGTTTTGGTTGTAATGAAAAAATTTTTCAAAAATTTAAAATACAATTACAACAAGCATTACCAGAAAACTATGGTACTGTATTAATGGGAAGTGGTGATTACCATCATATTTCGTTATTATTAATTGAGCAGCTCGCTAACCAATATTCAGTAGATAATCCAATTGAAGTGATTATTTTTGATAACCATCCAGACAATATGCGTTATCTGTTTGGTGTTCACTGTGGCTCATGGGTAAGCTATGTAGCAAGTTTACCATTCGTGAGTCATGTCCATGTGTTAGGCATAACCTCTAATGATATTGGCTTATGGCATTTTTGGGAAAATAGATGGTCACCACTTTTTCATAAAAAACTGACCTATTGGAGCTTAGATGTCAATGTTTCTTGGGCGAAAAGAATTGGTTTAAATCATGCTTTTCGTCATTTTGATTCGCCTGATGATTTGATTACCCAGTTTTTATCTGAGCAATATCGTAATACTAAACCAATATATTTATCGATAGATAAAGACGTATTAAGTGAAGAGGTTATTCATACTAATTGGGATCAAGGAAAACTGCAAACCTATCACTTACTAGATACTATTTCCTCAATTAAACCACGAATTATTGGTAGTGATATCACTGGTGAATTATCAATATGGCAACCGAAAAGCTGGTTTAAACGATTACTTAGTTCATTAGATAAACAACCAGAAATATCATTAGAAAACCTAAATGGTTGGCAACAAGAACAACATCAACTCAATTTAATATTATTAAATGCTTTAAAAGCCTAGTATTGTTACTCTGTTATTCTTCAATGAAATATAGCTAGGCTTGATTTTTGATTTAGATTTGATTAATGACTATTATGAATGTTTTTATTAGTTAGTTTACTTTCTGCCAATGCTAGAAACATAATTCCTGAAACAATCAATATTGTTCCGATTAACTTAAATAATGTTATTGGTTCATTAAATAACCAAACTGATGCAATCATTACCGTGACGACTTCGAAATGAGACGCTGCAAAAGCAGGTCCTACAGGCGCTTTTTTTAATAAAGTCATCCAAGTGAAGAAAGTAAAAATATAACCCGCAATTGATACATAAATCCAATGGCCAGAAAACACCCTAACAATCCATTCAACACTCATCGCAAGCGGTTGAGCATGCTCTGCAGCCAATTTGAAACTGCACTGGGCAATAGTGTCAAACATTAGTAATACGGTAAAACCAATCAAATAGAACTTAGCCATATTAAGAAATCCCCACAAAAATAACACCAGCAGTTATTAATAACATGCCAATAATGCGATAAAGGGTTAGTAATTCTTTGAAAAGAATTCGACCGACTAACATGATAGTAATAATATTGAATGAGGCGAGTAATACACCTTGTGAAAGTGGCACTAAGGTTAAAAAGGCTAGCCACAATAAAAATTCGGCAATGTAAGAGGCTATTCCTACCCAAATCCAATGATTTTTAGCCAAATCTAACCAATAGTACCACCCATCTCGATTGGTCGGTGATATTGCCGCATATTTAAAGGCAACTTGTCCTAAAGTATCAAAACAGATATTACTAACCCAAAGAAAAATAACTAAGGATGACATTATGTTTAATTTCCTTCTGCAAGATTATTAAAAAATGAAGCACATTCTTTAATCACTTCTCGGCGTTGGCTATCAATAGTAATTAAATGGTAACTATCATTTAATACAATTAACTGTTTTGGACCAGAGACGTGTTTTTCAACTAATTTTGCATTTGTTTCAATATTGGCAATGTCATCATTACCTGAATGCATAATTAAACACGGTGAGGTAACTTTAGGTAACTCCTGACGCATATGTTTAGCCAATAACTGCATTTCAGCTAAAGCTGGGAAAGGGTTACCTGCCAATCCAGCAGATGCTGCATCACCACTTAACATACTTTCAGATACAACGGCTCGTATCCGTTCATCCTTAAGGCCATAAGGTGGTTTTTCAATAAAAGATACTTTTTGAAAAATACCAAGTTTTTTGAAATAGACTAATAAAAAGAAGAATTTTTTAGCCCAAAATGGCATGCTCCAGCCATCATAAGAAAATGTAGGTGCTAAAACACCAACACCTTTCACTTGATTGGGACGATCGGCAGCTAATTTTAACGCTAATAATGCGCCCATAGATAAACCGGCGACAAACAGATTATCAACATGTTGAGCTAAATAATCAGCACCATCTTGAACACTTTTATACCAATCTTGCCAAGTTGTTTTACATAGATCTGCTTCAGTACCACAGTGACCTGCTAGCTGTATTGCATACACAGTAAATCCAGCTTTATGTAAACCATTGGCTAAAATACGCATTTCATTTGGTGTACCAGTTAAACCGTGAATTAATAGCACGCCATTTTTATTACCAGGTAAAAAATAAGATAAATCTTCAATTGTACTCATTATTATTCCTTTATTTTACCGCCATGACTGGAATTAGTGTTTGTTGCATCTGTTTTAATGCTTCGGTTACATCAGCAAAGCTCTCAATAGCACTGTGCTTAATATTGTTTTTTTCACAGTAATTAATCAACTTATCTTTGGCGAAAACCAGATCGACATGATGAGAAACGCAAAAATCGGAAGTACCATCACCAACATATAGTATCTGAGGAAAATGTTGCTGTTGTTTAACATGATTGCATTTGCAGTTACCACTTTGTTTAATACAATCCTTATTGGCAAATGGGAACTCAAGGCGCCAACTTCGTTGATTATTATGCATTAACTTATTGGCATAAATAGGTAGATGCTCAATACCATGGTGTTTTAACACAAACTGAATAGCATAATCTAAGCCATCACTAACTACATGAACTGGAATATGATTTTTTTCGGTGTGATCAATAAATGCTTTAAAATTATCATCAATTTCAATTTTTGCTAATGCTTGATTGAGTTCCTCCAGACTAGCATCCATTAATGCAATCTGTTTGCTCATACATTCTTGAGAGCCGATTTTGCCACTAACCCATAATTCCTCAAGTTCATCACAACCATCTTGACCGAATTGGCTAAGTAAAGTATCAGTAACATCTTTAACACTAATTGTGCCATCAAAATCACATAAAATAATAGGGTTTTGGTGGTGAGTATAAGATGGCTGAAAAAGGTGATTAGTAATTGATGAAAAAGTATTCATAGTTAACGTAAAAATTGCTTAGTTATAGATATTGGCACCAATTTTCTCATATAGTGCTAGTAAACTTTGTAGGCTCTTTGTATATCTTTTGTAACGAGGCTTCATTTACCTGTATAATAAGGTATCTTGAAGTACACATTATACGGTAAAGAGAACCGAAAATGAGTGAACGTATATTAATCATCGAAGATGATGAAAGATTAGCCAATTTAATCCAAGTTTATTTAATCCGTCAAGGGTATATCGTTGATTGGCATAATAGTGGTGCCGGTGCCGAAGAAAAAATACAACAGATCAACCCTGATTTAGTTATTTTAGATGTCATGCTGCCAGAAAAATCTGGATTTGATATATGTCGAGATATACGTTCGTGGTTTACAAACTATATTCTGATTATGACCGCGAGTGAAGACAATATTGATGAAATTGTTGGTTTAGAGTTAGGTGCAGATGATTATCTAGCTAAACCTATAGAACCGCGGTTATTACTTGCTCGTATTCGTGCATTGTTGCGACGAAAACAGATCGAAACCGATAAAGAAAGCTATAAGGAACTAATAACTTCGTTTAACAATAATACTCTGGTCTTTGATAATTTAGTTATTGATGGTGAAAATCGAAGAGTGTTATTAGATGGACAAGATATCGATTTGACTACGGCAGAATTTGATTTACTTTGGTTATTAGCAAATAACGCCGGTAAGATTTTATCTCGAGACGACATATTTTCCCAAGTAAGAGGTATTGATTTTGATGGCAGCGATCGTTCTATTGATGCGCGTATTTCTCGATTACGACGTAAATTACTAGATGATCCTGACAACTCATCGCGGATTAAAACCGTGCGTGGAAAAGGCTATCTATTTATGCGTGAAGGGGAAAACCATTGAAACAATTATTAGCTAAACCGCTATTTTTCAATCGCCGTATCGTTTTTTATCTCGTTATTTTGCTTTCATTACAATGTATTATTGCTTATGGTGCATTATTGGTATTCGATTCATTGCCTTCGTCATTGACTGATATGCCTGATGATCATATTGTTTTTCGTGAATCACAACGTGGAACCGTCAACTTAATTCGTAAACACATTGATGAAAATAAGCAACGTCCATTGCAAGAAGTAGTGAATGAATTACAGCCTTCTTTTGGTTATCCAATAAAAGTTTTACCAGAACAGACTATCTTGTCTCATTCCGTTAAAAAAGAGTTAGAAAAACTCGGTTTTGCTTATGATGGTGATGACGAGGTTGTCTATATTGATTTAAAGGATGGACATCTATTGCAACTAGGTCCGATTTTAATGCGAGATATATTAGAATCGAATACCATGTCGTTGAGTGTATTTCTTATTATTTGGGCCTTGTTTAGTGCCATTATCTTTTTTATTTTAATCTATTTTGCTTTTAGTGCTGTTTGGAAAGATCTGGTTAATATTCGTCAAACCGCAGAGCAATTGGGGCAGGGAAATTTAAAAGCACGTACTGAAAATGTGAAAGGTTGGTTATTCAAACCGTTAGCTAATGTACTTAATAACATGGGGACTCACATTGAACATTTAGTTAGTACTAACCAAACGATTTCTCATGCAATGGCTCATGAACTACGCACGCCACTTGCACGGATGCGATTTGAGTTAAGTATGCTTGAAGAGTCTACAGATGAGCATGAAAAAGCATTACTGCAAAAAGGGATGAGCGATGATATTGACGAACTTGAAACGCTAATTAATGCCAGTTTGAATTATTTCAAAATGCAGCAGAGTAACATCGAATTAAATCTTACTAATGTATCGTTGAAAGATTGGGGTGAAAAAGTTTGTCAATCATTAGCACTATTTAAACCTGAAGGGTTTGAGCTAGTTTGTAATAGTCAAGATGTAGAAGCCAAAATTGATACTAATTTGGTTGAAACCATTGTCAAAAATTTACTACTCAATGCGTTTAAATATGCTACACATAAAGCGGTGTTGAATATCACAAAACAGGATCATCAAGTGATTTTAGAGATTGATGATGATGGCGCAGGTATTCCTTTTGATGCGCGTGATAATATTTTTATGCCTTTTGCTCGGCTTGATACTAGCCGCACACGTTCAACCGGCGGATATGGGTTAGGGCTTGCTTATGTAAAATTAATGGCGGAATTTCACGATGGTAAAGCATTTGTGGTGACGAGTCCATTAGGGGGCGCCAGATTTGTGGTTTCGATAAAATCAGGCGATGAATAATCAAGCTAGATTTAATAAAATTTAATCAAAAACTATTAAAAAGATATAGATTTAAACAGGAATATTTTTTAGATAACTTAAAACTCTTGTTTTAACGTTTCGAAAAAACAAAAAATTTGCTATATTCTTTGGTCAAAATGATAAAAGTGAAAAATCTCATTTCTAAATTGGTCATGAGTTAACATATATAATTAGAGGTTTTTTATGAGCGGTGTATTACCGACAGAGAACGAAACTCGTCCAACAAACTTTATTCGTCAAATTATTGATGCAGATCTTGCGGCTGGAAAATATAAAACAACCCATACTCGTTTTCCGCCTGAACCTAATGGCTATCTACATATTGGTCATGCAAAATCTATCTGTTTAAATTTCGGGATTGCGCAAGATTATCAGGGTAAATGTAATTTACGCTTTGATGATACCAATCCTGCCAAAGAAGATATTGAATACGTTGAATCTATTAAAGAAGATGTTCGTTGGTTAGGGTTCCAATGGGATGGTGAAATTTGTTACTCATCTGACTATTTTGACCGTTTATATGAATATGCATTAGAGCTTATCAATAAAGGTCTTGCTTATGTCGATGAACTGTCAGCTGATGAAATCCGCGAATATCGTGGAACATTAACACAAGCAGGTAAAAATAGCCCTTATCGAGATCGAAGTATTGAAGAAAACCTAGCATTATTCATCCAAATGAAAGAAGGTAAATTTGCAGAAGGTAAAGCTTGTTTAAGAGCAAAAATCGATATGGCATCACCATTTATTGTTATGCGTGATCCCGTGTTATATCGTATAAAATTTGCTGAGCACCACCAAACTGGCAATAAATGGTGCATTTATCCAATGTATGATTTTACACATTGTATCTCGGATGCTATTGAAAATATAACCCATTCACTTTGTACGCTCGAGTTCCAAGATAATCGTCGTTTGTATGATTGGGTTTTAGATAATATTACTATTGAAGCAAGACCGCATCAGTATGAGTTTTCAAGATTAAATCTTGAATATGCGATTACTTCTAAACGAAAATTAACCCAATTAGTTTCTGAACAAATTGTTGACGGTTGGAATGATCCTCGGATGCCTACCGTATCTGGTCTGCGTCGCCGTGGTTATACACCGGCATCAATTCGTGAATTTTGTCGTCGAATTGGTGTAACTAAACAAGAAAATACGGTTGAAATGAGTACACTTGAGTTCTGTATTCGTGAAGATCTCAATGAAAATGCGCCACGAGCAATGGCGGTACTCGATCCTGTTAAAGTTGTCATTGAAAACTTTTCGGAAACACTAGATGAAGTACTTAGTATGCCAAATCACCCTAATCGCCCAGAATTAGGTCATCGAGAAGTGACATTCACGCGTGAAATTTATATAGATAGAGCTGATTTTAGGGAAGAAGCAAATAAAAATTATAAGCGTTTAGTGTTAGGTAAAGAAGTTCGCTTGCGTAATGCTTATGTGATACGAGCAGAGCGTGTTGAAAAAGATGCGGACGGTAATATTCAAACTATTTATTGTAGTTATGATCCTGCCACATTAAATAAAAATCCTGAAGATGGACGTAAAGTTAAAGGAGTTATTCACTGGGTGTCAGCTAAATTTGCTAAGCCAGCTGAAATTCGTCTGTATGATCGGCTATTTAATACTCCAAATCCAGGTAGTGCAGAGGACTTTTTATCAACTATCAATCCAAATTCATTAATTATTAAACATGGGTTTGTTGAACCTAGTTTGCAAAAAGTTGAAGCAGAACAAGCTTATCAATTTGAACGTGAAGGTTATTTTTGTCTTGATAGTAAATATGCCACTGAAGATAATTTAGTATTTAATCGAACAGTAGGATTAAGAGACAGTTGGAACGAAGCTTAATCATAATCAATACGCCAACTCTGGTTGGCGTATTAATCTACTTTACTTTATATTTTTATTGATATCATCGTCAGAAGGTTAGTTTGGCTTACTTTTGTAGTATGAATATAATCCTTATAATAATGATTACTAACTGATTGTAATTAAAAATTTTCTGAATTTAATAATAAACATTAAAGATTTATTTTAAAAAATTGTAGTGTTTTAAATAATCATAAAAAGCCGAATTGAGCGTTAAAAAACCCCTTTCCTCAAAATTCTTTGATTACATTATATTATGATTTTTAAGATAGCCTCTTTGGTCAGTTTATTTTATAATGTTGTTCTATTTTTTTCCTATTTTGGCTTAAAAAGAGTACTCTTAGCATGAAAATTTTAGCTGGTTCTTCTGCTCTATCTGCATTTCGTATTAATAAAATTTTATCCTCTTGTCGTGAACAATCTATCCCTATAACAAATATTGAAGCCCAATACATTCACTTTATTGATTTAAGTACTGAATTAACTGTTCAACAACAATTAACCTTAGATAAGTTGTTACAATATGGCCCTAAAAGTGCACAAATAGATGTCGAAGATAAAACCAGTAAAATACTCTTTTTAGTTACTCCACGCGAAGGTACTATTTCGCCATGGTCATCTAAAGCTACTGATATTGCACATAATTGTGGATTATCACAAATCCATCGAATAGAACGAGGTATTGCTTATTATGTGCAAGCTAGTTCTCCGTTAACTGATTGTCAAAAAAATGCTTTTCTGGGCTTGATACATGACCGAATGATGGAGACCATTTTAAGCAGTTTTGAGCAAGCTGAACAATTATTCAGGGCTGATCAACCCAAACCAGTAACAATTATTGATTTGTTAGGACAAGGTCGTCAAGCATTAGAGGAAGCTAATCTAAAATTAGGTTTGGCTTTAGCACCAGATGAAATTGACTATTTAGTTGAGAATTTTCAGAAATTAAACCGTAATCCAACTGACATTGAGCTTTATATGTTTGGTCAAGCAAACTCTGAACATTGTCGTCATAAAATATTTAATGCTGATTGGATTATTGATGGTGTAAAACAACCAAAATCATTATTTAAAATGATCAAAAATACTTTTGAACATACGCCAGATTATGTGTCATCCGCTTATAAGGATAATGCCGCGGTTATGGATGGTTCGAAAGTTGGACGATTCTTTGCTGATTATGATAGTCGAAGCTATGATTATCATCAGGAATATGCTGATATTTTAATGAAGGTGGAAACCCATAATCACCCAACGGCAATATCTCCTTGGCCGGGGGCGGCAACCGGTAGTGGCGGTGAGATTCGAGATGAAGGAGCGACAGGAAAAGGAGCTAAACCAAAAGCAGGATTAGTAGGTTTTTCTGTTTCGAACTTACGAATTCCGAATTTTGAACAACCGTGGGAACAAGATTTTGGTAAACCGGATCGAATTGTTAGTGCATTTGACATTATGATGGATGGACCCTTAGGTGGTGCGGCATTTAATAATGAATTTGGTCGTCCAGCTTTACTTGGTTATTTTCGTACTTATGAAGAGAAAGTAAACAGTTATAATGGTGATGAAGTCAGAGGTTACCACAAACCGATTATGTTAGCTGGTGGTATGGGCAATATTCGTCGTGAACATATTCAAAAAGGTGAATTTCCTATCGGCTCCAAATTAATTGTCTTGGGTGGGCCTGCCATGAATATTGGTCTAGGTGGTGGTGCTGCCTCATCTATGACATCAGGACAATCAGATGCTGATCTTGATTTTGCTTCAGTTCAACGTGATAACCCAGAAATGGAGCGTCGTTGCCAAGAGGTAATCGATCGTTGTTGGCAACTTGGTGATAAAAACCCAATTTTATTTATTCATGATGTTGGTGCTGGTGGTTTGTCCAATGCGATGCCTGAACTAGTTAGCGATGGTGGCTGTGGCGGTCAATTTGAATTGCGCAAAATACTAAGTGATGAACCCGGAATGTCACCGTTAGAAATTTGGTGTAATGAATCACAAGAGCGTTATGTACTGGCTATTCACCCAGAAAGCTTGGAATTGTTTGATGAACTTTGTAAGCGTGAACGCACTCCTTATGCTGTTATTGGTGAAGCCACAATAAATAAAGCAGTCGTGTTACATGATGAACATTTCAACAATAATCCGATAGATTTACCGTTAGATGTGTTATTGGGCAAAACCCCTAAAATGTTACGAGATGTTAAATCTAGCCAAGCAGAAGGGGATCATTTTTCAACATCCGATATCAATTTATATGATGCGGTGAAACGAGTATTACATTTGCCAGTTGTGGCGGAAAAAACTTTCTTAATTACCATTGGTGATCGTTCGGTAACAGGTATGGTTGCTCGTGATCAGATGGTTGGACCTTGGCAAGTGCCGGTTGCCGATTGCGCGGTGACAACAGCAAGTTTAGACAGTTATTACGGTGAAGCAATGTCGATGGGGGAGCGTGCCCCGGTTGCCCTGCTTAATTTTGCTGCATCAGCTAGATTAGCGGTTGGTGAAGCAATTACCAATATTGCTGCGACAAATATTGGCGACATTAAACGTATTAAGCTTTCAGCTAACTGGATGGCTGCAGCTGGTCATCCAGGTGAAGATGCTGGTCTTTATCAAGCCGTTAAAGCCATTGGTGAAGAGTTATGTCCTGCTTTAGGATTAGCCATTCCGGTTGGTAAAGACTCCATGTCAATGAAAACAACATGGCAACAAGATGGTGAACAAAAAACGGTAACTTCACCGTTATCATTGATGATTTCCGCATTTGCTCGAGTTGAAGATGTGCGTAAAACAGTTACCCCACAACTTTGTACATATGAGGATAATCTATTACTATTTATTGATTTATCTAAAGGTCATCAAGCATTAGGGGCAACAGCATTAGCACAAGTTTATCGTCATTTAGGACAAAGAACAGCTGATGTTCATGATGCTAAAGAATTAGCCGCTTTTTATCAGGCCATCCAAAGTTTAGTTGTGCAAAATACCTTACTTGCTTACCACGACCGTTCTGATGGTGGTTTATTGGTAACCTTAGCTGAAATGGCATTTGCAGGACATTGTGGTATAGATATTGATATTAATTCACTTGGTAGCGATGTCATTGCCTCACTATTTAATGAAGAACTTGGCGCAGTTATTCAAATTCGTAATGGTGATTTAGAAAAAGTCATGACATGCTTTAAGCAGCTTGGATTATCTCAGGCGATTCATACATTAGGAACAGCTAAAACAGGACAGCAATTTATTATTCGTAATAATAGCGCCGTTGTGTATAGCGAATCGCGATTGACATTAAGAACATGGTGGGCAGAAACCACTTGGCAAATGCAACGCTTACGTGATAATCCACAATGTGCAGATCAAGAACACCAAGCTAAGCAAAATGATGATGATCCAGGCTTAAATGTTCATCTTACTTTTGATATTGAGCAAGATATTGCTGCACCTTACATAGTCAAAGGTGTGAAGCCTAAAGTTGCAGTTTTACGTGAACAAGGTGTCAATTCACATGTTGAAATGGCAGCAGCATTTGCTCGAGCGGGTTTTGAGTCAATTGATGTTCATATGACTGATTTATTATCAGGTCAAGTGACTTTGAATCAATTTAATACGTTAGTTGCTTGTGGTGGTTTTTCTTATGGCGATGTATTAGGGGCAGGTGAAGGTTGGGCTAAGTCTATTTTATTTAATGAACAAGTCCGTCATGAATTTGAGCAATTCTTCCATCGCAATGATACTTTATCGTTAGGTGTTTGTAATGGCTGCCAGATGATGTCGAATTTAAAAGAACTGATACCAGGTGCTGAGTTATGGCCTCGCTTTGTTCGTAATATATCGGAACGTTTTGAGGCGCGTTTTAGTTTAGTTCAAATTCAATCTAGTCCGTCATTACTATTTACCGATATGGCAGGTTCGCATATGCCGATTGCGGTTTCACATGGTGAAGGTCAAGTCGAAACCCGTGATTTAGAACATTTGACTCGTTTAGAAGCTTCTGGCTTGGTTGCAGTTCGATATATTGACCATTTTGGCAAAGCGACAGAGCAGTACCCGGCAAACCCAAATGGTTCACCAAATGGTATTACCGCAGTAACCTCAAGTGATGGTCGAGCGACGATTATGATGCCGCACCCAGAACGAGTATTTAGAACGGTAACCAATTCGTGGCATCCAGATAATTGGGGTGAAGATAGCCCTTGGATGCGTATTTTCCGTAATGCTCGTAAGCAACTTGGTTAGTAAAAAAAATCGCCGACAATAGTCGGCGATTTATAAAGATAATTTTAGCTTTAACCGTCTACTTTTTTCTACTCTTTAACGGCTGTGCTAAATCATTATTCATTCTTCGCAATAATTGCTCAGTCGTTTCAAAGTTAATACAAGCATCAGTAACGGATACACCATATTTGAAATTTTCTTTTGGTTGTTCAGATGATTGATTACCTTCAAATAAATTACTCTCTATCATGACACCAATAATCGAGTTATTGCCTTGCTTAATTTGCTCAATAATCGAGTCTGCAACGATAGGTTGATTGCGGTAATCTTTATTGGAATTAGCATGACTACAATCTATCATTAAGTTAGGGACTAATTTAGCCTTATCCATTTGTTGTTCACATAATGCAACATTTTCGGCATCGTAATTAGGTGCTTTTCCACCTCTTAGGATCACGTGACCATGTGGATTACCTAAAGTTTGTAATACTGTAACTTGTCCTTTTTGGTTAATTCCAACAAATCGATGTGCCATTGAAGCTGATTTCATTGCATTAATTGCTACGTCTAAGCTACCATCTGTGCCATTTTTGAAACCAACAGGCATTGATAGTCCAGAAGCCATTTCTCGGTGGGTTTGTGATTCAGTTGTTCTCGCTCCAATAGCTGACCAGCTGATTAAATCACCAATGTATTGCGGAGTGTTTGGATCTAACGCTTCTGTCGCAATTGGTAATCCAATCTTAGTGATATCAAGTAACAACTTACGTGCTTTTTTTAAGCCATGTTCAATATCAAATGAGCTATCCATATGCGGGTCATTAATCATACCTTTCCAACCAACAGTGGTTCTTGGTTTTTCAAAATAAACTCGCATAACAATAAATAAGTTATCTTTCACTTCATCAGAAAGTTTTTTTAATTTATGTGCATATTCAATAGCTGCATCAGGATCATGAATAGAACAGGGACCACAAACTATAAGTAATCGGTGATCTCGACGTTCTAAAATATCAACAATGGTTTGTCGGGATGAAGCAATTTGATTTTCTAATTCAGATGATAATGGATAAAGGTTTTTTATTTCTTCGGGCGTGATTAACATATGCTCATCTCTGATTCGAACATTATTTAGTGTATCTTTTAACATTTGGTTTTCCTTGTTAAAATCATTCATATTTTTATATGTAAAATATTAATTACATAAACAAGCAATATGTAAACACAAAATT
This sequence comes from Gilliamella sp. N-G2, assembly GCF_002142215.1. GTDB lineage: Bacteria > Pseudomonadota > Gammaproteobacteria > Enterobacterales > Orbaceae > Gilliamella. Next base: position 62,939 of record NZ_NAST01000013.1, read on the forward strand.
ACGGAATAGTAAATCAAAAATTAACTTATTGTTAGATTAATTAATGTTTTGTAAGCTAATATTTACAGGTATTAATAATTTAACTTGAGTGGATGTAAATAAATATGTACGGATGCGGTGAGAGAATTGCATGCATCCGTATATTGAATATAGCCGGTTATGTGAAAAAATGAGAATTTAAATAGATGATATTGCTTCTAATATCAATTGTTTATCAACAACATCAATGACTTCAACTGCACCTATTTTAGTTGGCAAGACCAATCTAATTTGTCCTGAAAGAACTTTTTTATCTCGTAGCATATGTGGAATATAAGATTCAATTGTCATTCGTTCCGGTCTTTTAACTGGTAGTTTAGCTTTAATTAATAGATTTTTTATTCGTTCAATATCTTTATCAGTCAATTTACCAAGCAATTTAGCTGTTTGTGCCGCCATTAACATACCAACACTAACTGCTTCACCATGTAACCAATTACCATAGCCGAGTTCCGCTTCAATAGCATGGCCATAAGTATGACCAAGATTCAAAATAGCACGCATGTCTTGTTCTGTTTCATCGGCGGCAACGACTTGTGCTTTTAGTTTACAGCAGTGATAAATACAATAACTTAAGGCATCTACATCTAAATTAAGTAGATCATCGATATGCGTTTCTAACCAATTAAAAAACTCAGAATCCATAATGATGCCATATTTAATTACTTCGGCTAAACCTGCTGAAAGCTCTCGTGGTGGTAGAGTTTTAAGACAATTAATATCAATAACGACAGCTTGTGGCTGATAAAATGCACCAATCATATTTTTACCAAGAGGATGATTGATGGCTGTTTTTCCTCCAACGGATGAATCAACTTGTGATAATAACGTTGTCGGTACTTGTATAAATTTAATTCCTCGTTGATAAGCAGAAGCAGCAAAACCAGCGACATCACCAATAACACCGCCACCTAGCGCTATAAGGATGCTATTTCGAGTATGATTATTGGCAAGTAGAGCGGTTAGAATTTGATTCCATGTTTCCATGGTTTTATATTGTTCGCCATCAGGGACTATAACAAAATCTGTTTTTATCCCATGAGCCTCAAGCATATCTATCAAATGCTGTAAATAAAGCGGAGCAATCGTATCATTCGTGGCAATAAGAACTCGCTGGCCGCTGTGTAGTTTGAAATGTTCGAATTGATTAAGTAAGTTTTCACCAATAGTAATAGGATAACTGCGATTTTCTAAAGCTACATCTAGGATCTTTTGCATAATTATTTCCAAACAAGTTTATGCCAATTTAATATTGCATGTTAACGATAAAAAAGTGGCAGCGCAACTTAGAATCATTTAAACTTACTGCCAATTTTTATCTGTAATGTTGAATTTATATGTCCTTATCTTTCGTATTAGCACAAAAAAATTGGCGTGTAGGTGATATTGAAGGTAATACTCAGAAAATCATTGAATTGATGCAAAGCCATTCATCTCATGATCTTATTATTTTCTCTGAACTTGCAATTTGTGGTTATCCTCCAGAAGATTTAATTTATCGTGATGACTTTAAAAATCGTTGCCAACAAGCGTTATCGGCCATCAAACAAGCTAGTAAACAATGTGGAGTAATTGTTGGTCATCCTCATTGGCAAGATGGTTTGATATATAACTCATTGTCACTATTTCTCGATGGACAGCAATTAGCGTGTTATCACAAACAGCAATTACCTAATTATGATGTATTTGATGAAAAACGCTATTTTACTGCTGGTGAGCAAACTTGTGTGGTCGATTTTAAAGGTAAAAAAGTTGGCTTATTAATCTGTGAAGATCTTTGGCAATGTGAACCTATTGATCGAATTGCAGCAAACTGTGCTGACTTGGTTATTTCGATTAATGCTTCACCGTACACCTATGAAAAACCTAATTATCGTCAAGAGCTTATTAAAAAACATGCTATAAGAACCGGATTACCAATTGTTTACTTGAATCAAATTGGTGGCCAAGATGAGCTTGTTTTTGATGGTGGTTCATTTGTCTGTAATGAAAAAGGTGATATCGTCCAGCGATTAAATTCATTTGATGAGCAAATTTCTGTTTTTCAGCTCAATGATAATCATAAACCAATACCTAGCCTTAATGGCGATCCATTAGCGGCTGTTTATGATGCGTTAGTACTTGCAACGCGTGATTATATTACTAAAAATGGTTTTGAAGGTGCGGTATTAGGGTTATCAGGTGGTATTGATTCAGCGTTAACTTTAGCTATTGCCGTTGATGCATTAGGTAAAGATAAAGTACAGGCTGTTATGATGCCATTTCGCTATACGGCTGATATTAGTATCGCTGATGCAAAAGAAGAGGCGGAAATCTTGGGGGTTGAATTTGATATTATTTCAATTGAACCGATGTTTGATGCCTTTATGACCTCTTTAACACCGATGTTTTTAGGTACAGCAAAAGATACTACCGAAGAAAACTTACAAGCACGTTGTCGGGGTGTTATTTTAATGGCTTTGTCAAATAAACGTCGTAGGCTCGTATTAACAACAGGTAATAAAAGTGAAATGTCTGTCGGATATGCAACACTTTATGGTGATATGGCCGGTGGATTTGATGTACTTAAAGATGTTCCTAAAACTATGGTATTTGCATTGTCTAAATATCGAAATAGTCGTTCTTATGTTATTCCAGAACGTGTGATTACTCGTCCTCCATCAGCTGAGCTAGCCCCAGATCAAAAAGATGAAGATAGCTTACCTCCTTATGATATTTTAGATGGAATATTAAAGGGGTATGTTGAACAGGATTTTTCGATTGAACAACTAGTTGCACAAGGCTATGATGAAGTAACAATAAGACGTGTTATTAAATTAGTTGATATTAATGAATATAAAAGGCGACAATCAGCAGTAGGTCCGAAAATTACTGCACGTAACTTTGGTAAAGGCAGACGCTATCCAATTACTTCTGCTTTTGGATTTAAGAATTGGTAATCTCGAATTAAGGGTAAATAGAGATATGAAAAAAATTGAAGCAATTATCAAACCTTTTAAATTAGATGATATTCGAGAAGCACTTGCTGATCAAGGTATTACAGGTATGACAGTGACTGAAGTGAAAGGTTTTGGTCGTCAAAAAGGACATACTGAACTTTATCGTGGTGCAGAATATATGGTTGATTTTTTACCTAAAGTAAAAATAGAACTTGTTGTACCTGATGATATTTTAGAAACCTGTATTGAAACTATTATGAAAACAGCGCAAACAGGTAAAATTGGTGATGGTAAAATATTCGTTTATAACGTAGAACAGGTGATTCGTATTCGCACTGGCGAAATGAATGACTCAGCTATTTAATTTTTTCGATTTGAATATCTGGGCGTTCTTGTCGAAGTAGATTATTGGTGACAACGCCTTGAATAGAACAAATTAAAAGATGCATATTCTCACCTTTTTCAAGTAATAATAGTTTTTCAGTTGTATTAGGTGCTGGAATTGTTTTTACGCCAACAACAGAGCCGGTATTTTTATGCCAAACTTGAATATCATCATTGACACTTCGAATTTTTGGATTAGCGATATAGAGTAGGTTATCTTCCATATTTTTCCATTCTAAAAAATCTAAGCTATCGCGGATTTGGTTGATATCATTTTCAATGATAAAACCCCAAAAATAATATTTTCCCATTTTTTTTAAATCCATTGCACTATCGTAGTATCCAATTATTTTTAAATTTTTATATGTGATTGGACTTCGAAAATAGACAAAGTTTTTAGTCGTATCACTTCGGTTTTCAACAGGGATATACGCTTGATTTTCATTGAAAATTTCAACATTAGTATGACTTTTCAAATCATTTTTGTGCTCATATACATATTTGAAAAAATCTGGATTACAAGATGTCAATGCTTCAATCAGAGATAAGTTATCGGCTGATGCAGTTGATACAAAAAACATAAAAAGTAATATAAAAGAGTTTTTAAACATGTTTAATCATCTTGATAAAAGTATGTATCATTCAATTCACTATTATTGATTGTATAATTATTACAATAGAATAACAATGTTAATGCAGCTTTTCTTTTTTAAAGAATTATTAAGATTTGTAACAGGTTTAACCCCCATAAATTTAAGAACAAAAAAATATAATTAATCAAGCACAAATATTATTAATGTTCATTTATGGAAGACAGATCTCATATTTGTCAATTTATCTTAAATATTCATTTGAATATCAAATAAATTACTATAGTTTAGCATAAAAACAACCCACTAAAATTACTTAAACAAGTAAGTTAGAAAGGAACTTATTATGCGTAAAGAATTAGCGGAAAAAATAAAACAGGAGTTTTCTGGCTTTAAAGATGTTTCGATAAGATCGTTTTTTGGCGGATTTAGTCTTAATAGCGAGTCAACTATGTTTGGGTGGGTTGATCAAAAAAATGTTTATTTAAGAGCTCATCCTAGTTATCGATCAATTTTTATTGAACTAGGTATGCAACCACTCAATTTGATTTTTGATGGTTCTAATAAATTACTTGATTATTATAAAGTTGGTAATGAATTACTTACAGACCGTAAGAAGTTGCATGAAATTGTTAAAATAGTGATTGATCATGCTATACAAGATCAAAATGAAAAGTTAACTAAAAATAAAAATCGTTTAAAAGCATTACCTAATATGACAGTGTCGTTAGAAAAATTAATGATAAGTGTTGATATTACCAATATTGACATTTTCAAAAGAACCAATTATTTAGAAACCTACTACAGGATTAAAAACAAAAATCCCAAACTTTCAATTAATATTCTTTTTGGTCTATATGGAGCATTGCATGGTAAGCATGTTGCATTATTATCACAGGATCTAAAAAAAGAAATTAAATTAGCTTATCAGGATTTTTTGGACAAAAAACAGAATGTTAATTGATTTTTTTTCAAATGATAAAAATATCATCATTTAATCTAGTTTTTAATGATGATATTTTATTAAAAATTAAACAATAATCTTTTTATAATGATTTTCTATGATTTGGTCTTTTAAATGGTCTAGGTGTTGGCAAATCAGATAATAACATCAAAGGATCATAATGGCTAACCGGAATAGCGTGATCAATAGCTTTTTCAATGGCTGGTAGGTTTTGAGAGTAACGTTCGCAAGCTAATGAAATTGAATAACCTTCAGCACCAGCACGGCCAGTACGACCAATTCGATGACGGTAATCATCACAATCATCAGGCAGATCATAATTAAAAACGTGAGTTACATTTGGAATATGTAAACCTCGTGCAGCAACATCCGTTGCGACTAATATATCAAGATCACCTTGAGTGAATTTATCAAGAATAGATAAACGTTTTTTTTGTGCTATATCACCCGTCAATAAGCCGACACGATGACCGTCAGCCACTAAATGGCGCCAAATTTTCTCACAAGCAATTTTAGTATTTGCAAATACAATACAGCGATCTGGCCATTCTTCTTCAATTAAAGTTTGTAGTAAAGCTAATTTATCCTCATTTGATGGGAAAAATAGTTCTTCTTTAATTCTATGACCAATTTTTTGTTCAGGTTCAACTTCAATATATTGTGGTTCATTCATATATTCAAAAGCAAGCTCACGAACATTATGAGTTAAAGTTGCAGAAAATAACATAGTGAGGCGTTTTTTAGGTGATGACATATGTTTAAATATCCAACGAATATCACGGATAAAACCTAAATCAAACATACGATCTGCTTCATCAAGAACGGCAACCTGAATTGCCTCTAAGTTAATATAATCTTGTTTTGCATAATCAATTAGTCGACCAGTGGTTGCAATTAATATATCAACACCAGCAGACAACATTTTTAATTGTTTATCATAACCATCACCTCCATAAGCTAAACCTAATTTGAGGCCAGTTTGTTCTGAAAGCGTTTGTGCATCATGATAAATTTGTACCACTAATTCACGTGTTGGTGCAATAATGATAGCTCGTGGCTGATTAGGCTTATGATCGGCTAATGGATCATTATTCAATAAATGATTAAATGTTGAAGCCAAAAACGCAATCGTTTTACCCGTACCAGTTTGTCCTTGTCCTGCAATGTCAATTCCTTTTGAGGTTAATGGTAATGTTTGTTCTTGAATTGGGGTACAGTAAACGAAACCTTTTTTCTCCAATGCTTTTATAACTAATGGATGCAGGGGAAATTGATTGAAAGTTGTTTTTGTAAGATATGATTGAATCATTATTGTTTAAAGTATAATTATCAGAATTCAGCAATTGTAACATACTAAATATAACAACTTCACTAATAATTATATCCTATTATAATAATTACTAGCAGTAGATATGAAAATATCCTAATATAATTCCTGATAAATTTCTTAGGAGATAATTAAATGAGTCATAGCATTGTTTCACTTTCTGAAGCTACATTTGATAATACAATTAACGAATCAACAAAACCTGTATTAGTTGATTTTTGGGCTGAATGGTGTGGACCTTGTAAAATGGTTGCCCCTATTTTAGAGGAAATCTCTCAAGAGTATGGTGATAAAATTATTATTGCTAAATTAAACGTAGAACAAAATCCAAATATAGCGCCAAAATTTGGTATTCGTGGTATTCCAACATTATTAATTTTTAAAAATGGTGAAGTAGTAGCTACTCAAGTAGGTGCATTATCAAAAGCACAACTTAAAGCATTTATCGAACCACAACTTTGATTTGTTCAATAAATATAAATAATAAGCGTTTAAAATAGCGCTTATTATTTTTTATTCCAATAAAATATAATTAAAAATATAGACATCCCTATAAATTTAGTGTAAATTGCTAAACTCTTACATAGACCCCTTTCAGCAATCCATTGTTTTTCTTGATAAAGTGGTAAATATTCAATAACCAAATAAACAATTATCATCGAAAGCTGAGTAATAAATTAATATTATACATTGTTAGGAAGAGAATTTTTTATAAGTAAGTGAAAGAAATATATAACAAAAGCAGTAATTGCAAACATATCAATTTTATCCTCAAGAATTTATAAATTATGAATTTAACTGAATTAAAAAACACTTCTGTCGCCGAGCTTGTAGCGCTTGGTGAGAAAAAAATGGGGCTTGAAAATCTTGCCCGTCTTAGAAAACAAGATATTATCTTTGCAATCTTAAAACAGCACGCTAAAAGTGGTGAAGATATTTTTGGCGACGGTGTTCTCGAGATTTTGCAAGATGGCTTTGGATTTTTGCGTTCTGCTGATAGTTCTTATTTAGCAGGGCCTGATGATATATATGTTTCACCAAGTCAAATTCGGCGCTTTAATTTACGAACAGGTGATACTATAGCCGGTAAAATTAGACCGCCAAAAGAAGGCGAGCGTTATTTTGCTTTATTAAAAGTAAATGAAGTTAACCACGATAAACCTGAAGACGCTCGCAATAAGATCCTTTTTGAAAACTTAACTCCTCTACACCCTAACTCTCGCTTACGTATGGAACGTGGCAATGGCTCAACCGAAGATATTACCGCAAGAGTACTTGATTTAGCCTCTCCAATTGGTAAAGGTCAACGTGGTTTGATTGTTGCGCCACCTAAAGCGGGTAAAACCATGTTATTACAAAACATTGCTCAAAGTTTAGCAGTTAATCATCCTGAGTGTGAATTAGTTGTTTTAATGATTGATGAGCGACCAGAAGAAGTGACTGAAATGCAACGCCTAGTTAAAGGTGAGGTCGTGGCTTCAACGTTTGATGAACCAGCGGCAAGACATGTTCAAGTTGCCGAAATGGTAATAGAACGTGCAAAACGTTTGGTCGAGCACAAAAAAGATGTCATTATTTTATTAGACTCAATTACTCGTTTAGCTCGTGCATACAATACTGTTATTCCATCATCAGGCAAAGTATTAACTGGTGGTGTTGATGCTAATGCCTTACATCGTCCTAAACGCTTTTTCGGTGCTGCTCGTAATGTGGAAGAAGGTGGTAGTTTAACCATTATAGCGACGGCTCTAATTGATACTGGTTCTAAAATGGATGAAGTTATTTACGAAGAATTTAAAGGTACTGGTAATATGGAAGTACATTTATCGCGTAAAATTGCTGAACGCCGCGTATTTCCTGCTATTGACTTTAACCGTTCAGGTACTCGTAAAGAAGATTTAATGACTTCTCCAGACGAATTACAAAAAATGTGGATTTTACGTAAAATTCTCAATCCAATGGGCGAAATTGACGCAATGGAGTTCTTAATCGATAAACTTGCCATGACTAAAACCAATGATGAGTTTTTTGAAATGATGAAACGCTCATAATTTGCTTTGTTTAAAGTAATTTAATTAAAGTTATGAAAAAAAGCCGTATTAAGTATTGATACGGCTTTTTTTATGGCAGAATGTAATCTAATTGTGACGAAATAATTGTGTTAACGCAGTAATATCAAACCTTGTAAGGTTATAAAGATTAAATCAAGTAAAGGAGCCAAATTATGTCTAAACAACAAATCGGTGTCATCGGAATGGCGGTTATGGGGCGAAATCTAGCACTGAATATCGAAAGTCGTGGATTTTCAGTATCAATTTACAATCGCTCTAGAGATAAAACAGAAGAGGTTATAGCAGAACATTCTGATAAACGATTGGTTCCTTATTATTCTATTGAAGATTTTGTTAATTCTTTGGAAAAACCTCGTCGTATCCTAATTATGGTACAAGCAGGTAAAGGTACCGATGCAGTTATAGATGAACTCAGACCCTTATTAGATAAAGGTGATATTATTATTGATGGTGGTAATGCTTATTTTGAGGATACAATCCGTCGTAATAAAATGTTATCAGATGAAGGCTTTAATTTTATCGGAACAGGTGTTTCAGGAGGTGAGGAAGGTGCATTAAAAGGACCATCGATTATGCCTGGCGGTCAAAAAGAAGCTTATGAACTTGTTGCACCAATTTTAGAAAAAATTGCTGCAAAAGCGAATGGGGAACCTTGCGTAGCTTATATAGGCCCTGATGGAGCCGGACATTATGTCAAAATGGCTCACAACGGCATTGAATATGGTGATATGCAATTAATCGCTGAAAGCTATAGTGTATTAAAACATGTAGGTGGATTAACTAATGATGAACTTTCTGACGTTTTTTCTGATTGGAATAAAGGCGAGTTAGATAGTTATTTAACCGAAATTACGGCAGATATTTTTAAATATAAAGATGAAAATGGCGATTATTTGGTTGATAAGATTCTGGATGCAGCAGGTAATAAAGGTACTGGCAAATGGACAAGCCAAAGTGCATTAGATTTAGGCGAACCATTATCTTTAATTACTGAATCGGTATTTGCACGTTATATTTCAGCGATTAAGGATCAACGTGTTGCTGCGTCAAAAGTACTAAAAGGTCCTAGTAAAGAGGCATTTACAGGAGATAAGCAAGTATTAATTGAAAAAGTTCGTAAAGCGCTTTATATGGGGAAAATTATCTCTTATGCACAAGGGTTTGCTCAATTAAAAGCTGCATCAGAACATTATAATTGGCAACTAAATTATGGTGAAATCGCTAAGATTTTTAGAGCAGGTTGTATTATTCGGGCACAATTTTTACAAAAAATTACTGATGCTTATAATGAAAATAATAATATTGATAACTTACTTTTAGCGCCATATTTTTCTAAAACCGTTGAAGCCTATCAACAATCATTGCGTGATGTAATTTGTTTAGCTGTTTCGCATGGTATCGCTGTTCCTACACTGTCGGCTGCAATCGCATATTATGATAGTTATCGTTCAGCAGTATTACCGGCTAATTTAATTCAAGCTCAACGAGATTATTTTGGTGCGCACACTTATAAACGAATCGATAAAGAAGGTGTATTCCATACTGATTGGTTAAATATTGAATCTTAATTCTGATTAATATCTATACTTGTTCTTATATAAGAGTGCAAAATTAATTTGCACTCTAACAAAATTTATTCACCTTTTATATCCTATTTATCCACATTTTTTTAATGCTATTCACCGGAAGACTTGTGATTATTGGCGTTTGCCTTGTCAAGTAAATTATTTTTTTTAAAAACTAGAAAAACACAATATATGGTGTATAATTCAAGCATATTTACTACATATAGTGTTTTCTAAAGCGATGTGAAAATCCGAGTTTATATCAAAATGCCTCATATTTTAATAAAAAATCAATAGTTTTGAATAAATCCATTAACTATTAAGGTCGATAAAAACTCACGCTAAGCGCTAACTATTAATGAATATTGAGGAGTATATATGCCCGTAGTAATCAAACGTGACGGTTGTCAGACTGCATTTAATGAGACTCGTATTAAGGATGCTATTATAAGAGCAGCTGTTGCGGCTAATGTTAATGATCCAGATTATTGTGCAGCGGTGGCTCGCGTAGTGACTAATCAAATGATGGATCGTGAAAGTGTCGATATTAATGAAATTCAAAATGTTGTTGAAAATCAACTAATGTCAGGCCCTTATAAAAAATTAGCGAGAACCTATATTGAATATCGACATGATCGTGATCGTGCTCGTGAAGAGCGTAGCCGTTTAAATCAAGATATTCGTGGGCTAATAGAGCAAAGTAATGTCGCTATTTTGAACGAAAATGCGAATAAAGATAGTAAAGTCATTCCTACTCAACGCGATTTATTAGCAGGTATTGTTGCTCGACATTATGCGAAACAATATTTATTACCAAAGGATATTTCGCGCGCGCATGATAGCGGTGAAATACATTATCATGACCTTGATTATGCACCATTTTTCCCAATGTTTAACTGTATGTTAATTGATTTAGATGGCATGTTAACTAATGGCTTTAAAATGGGTAATGCTGAAATTGAACCGCCAAAATCTATCGCAACAGCAACAGCAGTAACAGCTCAAATTATTGCGCAAGTTGCTAGTCATATTTATGGTGGTACCACCATAAATCGTATTGATGAAATTTTAGCAAAATTTGTCACTATTAGTTATCAAAAACATAAGCAAGTTGCTGAGGAATGGAATATCCCAAATCCAGAGGCTTATGCAGAAAGTCGTACCCAAAAAGAGTGTTATGATGCATTTCAATCTTTAGAATATGAAGTAAATACTTTGCATACTGCTAATGGACAAACTCCATTTGTTACTTTTGGTTTTGGTTTAGGAACAAGTTGGGAATCGCGGTTAATTCAAGAATCAATTTTAAAAGTGCGTATAAAAGGGTTAGGTAAAAATCATAAAACGGCGGTATTCCCTAAATTAGTGTTTGCCATTAAAGATGGTATTAATCACAAACAAGGTGATGCAAATTATGATATTAAACAGTTAGCATTAGAGTGTGCAAGTAAACGTATGTATCCAGATATTTTAAACTACGATAAAGTTGTTGAAGTAACTGGATCATTTAAAACGCCAATGGGATGCCGTAGCTTTTTAGGTGTTTATGAAGAAGACGGTCAACAAATTCATGATGGCCGGAATAATTTAGGTGTTATTAGTCTTAACTTACCTCGTATCGCCATTGAAGCTAAAGGTGATGAAGCTCGTTTCTGGGAAATTTTAGACAAACGTTTAACACTTTGTAAAAAGGCATTGATGACTCGTATTGCTCGTCTTGATGGTGTCAAAGCTCGTGTTGCTCCGATTTTATATATGGAAGGTGCTTGTGGTGTTCGCTTAAAAGAAGATGACAGTGTTTCTGAAATCTTCAAAAATGGCCGTGCATCAATCTCTTTAGGTTATATTGGTCTGCATGAAACTTTAAATGCACTTTATGGTAACCAAACTCATCCATTCGATAGCGAAACCTTACGTAATAAAGGTGTAGCAATTGTTGAACATTTAGCTAAAGCGGTTGAGCAATGGAAAAAAGAGACTGGTTATGGATTTAGTTTATATAGTACACCGAGTGAAAACTTATGTGACCGATTCTGCCGTTTAGATACTTCTGAATTTGGTATTATTCCTGGAGTAACAGATAAAGGTTACTATACTAACAGTTTCCACCTTGATGTTGAGAAAAAAGTGAATCCATATGAAAAAATCGAATTTGAAAAACCTTATCCAGCAGTAGCCAGCGGTGGTTTTATTTGTTATGGCGAATACCCTAACATGATTAATAATGTTAAAGCATTAGAAGATGTGTGGGACTACAGCTATACGCGTGTACCTTATTATGGTACCAATACGCCAATTGACGAATGTTATGAATGTGGTTATACCGGTGAATTTTCATGTACTAGCAAAGGTTTTGTTTGTCCTAGCTGTGGTAATCATGATTCAGCTAAAGTTTCTGTTACTCGTCGTGTTTGTGGATATTTAGGTAGTCCTGATGCTCGTCCATTTAATGCGGGTAAACAAGAAGAAGTCAAACGCCGAGTTAAACATTTAGATAATGGGCAAATAGGCTAATAAATTATTTTATCATTATGAATTATCATCGTTATTATCCTGTTGATGTTGTTAATGGCGAAGGGACTCGTTGTGCACTTTTTGTTGCCGGCTGTATACACCAATGTCCTGGCTGTTATAACAAAAGCACATGGGGAATAAACTCTGGTAAGCCATTTACACAATCACTTGAAGATCAAATTATTAAAGATTTACAAGATACTGAAATAAAACGCCAAGGATTATCACTTTCTGGTGGTGATCCTTTGCACCCACAAAATGTCCCTGCCATTTTAAAACTGGTAAAACGAGTAAAAAATGAGTGTGATAATAAAGATATTTGGTTGTGGACAGGCTATAAGCTTGATGAATTAACCGATGCTCAACAAGCTGTAGTTCCCTATATAGATGTTTTGATTGATGGAAAATTTGTGCAAGAACTGGCTGATCCCAAACTATTATGGCGAGGCAGCAGTAATCAAATTATCCATCGATTTAAATAAAATTATTGTGATTTATGCAAATTTAACAGATAAGAAATAGCTTCTCGATAATTGATTTCAAGATTTTCACTGCTCGATGATGTAATATGTAAGTCAGTAATCTTGCCATTATCAATCCCATAAACCCAACCATGTAAATTAACTTTTTTACCTCTTTGCCATGCGGATTGAATAACGGTTGAATGCCCTAGATTATAAACTTGTTCAATAACATTAAGCTCGCATAAGATATCTAAACGAATATCGGCCGGAAACTCGCCAATTAAAGAACTATAACGGAACCATAAGTCACGAATATGTAATAACCAATTGTTAATTAGACCTAGATCGGGGTTTTCGACTGCAGCTTTAATTCCACCACAACCTAAGTGTCCACAAATGATAATATCTTCTATCTCAAGTACATCAACGGCATATTGCACGACAGATAAACAGTTAAGATCGGTATGGATAACCAAATTACCAACATTACGGTGAACAAATAATTCTCCGGGTTTTAATTTAATCAATTTTTCAGCTGGTACTCGACTATCAGAACAGCCAATCCATAAAAATTTGGGGTTCTGAGCAATGGCAAGCTGTTTAAAAAAATCAGGATCTTCTTGTTCTATTTTTTCTGACCATTCGTGATTAAAGCGAATAAGATCGCTAACATCAAACATAATGTCTATTCCTTGTTATATTTCATTGTTAGTAACATTTGCTAATTTTGTATTAGCTAAATTGTTTTTATATGCTGAATTTTACTTTTCATTATTAATTTTCGCCATATTGGCGTAGTAAGAATTTTAGCTTTAATAATTTTGCTATATAGTTTAAAGCGTAAAGGCATTGTTTTTTGATAATAATGTTTATTAGGTTTTGCTACGCCACTATTTAATATTTTGCTAAGAATTTCAGCGCTATCAAGTGCATAACTGATACCTTCTAGTGAGCTAGCACTAATAAAGCCCGCAGCTTCACCAATTAAAAAGATATTTTCATTACCAGTATAAAAATCTCGGAATCGATTTGGATAAACAACAAGACACTTTTCGGTTTTTAATGGTTCGCCAAAAATAAAACCTTGTTGAGCTAATTTTTCTTTTAATAACTCGAAATGTTGATTGGCTGTCTTTTTAGGGAAGGCACCGCCAAAAATGAAATATTTATTTTTGGAAATGCTCCATGCATAACAATTTGTGGTTTTATTATCAAAAATACAAGAATAAAAGGGAATTTTATGGTTGTCTGTAAACCATTGTTGGATAGCAACATATTGTCTAATGGAATGATTAGGATAGCGCATACGTCTCACAACTGAATTTGCGCCATCAGCTCCAACTACGTATCTAGCGGTAATCTTATGTTCAATTTTATTTTCATCAATATAAGTGACTTGATATCCATCAATGACTCTTCTGATTTCTTTGCATAGCGTATTATGTAACACATTAACACTATTGGGTATAAGCGATTTTAACCATAGATCGAATTTATGTCGATCAAAATTGACATAACTGCGTTGATAATTACGGATCAGTTTAGTTTGCAGATCGATGGTTTTTACGCTGAAAATTTGCGGATCAGTTAATATATCCAATGGTAAATTTAGCTTTTGTCTTACAAACGCTTTCTGTGCATCATTAGCCAATAAGCCACCACATGGTTTATGAAAACCTTCATCACCAGCTTGATGTTTTTTATCTAATGCAATGATCTTAAAAGATGGGCTAAGTAACCGAGCGAGCGTGCTACCAGCAGGTCCAAGTCCAATGATGGCAATATCGTAATCCATATTCTTGTGTTGTCTATTTTATTTGGTTGAAAGTTGACCATTTTACCACATTCGATAAAAAGGCAGTTAATAGTAAAATCGAAGATTTATTCGATTTTACTAAAAAATTTTGAGGAAAGGGGTTTTTTAGTCAATTTTAATTAATTGTGATCAGTTAATTTGCTACTGTCTGTAAAAATTCCTTATTTAATTCATCAAATGGTAAAGTTCGACTAATCACAACTAAGCGAGATATTTTTTTGGAAGCTTGTTGCCATGGAGAACCGTAATCAAAACCGACAATTTTATGGACTCCTTGAACAATGAGCCTTTGGTTATTGTCTTTTATTGCAAGTATTCCTTTATAGCGCAGCATATCATTGCCGTATTTTTCAACTAGATTTTCCATAAATGAGCCAATCTTTTTAAGATCAAGCTCTCCAGCTTCAAAAAGATAGGAACATATATCATCATTCCAAGATGAGGTTTGATATGGAATTGTTTTAAAATTAGTTTCTAAATGTTTGGATGGATTAACAATAAAAAAACCTTTATTAAGAACTAATTCCTCATCTAAATCAAAAGCATGGATATCTAACCATTGTGATTTTGCAATTTTACCATTAATCGCTTGATAGATAGTTGCTTTACTATTAATTTTTTGAAGGCGATTTAGAATTTCAATTTGTTGTTGTTCGGTGATGCAGTCGGTTTTAGATAAAATAATACGATCGGCAAAACCAATTTGAGAAACGGCAACTCGATGTTCATTTAAATGTTGCAAAATATGTTGAGAATCAACAATCGTAATAATTGCATCAAGTCTAATGGTTTCTCTAATTAGCTCATCAATAAAAAAAGTTTGAATAATAGGTGCCGGGTCGGCAAGACCAGTGGTTTCAATAATAAGTCTATCAAATTGCAATTTACCAGCTTGTCTTTCTGCGTGCAATTGATGGAGAGCTTTGGTCAATTCACCTTGCACAGTACAACAAATGCAACCATTGGTCATTTCAACAATTTGAATATCATGATTTGGTGTAAGTAAGTTGCTATCAAGATTTACTGGACCAAATTCATTTTCAATAATCATTATTTTTTCATTGTGATTATTTTCAAGCAGGTAATTGATGAGAGTTGTTTTTCCTGAGCCGAGAAAACCAGTTAATAAGGTGACTGGTAACAAGGAAGTACTAATATCTTGTGTCATAAACTATTCCTTTCTATTTAACAACACTTAAAGCCACCTTTACCACCATAACGAGCATCTTGTCGTTCTTTAAAAAACTCCTCATAAGTCATAGGTGTTTGTTCTGGATGAGTTAGTTTCATATGTTGTACATACGTATCGTAATCGGGAATCCCAACCATTAGTTTGGCTGCTTGACCTAAATATTTTCCAGCTTTAGCGATTGAGTCAAACATATTTATCTCTTTTATTAAACAAAGCAGTTAAAATTATTTTATTTTTAAACAGTTGATATTTTCAAAGATATCAATCTCACTATAAATGTCGATGTGAAGTGAGTCAATCTCTGATTAATAATAATTTTAATCTAATTTATTAAATAAAATTTAGGAAAAATAAAAGAGGTATATCAAATAATTGAAATTGTGTTGGGTTGTTTTAGTGAAGATAAATTAGTCATTATATTTTGGTAAAATTCATTTATCTATTGATAAATAACTTCTATAATAACGGCCATTTAAAATGAATAAGAGTTAACAATGGAAAAGTTTCACGTTACTGGCCCTACTTCTTTAAATGGGGAAGTTGTCATTTCTGGCGCTAAAAATGCTGCGCTACCTATTTTATTTGCTGCAATTTTGGCTGAAAAACCAGTTGAGTTGCAAAATGTTCCCAAATTAAAAGATATCGATACAACACTTGAATTGCTTGCGCAATTAGGCGTGAAATACCAACGTAACGGTTCTATTCATCTTGATGCTGGCCAAATTGACAATTATTGTGCACCTTATGAACTCGTCAAAACCATGCGTGCATCAATTTGGGCTTTAGGTCCACTGGTTGCTCGATTTGGGCAAGGGCAAGTTTCATTACCGGGCGGATGTGCTATAGGTGCAAGACCTGTAGATTTGCATATTACAGGTTTACAACAGTTAGGTGCGACAATCACTTTAGATGAAGGATATGTTAAAGCCTCAGTTAATGGTCGTTTAAAAGGTGCTCACATTGTTATGGATAAGGTGAGTGTTGGAGCGACAGTAACAATTATGTGCGCAGCAACCTTAGCTGAAGGTAAAACTATAATAGAAAATGCAGCTTGTGAGCCTGAAATTGTTGATACTGCAAAATTCTTAAATATGCTAGGTGCTAAAATTACCGGGGTTGGCACGATGCGTATTGAAATTGAAGGTGTCACTAGTCTGGGTGGTGGCGTACACGAGGTTGTTTCTGATCGTATTGAAACAGGAACATTTTTGGTTGCAGCTGCTATTTCAAGAGGTAAAATAACTTGTCGTAAAACTGATCCAAATTTATTAGATGCTGTGCTATCAAAATTGAAGGAAGCTGGTGCTAATATTGAAACAGGTGAAGATTGGATTTGTTTAGATATGCAAGGCAAACGAGCAAAAGCTGTAAATATTCATACTGCACCACATCCAGGGTTCCCAACGGATATGCAAGCCCAGTTTTCATTATTAAACATGGTGGCAGAAGGAACTGGAATTATCAAAGAAACGATTTTTGAAAATCGCTTTATGCATGTGCCAGAGCTTATTCGTATGGGGGCTCATGGCGAAATCGAAGGTAATACTTTAATTACACATGGTGTTGAAAAACTTAGTGGTACTCAAGTTATGGCGACTGATTTACGAGCTTCAGCAAGTTTAGTTTTAGCTGGATGTATTGCTGAAGGTTCGACAGTTGTTGATCGTATTTACCATATTGATCGTGGTTATGATAATATTGAAGAGAAGCTTAGAAAATTGGGCGCTAATATCGAACGAGTAAAATAGTTTTAATTTTTGACGCTGTTTAAACACAGCTATTAGATAAAAAGGAGTGTAATATGACAAAGCAAGCATTAGTATTTTTATCGAATGGCTGTGAGGAAACCGAAGCTGTTACAACTATTGACCTATTAACTCGAGCCGGAATAAATGTCACTTATGCTAGCATCACCGAAGATAGACAAATTAAATGTTCTCGTGGAGTAACTATCTTAGCCCAAAAGGTATTTTCAGAAGTTAATAATCTTGAATTTGATGTGATTATTTTACCTGGTGGATTAAAAGGTGCGGAAAACTTTCGTGACTCCCAGCAATTAATTAAAAAATTAAAACAATCACATCAAGCCGGCAATTTGATTGCTGCCATTTGTGCAACTCCAGCAATGGTTTTGCAACATCACAATTTATTCCCAAATGCTTATATGACTGGTTATCCAACTACCAAAGATACAATTAAAAATTGGAAATCGGATAGAGTTTATTTTGATGCACAAAATAGAATCATTACCAGTCAAGGTCCTGCAACGTCTATTGATTTTGCATTGAAAATTATTGAAATTCTATTAGATAAAAAGGCTGCAGCTCAAGTTGCTGCACAATTGGTTCTACCACAAGGGATAGCATCCTACCAATAAATAGGTAACAAATGTCAAAATCACATTTGTACGAAAAGTTAATTAAAAGGGCAACACTAAGTGCTGTTTTAATTTCTGTTTTCCTAATTATTATAAAATTACTTACGTGCTGGTTTACTGGCTCGATGAGTTTGTTTGCCTCTCTTTTAGATTCAAGTATTGATTTACTTGCATCTGGACTTAACTTTTTCTTAGTTCGTTATGCATTAAAACCGGCTGATGATGATCACACTTTTGGGCACGGAAAAGCCGAATCGTTAGCTGCATTAGCACAAAGCACCTTTATTATTGGTTCTGCAACTATTTTGTTAATTTCAAGTATTAAATCTATTATTCATCCTGAAGCAATAGCCTCACCTCTACTAGGTATTGCCGTATCTGTGATTTCAGTTATTGTGACAGGTGTATTAGTTCTATATCAAAAATATGTAATAAAACAGACTAAAAGTAAAGCAATTGAAGCTGATATGTTGCACTATTCTTCTGATATGTTTATGAATATTGCGGTTATTGTAGCTCTCTTTTTAAGTTGGTACGGTATTACTTATGCTGACGCTTGTTTTGCCTTTTTTATTGCGTTATATATTTTTTATAATGCTTATAAAATAGCCTATAGTGCAATTCAAGACTTATTAGATAAAGCTTTGTCAGAAAGTGATAACCAAAAAATTTGTGAAATTGTTCGTTCATACTCAAATGTACATGGTTTTCATGATTTGAAAACTCGACAAGCTGGTCCGTTAAAATTTATACAGTTACATCTTGAATTAGACGATGATATGCCTTTAATCAAAGCTCATGCAGTCGCCGATACGATTGAGAAACATATTGCTCAAGAATTTGCTCCTGCAACAGTAATTATTCATCAAGATCCTGTTTCTGTTGTTCCGCTAGAAATGAATCAGTAGAAAAACTATTCAAAACAGCTCCTAAACTTTATATTGTTAGTTAATTATTATGACCTTATAATAGCCAAAGGTTTATAAATTGGAGTTATTTTTTATGATAAAAAAAATAGGTATTTTAACCAGTGGTGGTGATGCACCAGGGATGAATGCAGCTATTCGTGGAGTTGTGAGAACTGCGTTAACTGAAGGCTTAGATGTTTTCGGTATCTATGATGGTTATTTGGGACTTTGTGAAGATCACATTGTTAAGTTGGAGCGCTCTAGTGTTTCAGACATTATCACTCGAGGTGGGACGTTTTTAGGATCAGCAAGATTTCCTGAGTTTAAAAACCAAGAAGTTAGAAAAAAAGGCATTGACAATTTAAAGAAACATCAAATTGATGCTTTGGTCGTTATCGGTGGTGATGGTTCATATATGGGGGCTATGCGATTAACTGAAGAAGGTTTTCCATGTATTGGTTTACCTGGCACTATTGATAATGATATCCGTGGAACTGACTATACTATTGGTTATTTTACTGCACTAAGTACAGTGGTTGAATCTATAGATAGATTAAGAGACACTTGTTCTTCACATCATCGAATTTCTGTGATTGAGGTTATGGGGCGTGATTGTGGCGATTTGACATTAAGTGCATCAGTGGCTGGTGGTTGTGAATTTATGATTATCCCTGAAGTTTCATATACTAAAGAAGACTTAATTGAAGAAATAAAATTAGGTTTTGCTAAAGGGAAAAAACATGCGATTGTCACTGTTACTGAACATATGTGTGATGTAAATCAATTGGCCAAAGATATTGAAGCTGCAGTTCATCATGAAACTCGAGCAACGATTTTGGGACATGTACAACGCGGTGGTTCACCAGTGCCTTATGACCGAATTTTAGGTTCGCGCATGGGGGCTTATGCCGTTGAATTACTTATTAATGGTCATGCAGGACGTTGTGTCGGCATCCAAAATGGTAAATTAGTGCATCATGATATTATTGATGCGATTAATAATATGAAAAGACCATTTGATATGGACCTTTATAATACTGCAAAACGTTTATTTTAAAAATTTTAAAATTGATAATCGAGTATGATGTGAATAATTGATAGTGCTAAATTTTAATTAGATATCAATTATTCACACTATTGATCTTATAAAGATTTTTTATCAATGAATTTCAACATATTCTTCCGTTCATATTTTATTAATTTTGATATAATTTTGAGGTTTTTATGACATTACAATATAAGCAAGATAATGACCGTTTTTATGTTTGTAATGATAATAATCAAGTAATAGCTGAAATGACATTTACTCGAATTGGGCAAGATAAGGCAACGATTAATCATACATATACTGATTCTGTTTATCGAGGTCAAGGTATTGCAGACAAGCTACTTGAACTTGTGGTTAAAAAGTTACGACAAGAAAAACGTGAAATTATACCTTTATGTTCGTTTGCTAAGAATAAATTAACTAATTAATTAAAATCAGTTTTATACATAAATCTTTTTTTATTCTCTCCCGCTTTTGTCAAGAAATATTTTATTACTTTTCTATAATAATCTTAGTTTTTCTTAGCAGATTTTATGATAATGTATGCTAAATTTCCTTCGTTATATTTTTTGTATTAAAATGGCAACAATCAAACCTCAAAAAATTCATTCTATCCATGTATTGCGTGGCGTAGCTATCATTATGATCGTTTTTAGCCATTGCTTAGGTGTTTTTAAAAATAGTAATTTAATCGCTAATAGTTATTTATTTTCTTTTTTGAATTTATTTGCTTTTAACTTCACCACTTTTTTTGTTCTAATTGCGGGTTTTTTATTTCAACATTTAACATACAAATATAAGGTAAAGGAATATTATCTATCTAAATTCAAAACAGTTGTATGCCCATATATATCGGTATCAATCTTCTGTTTTTTTTACTTTCATTATCAGTCTTTATCTAGTTTACCTTTTTATTCATTTACTGAACCAAGTGCATTTGGTTCTATTGCCAAAATGATGTTAACCGGAACGCAATTGTTACCATTGTGGTTTATGCCAATGATTATCATGGTTTTTGCGATTAGTCCTTTACTATATTCTTGGTCTCAAAAGAGTTTGATTGTTATTGGTCTGATATCAATGTTTTGGGTAGTCATGTTTACTAAACCTGATTATACCAAGCCGTTATTAAATTTGTTGCATTATGGACCAGTTTATTTAACCGGTATGATGATAAAACAGAACTATGAAAAAATTATGCAACTAGTTAAAAATAATTTATTGCTAGTGATTTTCTTTTTTGGTTTATGTTTTTTTATTCCATTTGCTTATCGCTACCTTGATCATCTCTGCGTTGAAAAACTTTATTACGATACATTACAAAAGATTATTTTATTTATTTTAGCACTTTATTTTTTGGATGATTTGAACCACAAAAATAATGAAGGCAAAACATATAAGTTTTTTTCATTCATGGCAAATGTTAGTTTTCCAATTTATTTTATTCATGAAATTATTGTGATATTTTTAGAAACGCAATTGGTTAATTCACCTTTTGGATATATTATCAAAACAGATAATGGTCAATTAGCGTCACTTGGCGCTATTAGCTTTTTAATATGTACTTTGGCAATAAGTATTCTGGTAGCATATATCATTAAATTAGTATTCAATGATAAAGCAAAATATTTAATAGGAGGTAATCGTTAATATTTTGAAGAGTCATAGCTAAATGATTTTGACAAAGAGTTTAAGTTATCTATGATTGAAAATATTAATAAATGTTTCTAACAGTAAATTTCTTTTTTTAGAGTGTTTATAATAACATATTGTACTTCATAACAAATATACCAATATTGTAGCTGAACAAATAAAAAACAAACGGACTTCTAAGTATTATTTTTCACTTGCGAAAAAAAAAGAAGTGCCTATAATGCGCATCCACTGACACGGTGTCAGCGACAGGCAGATAAAGGTCGTGTTAGTGAGCAAGGTCAAAAATTTTAAAAAAAGATCTTGACGAATAAAAAGGTGTAGCGTAGTATACGCAGCCCTTGAGACAGCAAACTGAAACAAGAAATTGTGAAGTAAATTAAAA